>DASWUZ010000313.1:0-17374 GCA_036401395.1 Acidisarcina sp.
GGAAACGGACATCAACACAGATCTCGACCTCTATCGGCTTGCCCAAGTACATTGCAGGCTTAAATCTATACTTCCCCACCGCTTGCAAAGCTTCTCGCTGCAGTTCGAGGGGTCCGCCGATGGCATTCAAGTCCGCTGGCGCTCCCGACGTGTTAACGAGAAGTGTGATTGTGACAACTACGTCGAATGGATGGTCCCAAGAGTCCGGATGAAAATCCGGTTCAACATGATGAAGCACTTTAGGAGGCAAAACAGGTGAGACCCAGCCTCCGCCAAGGCTGGGCGCGGCAGCAGGCAAGAGGCGCGCATCTGCGGGCGGGGCCAAAGTCGACGCCTCAGCCGCGAGAGAGGAATCAACTTGTTCCACAAGGACGTCGATGGCGCGGGTCTTCGATAGTTCTTTATTAATGTGGGTTGCTAGATGGTGGCTCTGTAAATCCGCGAACTTATTGAAGCTGGTTATGGATCCTTGGGTGTCGATCATCAGCCGGAGCGTCGGGTCGGGAATCTTGAAGCAGTATGCCTGGACCGTAGAAACTTTATGCGGTTCGGCTGCTGAAGTCCCTGTATAACATTCCAACTTTTGGCCCCTAAGGCTTATCTCTTTTTCCGTGAAGCTCAATTCAACCGGGGATTGGATTCCAGCAAGTGGTTCGACCAGCAAGCCAAGCACGTTACGCTCAAGCACAGGCGGCCAGGCCTCCTCCCCCGTCAAGAACATTTTGTCGCCAACACGGTACTCGGTCTGAGTAAATTCCTTCCTCGAATAGCTGACCTTATAGTTCTCCGGACCGGCCCACCATATCTCGATCACTCCCGGGCTTTTCGTTGTCCCGTCGGGATCCGTTTGCTGATACTTGGCACGTAGATGCCACGGTTTCATGTCTGTGGCCGTCAGGCTGTCGGCGTTTGCGGCCAACTGCATATACTGGTTTGGGTCGGAGGGGGCAACCTGCGCCGATGCAATCGCGGTCGGTGAAGAGATACGCATCCCTATCGCAATACACAGCAACACATTTGGAAGCTTCATGGTGTGCAACTCCGGGACGCATCGCCATGTTACTTCGCTGCGGTAAAAACCGAAAGCCCAATAGCACAAGGGCGACCGGGCAGGCGGAGTACAAGGGCGGTTGGGTGGGTGGCCCAGGTCTCGCGCTTGAGACTTGGGTTTAGAGGTATCAGCAGGTGCTAGTCCCGAGTCTCAAATTAAACGAATGTCATCCTGAACGGAGTGAAGGATCTGCGTTTCCATCAATATGCGTGACGGCCACATCTCTTCACTTCTTGGACAGGTGGCCCAGGTCTCGCGCTCGAGACCTGGGTTTAGAGGTACCCGCAGGTGCTAGTGTCCCGAGTCTCAAAATTGTTAAACAAATCCTGTCATCCTGAACGGAGTGAAGGATCTGCGTTTCCAGCGATAGCACAACGGCCACATTTTCTTCAATTATTGAATGAACTTCCAACTCCGGACGCCAGACCACCGTACTTCTTCTCGCTTCCGTCAACGGCAAGGTCGTCCAGTCATCCAAAAAGCAGCGCCCCCAAAACCTGTCAATAGCCCAAAGCGTGGCAAATTTACTAACTGGTTGATAACACACGGCTTAAAAGCAAAAATAACTTGGCGTAGTGAAGCCATCCAAACTGCTATCCTTTTATTAGAGATTGAGAAGCAGATCGGGTTATGAGACAAGAACGCAGAAACCCGGGAACTCAGCTGAATCCACGATCCCGATCTAAAGCAACAAATCCGCTCGTGACCGTAAGTAAAAGTCTCTTACAAGTAAGTACCTTGGCGATTCTAAGTCTCGCCGGCGGCTGCAATCGCTCCGCGGATCAAGCTACTACCGTCGCTCCGCCATCGCAGCCGGCTACAAAGCCAGCCCCGGCCACGCCGATCGACGCTAAGAAAGTACAGCTGGGCGGTAACACATGGGACCCGCAATGGGACGAGATTGTAGAGCGGGCGCTGCCGGCCTCGATGTTGGGCTCTGAAGTACCGCACGACGTTCGCCGTTTCTGCCCAAGGTTTTACCAGATGTCCGAGGTGGACAAGCGCGCGTACTGGGCATATTTTTTCCAGGCGCTTGCCGGTGCTGAGGCCGGACTTGATCCCGCCACGCGTGCCCGCCACACTGAGCCCGCCGTCGCGGTGAAAGACTCCGTCACCGGCCGGGCTGTTCGCAGCGAAGGCTTGCTGCAACTGACTTATGAAGATGCTGAGCGCTACGGTTGCGACTTCAACTGGGACAAGGACAAACTGCTCAAGCCTGACGACGACTCTCGGACCATACTACAGCCAAAGAATAATCTAGAGTGCGGCGTTAAGATTTTAACCAACCAAATCATCGACCAGCATAAGCCACTGCTTTCGCGCTCCGGCTACTGGTCGACGCTGCAGCCCGGCCGACCTAGTTACAGGGTATTCGCCAAACAGATGACCAATCCGCCACTGGCATGTGGCCTGGTTCGAAAAGCCAGGTAGTCAACTGTCATTAAGCCTCCAAATTGGAAGAGTTACGTAAAAGGGCGCGGCATTCCAGAACTCGCCGCTGCTTGCTGTCCGCGCCTGAAATTGCTTCCCCAAAAAGAACAACAGCTAGCTGCGGCGAAATACTTCCCTGGTCTCTGCCATCAGTGGCAGCGCGGTCC
Organism: Acidisarcina sp.; assembly: GCA_036401395.1. GTDB lineage: Bacteria > Acidobacteriota > Terriglobia > Terriglobales > Acidobacteriaceae > DASWUZ01. Next base: position 2,650 of record DASWUZ010000313.1, read on the forward strand.
TTTTCCGGTTCTCATAGCTGGCGTGGATGAAAGAGTGGAAGAGCGGGTGCGGCTCCAGCGGCTTTGACTTGAATTCAGGATGGAACTGGCATCCCAGAAAGAATGGATGACCGGGAATCTCAACGATCTCAACGTAAGTCGCGTCCGGCGTGGTGCCCGTGATGCGAAGGCCCGCGCCAGTCAAGAGCGCCTCATATTCGCGGTTGAACTCATAGCGATGGCGGTGGCGCTCACTGATCTCTTCATTTTTATAAGCTTCGAACGCGAGTGACTCAGGCTGCAGTACGCAGGCCCAGGCACCGAGACGCATGGTTCCGCCCATTTCTTCCACTCCGGTTAATTCGCGAAGCTTGTAAATGATGCGATGAGTAGCGGCAGGATCAAATTCGCTGGAGTTTGCCGCGTGCAAACCACAAACATTTCGCGCAAACTCGATGCAAGCGGTCTGCATCCCCAGGCAAATTCCAAAGTAGGGAACATTATTTTCCCGAGCGTAGCGGATCGCATTGAGCATTCCCTCGATACCGCGCTTTCCAAATCCACCGGGAACCAGAATGCCGTCAAATCCCGCTAACTGGTCTTCGTAACTACGGTCGTCCGGGTGCTTTGATTCCAGGCCTTCCGCTTCGATCCATGTAATACGGAGTTTTAGATTCTCAGCCAGCGCGCCATGAGTTAGCGCTTCCTTCAGCGACTTATAGCTGTCTTCATACTCGACATACTTCCCGACAATGCCGATTGATACTTCGTCAGCCGGATTGTAGCAACGCTCCACCAGGCTGCTCCACTTAGTCAGGTCGGCCTCTTTGGCCTCTATGTGCAGGTACTTAAGGGCCAGCGCGTCTACGCCCTCCTGCGAAAACATAAGCGGTGCTTCGTAAATTGAAGCCACGTCACGCGCTGCCACTACAGCGCGATTTTCCAGATTGCAAAAAAGCGCGATTTTATCTTTGATTTCGCGCGAGAGGGCGCGATCAGTTCGACACAGCAGGATGTCAGGCTGGATACCGATCGAAAGCAATTCTTTAACCGAGTGTTGTGTGGGCTTGGTCTTCAGTTCCTGTGCGGCCGCGATCCACGGCACCAGCGTCACATGGACGAACACTGTATTTTCTCGGCCTAGTTCCTGGCGCATCTGCCGAATGGCCTCCAAAAACGGGAGCGATTCGATATCGCCCACCGTGCCGCCTATTTCGACGATCGTGACGTCAACGCCAGACGCTGCCACTTTGCGAATCGCGTTCTTGATCTCATTTGTCACGTGCGGAATCACCTGGACAGTCTTGCCTAGGTAGTCGCCGCGTCGCTCCTTGGTGATGATCTGCTCGTAAATGCGACCCGTCGTGAGATTATTGTCGCGGCTCAGGCGGGCGTGGGTGAATCGCTCGTAATGGCCGAGGTCCAGGTCGGTCTCAGCGCCGTCGTCGGTGACGAAGACTTCGCCGTGCTGGAAAGGCGACATCGTGCCGGGGTCAACGTTCAGGTATGGGTCGAACTTCATAAGGTTGACGCGGAGCCCGCGACTTTCGAGCAGACAACCTATCGACGCTGCGGCCAGACCCTTACCGAGGCTGGACACAACTCCGCCAGTCACAAAGATGTACTTTGCAGACATTAGTGCGTCACCTGATTTTGCTGGTTTTGTTGGGCGTACCGGAGGGGCACGTATAAGTATCGCAGGAAGTCTAAGGGAAGGGAAGCGCAAAGTCCGCCGCTGACGGTACGTGTCGGGAGCGGTATTCTGGATACAGTCGCGCTTCCAAGCCTGGGCATTATCGTCGTCCCAACGGGCCCAGGCACGCCGGCACTCGATGAGGAGATCTACTTGCGCTACGTAATTGCGTTGCTTGCCGTTGCAGGAGTGGCAGTTTCAGCGCTCACCCTACAGATACATCGCAGCCAGACTTTTGAGCCATGTAGTGTAAATGACCATTGGGACTGCGGCGTCGTGAACCATAGTCGCTATGCAGAAATCCATGGAGTGCCCGTAGCGGCAATCGGAATTGCCGGTTACGCGCTACTCGCAGTGCTCGCACTTGCGGGACGCCGTTTGCTGGTGCTGGTAGCCGCTCTGATAGGGCTGGGATTCGCGCTTCGACTCACCAATATCGAGGCGCATGTGCTTCAGCTATGGTGCATCTACTGCGTAGTTTCGCAGACGCTCATTGCGGTTATCACTTTGTTGGCCGCCGGTTGGTTGATGTGGGGACGCAGACCGCGCCCCCAACCGCTTCGAGCGCCATTTCCATGAAAACATCGGCGCGCGCATAGCCCGTGTCGGGAAGTTGATCTGGAGGAACGTGGCGGAAGCCGACTGACTCATAGAGATGCACGGCATTCTTAAGCACCGAGTTGCTGCCCAGGAACAACGACCTCGCGCCCATCTGCCGCGCCTTATCGATCGCGTACACAAGCAGTCGCCGGCCAATGCCACGACCGCGCAGATCTGCGGCGACCGCCATCTTCGATAGTTCAAAAACGCCTTCGCCCATTGGAATCAGCGCCACGCATCCCACCGCCCGGCCATCTACGTAGACCATGAATACCTCCCCGCCCCTGCGCAGGATCGTGTTCTCAGGGTCGCCGAGGGTTTCGTTGTCTTTCTTTTCCAGAGTGAAATGGAGCTTGATCCACTCCTCGTTCAAAGTACGAAAAGCGGTGCTGTCTTCCCCGATGAGTAACGGCCGTATCTCAATCTGTGGAAGACCATTGCCCATCTTTTCTGCGTCTGCAGTTACTTTAGCTGCTGGCATATGTCACCCCCTGCTACATTGTGAGGCGGCAGCATTCAATACGTCCAATATCTTGTTAGCCGGAATTATAATGTTTAACGAATGGATACTGATATAGAGCTGCGTTATCTCCGCTACTTCGTTGCCGTCGCTGAGGAGCTACACTTCGGTCGTGCGGCCCGAAGGTTGAACATCTCGCAGCCTCCTCTCTCTCAGCAAATCCGCAAGTTGGAGGAGATTTTGGGCTGCCCCCTGCTGTTAAGGACGTCCCGCACGGTGAGCCTCACCACGGCCGGCGCTATTTTCCTGCCGCGTGCGCAGCGCATGTTAGCTAACCTGCAGCGCGACGTCCAGGAAGTCAGAGACATCGGACTAGGTGGAGTGGGATCGCTGAACGTCGGATTTGTCGGCTCGGGAATGCTCGCAACTTTGCCGGACATATTCCGGACCTATCGCGAAGCTTACCCCCGCGTCAGTCTGCGCCTGCATGAGGCCTTTACCTCCCTCGTCGTCAGTGGGCTGCTGAATGGCACACTCGACGCCGGCTTCCTGCGCGACAGCGATCCGGCTGAAGGCCTGACTATCGCTACAATTTTTTCCGAGCCCTTTGTGGCAGTGCTACCGGTGACCCATCCGCGTGCAAAACAAAAGAATATTTCGTCCGGTTCGCTGAGGGATGAGCCATTTGTCTACTATCCACGCAGCGCCGGCAATCGCGCCTATGAGAAGTCGTTGGCTCTTTGTGAGGAGTATGGCTTCAGGCCGCAGATCGTCCAGGAAGCTCCACATTGGCTCAGCATACTGGGCCTGATCGGTGCCGGGCTTGGAGTTACCATCGCTCCGGCCTGCGTGCGCCGCATCGCGCCTCCCGATGTAGTCTGCCTGCCCCTGCGGGACGCGAAGATCGTCAGCAACCTTGAACTAGCCTATGTTACAGGGCAGCTATCGCCGATTGTGCAGCGTTTCGCCCAGATCGCAACTCGAAAAGCCAGCCACACAACGAACCGGCAACTTCACACAGCGCATTCCGTCTAACTATCGGCAATCGCCACCAGGTTACACCGAAATGACATTTAGTTTTTGGGCCGAGCAAGCAACGCCCGTCCGGGTTTCTCTTCCTTGCCTATGCTGTCTCTGCGCCGCAATAACGCTGAACGGGTCCGACACCCAAATGATGGCACAGGCTCCGTCAGGGCAACCCGGCACGAAACTGACCCTCGATGCCCGGTTTGTCACTCTACCAGTCACAGTCCGCGACAAAAAAGGTCAGCTGGTTACCAGTCTGACGAAGGATGACTTTACCCTCCAGGAAGATGGCCGTCCGGAAGCGATCAAGTATTTCAACCTCGACAAGGACTTGCCGATCACTGTCGGGCTGCTCGTAGATACAAGTGGGAGCATGCGCAATGCGCTCGATCAGGAGCGCAAAGCGAGCCAGAATTTTTTTGATCAAATCCTCACGCTGCCGGCCGACAAGGCTTTCCTGCTTCACTTCGATCGTGAGGTCGAACTGCTTCAGGACGTCACCTCGTCCAAGGACAAGCTGCACGCCGCTCTTCAAGTGCTCGGACCGGGAGAGGAGGATTCTCCTACGGGTGGCGGCTCGCAGGGCGCCGGCTCCCATGACCCGGATTTGGGCGATCCCGGCGCGAATAGCGGCAGGCGTCGTGGCGGAGGCACCCAGCTATATGACGCAGTATTCCTGGCCGCCGATGAGTTGATGAAGAAGCAGCCCGGACGGAAGGCAATCGTGCTGCTCAGCGACGGAGACGACCGCGGCAGCAAGGAAACATTGAATGAGGCCATCGAGTCCGCACAGCGCGCGGAGACCAGTGTCTACACCATCTATTTCAAAGGTGAAGAAGGCCATCGTGAAAACCAGGGCGGAGATCATGAGCACCGACGAGGCGGCGTCGGCTTTCCGGGCGGCGGGGGTGGTGGCGGTTGGCCCGGCAGTGGCGGCGGCGGCAAAGGTGGTGGAGGGCAGCGCCGGCAGGAAGAGCCGCGCGTAGATGGCAAGAAAATCATGCAACAGATCGCGGACGAGACAGGCGGCCGGTTCTTTGAGGCGAAGAAGAAAGAGAATGTTGACGATATCTATAAGTTAATCGCCGAAGAGCTTCGCACCCAGTACGTGCTGGGTTATACGCCTGACAAAGACAGCTCGATGAACGGCTTCCATAAGATCGAACTGGAAACGAACAAGAAAGACCTCATCGTTCAGACCAGGCCCGGATATTACGCGGACCGGTAGCCGACCGGCCCGCTTCTAAGTAATTCCCTGATCGTCGCGAACTAGAAGTTGAAAGTCATCTGTGCAGTGTAGGCGCGCGGCGGAACAAAGTGGGTCCCGCTGAAGGTAGAAAGAAAGTTATACAGTGCGACCTTGTTAGTCAGGTTGCTGACTGTCATGCTTACGTTGGTCTTGTAGCGGTCCCGGTGGAAGAGGTTGTCCCAGCCCGCGGCCATATCAAAAATGCTGCGTGGCGCCACACGTGGCGGATTGCGGTCGTCATTTTCGGTGCCAGGCGCTGGGATACTCACCAGCGGCGAAAAGAGCTGCGACGGTGCGCAGGTCGTCAGCGGCGCTGACAAGGTTGCGCGGACTCCGCCACACGAAAGTTCAATCTGGGCCTGCTGGTCGCCACTTAGATAGCCAAGGTTGACCGGAGTACTTGGGTCGGCTGCAAATGGTGCATTGCCGGCAACAAGCCCGCTTTCGTAGCTCCAGGTGAATCCGTACCAGCCATGCTCAGGCCGCGGTTGAAACTGCAAATGTGAGGTCTGCTGGAAGGCCTGGTCGTGATCGATCCGAAAGGGGGCATAATTGGTGATTCCGTTCGGATTGTTGAAAAGGATGCCGCCCTGCTCTGGCCCAAAAAACCGCGCCCGGGTATGACCTATCACGCTATAAGCGGAGACACCATGAAGAGCCGGCATAGTTACCCGCATATCGAAGCCGTCGATCTTTGACTTGCGCCATTGGATCGGAAATGTAAGTGGCGTATTTAGCAGCACGTCAAAGTCGAAGTCGTCCTTTGTTTCCTTCCAGAAATACTCCCCATCGACTACCAGATGCTTGCTGATTGTCTGCTCGAAGCCGGCTTCGTACTGGTTTCGAGCCGCCGGAGAAAGTGGCTTCGCTGCGGCCGCCCCTAGATCAGTAGCCAGTCCGCCGCTCCCGGTTGAACTGGAAAGAATCAGGTTTTCATTATAGGGAGTAGGCATCAGGCGAGAGTAGCCGACGCGCAGAACGCTGCCGGTGCGGTTGAGGTTATAAGTGATTCCTGCCCGCGGCTGAATCATTACTCGACTGCTGAGACCGTTGTAGTTATCGCCCCGAAGCCCGGCCAGGAACTGCCAGCTCTTAAGGGTAATGTTGTCCTGAAAGTAAACGGACTCTTCTTTGACGTCGGTCCGGCCGCTGAAACGAAAATCAGAACCGCCGCGACTCAGGTCGAACGGCAGTAGTCCTGCCTGGAAGCCGGGATTGGCGCTGTATCCTTGGGTGCTGCATTGTGCAGGATCGGTAATCCCGGCGGCAACAACCGGGTTGCCATTCGCGTCAACACAAACTGCGTTGTAGGTGGGGCTGGTGAGTCCCACGGCAAATCCTTCTTTTAGAAAAGTGTGATTGATATCGGCCCCCGCCTTCAAGTTATGAATCCCCTTCACGAAGGAGTAGTCCACCTTAAGTCCCAGGTTCCGTAATTGGCGGTCCTGCGCAAGCGTCGCTGGAGTATCGCTGAACGGGTCATCGCTCGGATAATAATGGACATTATCCTGGCGAAGATAAGGATTAACGCTAATTAACGAAGTCTCGCTGAAAAGATGAGTCCAGAATGGAGCTACATTGAAATTGAATATCTGCGATCGCTGGTCCTGGCCCAAACTCTGCTGGTCGTACTGGTTCGGCACCTGGAACCATGACCGCGACAAGGTGAGGTTGAGGTGCAGTGTATTGTCGGCGCCAGGCGCATAATCCCCGCGATCAAACACACTCTCATTATTGCCGTGGCCGTGTAGTATCTGCCGCTCTGGAGCATCAAGGAAGCGACCACTGTTGGCCCCATCAAGGGTAATGAAATTTCCGAATTTTGCCGATCCAAAGGCAAGCGAACCACCAGCCACCGTTGATCCAAACGACCCATAACTGAAGCTGATATCGCCGCTCGGCCTCGGCGTGCCCAACCCCGAGCGAGTGGTCGTCCGTGCGACAAGGCTGGCCTTGTCTCCATACTCTGGCGGAATGACACCTTCTATCACTTGCAGAGACTGCACCGCGTTCATTGAGATCTGATTAGAAAAGGTCTTACTCTGCTGGTCGCTGATAGGCTGGCCGTCGATGCTGTAGCTGGTGTCCGCGTGCTCGCCCAGTGGGTGGAACATGCCATTAGAGTCAGCCGTCACTCCAGGGCTGGCGAGCGTGATTGCCGCACTCACGCCCGACTCACTGCTGAGCAGCGGCAGCCTGTCAACCAGCGAACGATCGATGTCCGTATGCGCACTCGGGTCGCCCTCAACTACGTCGTTGCTATCTGCCTCAACGGTCACCGTCGTGCTCGTGGTACTTACCTGCATCGGATAATTCCGCGTCACGGCGACGACACTTTGTACAGGAACGTCGTCTTTGATTGGCTGGAAGCCCGGTTCGACCACCGAAAGGTGATAATTGCCGAAAGCAAGGTTGGTGAAGCGGAACTGCCCCCCCGCATCTGTCGTCTGGGTCTGATGAAATCCCGTGAGCGCATTATGGATTTCGATGTTTGCGCCAGGAATAATGGCGCCGGAACTATCAGTGACGGTGCCACTGATCATGCCGGCAGTCCCGGTGCCCCCCGGTGCCGTGTGCCGCGGTGCGGTCTGCGCGAGAGCGTGGATCCCGGTCAAAAAGATAACAGTAAGCGTGATAGGAAGTAAGACGAAGGCGCGTGGTAGGCGCTTGGTAGGCATGGAGTGTCTCCTGAAAGGCAGCTTGAAGTTGCGGGGAGTCGCCCTCTTACCCGAAAGCAAAAGGACGAGCTACTAAGCAGATTTCAGGACAGGGGGCCCGTTCGCGTAGGGAGAAATCCAGAAGCGTGGAGGCGCAGCGTGAATCAGCTCCGCGGCAGGTTGTTCAATGCTGGTGAAGACGAAGCCGGCAGTGACTGCCTCGGCGGGCATTGCAGAGTGGATCGCAAAGCAGATCTGACAATGGTCCGCGGCCTTGTCGTCTACATGGGAGTGGGCGACCTGCAGCGTCGCAGCAAAAACCAGGAACAATATGCACGCAACCGCGACACAGCCGATCGCGGCAGAGCGAGCTAGAGCAGGACGAGTAGCCGCAGGGCGGGCGGGTGCACGACGAACTGGGGCATGCCTTATCGTGTCAGGCACATCTGCTTCATCGGCTTGTATCGGCCATTTTGTCACAAAGTCGTCCATTGCCAGTATAACAACCCAGGGTAATAACCAAGACAATAACTACGATGGATAGATAAGCTTTGGTGACAGGCCGATCAGGTTGGCTGCACGGAGAGGCATACCCTCGGCAGGCCTGCCAAATCTGCGCCCCCGCCTGATGATGACGGTGAGAGATGACTTCCAGCGAGGGCATCCCGTCTAATAGACGTTTGATGCGCCCATCTCGTTACATCGCATGTTTGATACTGCTGCTTTCCGTCTGCGTCTTCGCGCAAGGCGGCAGCCAGCGTCTCATTTTAAAGGACGGCTCCTACCAGGTTGTTACGAAGTACAAAGTCGTTAAAGACCGCGTCCGCTATATAAGCGCCGAGCGTGACGGCGAATGGGAGGAGCTTCCATCGAATTTGGTCGACTGGCCCGCAACGGAAAAATGGGCGAGGGAGCATTCCCCCGACGCTGCTTCAGGCGCGCCTGCAACGGAGTCTTCGCCTGCCTCGGCCGAGGCATCTGCCATCGATAAGGAAGAGGCTGCGGAGCGCGCCGATCTCGCCGCTCGCACTCCGCAAGTTGCCCCCGGGTTGCGCCTGCCGGACTCGGACGGCGTCTGGGTCATGGACACGTTCCAAGGCCAGCCTGAACTTGTAGAACTGTTGCAGAACAGCGGCAACGTCAACGAGAACCGCACCCACAACGTGCTCCGCGCTGCCATCAACCCTTTTGGCGGAACCAGGCAGTTGGTACAGATTGAGGGCCCGCGGTCCAAGGTGCAGTTCCACGTGAACCAGCCCGTGATTTACGTCAGCATTGACCCCGACGACAAAGTCGGCGATCTGCCCATGGCCCAAGGCCCGGAGCACACCGTCGATACTCACGGTGCCGGATCGATCAAAGATAAAAATACCCACAGTTCCCCGTCCAGCCGCTACGCTATCGTTAAAGTACAGGCAAAGCGCAACACCAGGGTGATTGCGGCCATGAACGTTAGTATGCTCGGCAATGTGTCTCAGTCTGAGAATTTTGTGGATACACAAGCCGAAGTACTTCCCGGCCGCCACTGGATGAAGCTCATTCCAAAGGAACCGCTCTCGATTGGCGAGTACGCCCTGATGGAGGTGCTCTCGCCCAAGGAGATGAACTTGTCAGTATGGGACTTTGGCGTCGATCCCCGCGCCCCGGAGTCGAAAAATGCGCTGACTCCCATCAAGGAAAGTTATTAATCCTTCCATCCGTCTGCACAAATAGATACTGCCGGGCCCATTACGGGCAATCGATCCGCCCATCACCCAATCTGACCGAATTTTGACGTAAATTCCATCCCCAAAAGAGTATGCTGGTAATAGTCTTACTTTTCCGCTTGTGACCCCTTTTCAGCTGGCGGGCGGCCTCTTTTCAGCGCGGCCCGAGCTTTGCGGTGCGGCAACATACTTAACAGAATCAAAAGAATCAATAGAACGAAGAACCGAGGCTCAATGCGCTCCGAATTAGTCTATTCCGCTGGTATTAAGATCCCTAACCGGTTCTTGCTCGCGACTGTCACCATCAAGGCCGTACAAAGTCTTCATATCAGCACCACCCGCACCGAAGACACGGCAAATCGCGTCTTCTCTGAGGTGGCTCAGGGCCGCTATGTTGATGTGACAATGCCGGAAGTTCTCCCCCAGCCATCAATTGAGCCATTGCTGGTAGCTCCCGCCGCCTAGGCAGGCAAGGGGCAGCTTCTGCGCCGTTTATCGTATAACCAGGCCAGAAAACAGAAGCTGCCCTCCTTCTTGCTTGACCACAAACAAGATTGAGGTAAGGGCACGGTATCGGGCATAAGATTATGCGCCGGCGATTTCCTGATGCCAGCTTGTAGTCGCTCTTTCCTTTGGCAGCAACCTTCGAATCACCGACAGCAGCAACTGGTTATCGACCGGTTTCTGCAAAAAGGCGCTCGCGCCACATTCGAGTGCCTTGCGCTCGGCTGACCGCGGATCCCGGCCCGAGACGACGATGATTGGGATGACAGCCAGGCTGGGGAACTGCTTCAGCCTGTCCATCACCACAAACCCGTCTCCTGCAGGCAATCCCAGATCGAGGATGATGAGATCGGGGACGTACTTCCGCGCCTGCGCGATGCTGACGATCGCATCATCGGCAAGGTAAGTATTAAAGTGCTGCGCCCTGAGACTTACATGCATGCCCAAACGGATCACTGGATCGTCTTCGATGATGAGAATTGCAGGATCGCTCATGGTACTAACCTCCGAATCAATGCTTAGCTGCCGGGCCCTGTATCTTGGCCTGCCCCAAAGGCGCTGACCACACCATCGACTAGAGAGACTCAACTTTTGCCTTGTGGGGCGATCTTTCAGGTTATCGGCTGCACTTCACCGGCACTTTACGAAGTATGTCTGTTATCAGACATTTTTCCGCCGCTGGGTGGGGCAGGATGGCTCCGTAAGAATTTCACCCGGATAAAAATGTCCAGCGAGAAAACGCGCCAGCCAGCTATCGCAAGCGGCAATAGATGCCGATCAGAAACAGAAGAAAGAGGCTTAAGAATTTGTCGAATTCTCCAGGACAGTCCAAGTCCATCGGCGCAGGCGCCGTACTCATTTCCTCATCCGTTGAGTCGCCGGAGTGCGATACCGGGGAGACCTTCGGAGCTGACGCGATCAGTTCCCGGACGGCTCCGGTAGGCGACGTGGAACCTTTGCCGTTGTCCGCCGACACGCGCATCCTCGTCGTCGAAGACGAACGCATAGTAGGTCTGCATCTTAGGCAGCAACTTATCAAGCTCGGGTACAAAGTAATTGCCGTGGTCAGCTCGGGCGAAGACGCCCTGAAGATCGTCAAGGAGCGAAAGCCTGACGTAGTCCTGATGGACATCCACATCGACGGCGACATCGACGGCATAGAGACCGCGGGCCGGCTTCCCCCCGAAGCTGGCATACCGGTGATCTACCTCACCGCCTTCGCCGGCGAGAGCACGCTGCAAAGGGCGCGAGCGACCAAGCCCTACGGATACATGATGAAGCCTTTTTCAGAGCGTGAGCTGCACGCCACTATCCAAATGGCACTGGAGCGTCGCAGGGAAGATCAGGAGATGCGCGATCGCGAGAGCAGGCTGCTATTGGCGCTTGGCCTGGCCAATGGTCCACGCACCTGGTGCTGAGATATGCCAGGCCATTAGGCTTGTGACACAAAGTTCGCACGCTAAAAGCAGGGCCTTTTCAGTTTGACTTAACTTTGATCCTAAGTAGAAGGGCCGCATTCGGCTGATCTTAGTTTTCGCTTGTCATCGCTACAGCAGCTTCCAGCCGCTCTATAAGCCAATTCGTAACTGCATCTGTGACATTACATAGAGGACGAGGAACGCTGCTGCACCCTACCGGAATTAGCGTGCAATCCTTGTTACGATGTGTGTATTGTGAAGAAGATTTACCTCTCGATCCAGCAGCAGTTCCGCCTCATTGTTAGGATTGATTAGAAACATCTTTAACGGCAAGGTACTGCCAGGACAGTCGGAAAGTCCTTGCCATAACCCCATATCACACAAAGAGAGAGATACCAAAGAATGCAAAGATCAGAGATCATTAGCGCAATCGATCAAGAGCTTTCCACCTTACGCCGTGTACGTGAACTCCTGCAGTCATCCGGTTCTTCAAACGGAATAAAGGCCCTGGCTGAGAAAGTCACCTCCGGTAAGGGACGCAAGCGGCGGGTAATGAGTGCTGAAGCGCGGGCCCGCATCGGACTTGCGCAGAAGCGCCGCTGGGCCAAGCAACGCAAGGCTGAATCGGTCACCGGCGAAAAGTAAGGCCCGTTATCCCCGAGCCACGAACTGACCGGATACTGGACACCACCGCGGACGCGCCTGCGGAAGAACAACCACGGTACAACGCTCTTCAGCCGGAGACCATCCGCGTGAAGATGCTGCATCCCGGCGCAAGGCCGCCCACGGTCTCCTTCCCTGGCAGCGACCTTGGTTACGATCTGTATGCGATTGAAGATGCCATCCTCCAGCCGGGTGTGCCAGTCAAGTTGCGAACAGGTATTGCGCTTGAGGGCCCTCCCGGCTGCGGCTTCGTGCTCGGCGATCGATCTTCTATGGCCGCCAAAGGCATCACCTACGCAGGCGGACGCATTGACGCAGGATACCGTGGCGAGATTCTTGTTTGTCTCATCAATGTGAACCAGCCTGCTATTTCCCTTTCTTTACGCCGAAATAACGCTGGGCATATCACAGACGCAACTCTGCTAACTAGCGATGTAAGTGTCCCCATCAGAAAAGGTGACAAAATCATTCAGCTATCCCCTTTCTACTCCCTCACAACCTGGCAAATTGTTATTGTCGAGGAACTCTCGTCATCCGAACGCGGTAACGGCGGCTTCGGCTCGACCGGTCGTTAGCTTAGCTCCAACACCTTCCCGGCGCATTTCAACGCGCCCCAGCCAATCGGCCGCTCATCCTCCCATAAAGTACAATCCACGCAGCCGGAGGGCCCCTTCATTCCCATGCGTGAGCAACTCAAGTCTCGTTGGCCATCTGATAGTTTCCTTGCGGCCTGCGCCCTACGCCTTCTTCCTGCCACTACCGAAAAATTCTCCTGCCTAACACATCTGCCCGTTCGCGCCTTTTCTTTTGAAGGGGCACGGCTTCTGTCGTGCCGTAAGCCTCCCCAAACCGATAGGGCTTTAGCCTCCGAGGGAATATTCTCAGCCTTCGTCATCAGCATGGCGCGCCGAACGCCCGGCTCCGCTTGAAGCCTCCCCCCACGAACAGCCCCAACACCGAAGGCCTGACCCGACAGGTCAACCTAGGCAGCGCCCTCTCGCTGAACATGATCAACATGATCGGGGTCGGCCCCTTCATCACCCTGCCGCTCGTCGTCGCAGCCATGGGCGGCCCGCAGGCCATGCTCGGCTGGATTCTCGGCGCGCTCATCGCCGTCTGCGATGGCCTCGTATGGGCGGAACTAGGCGCAGCCATGCCCCAGGCCGGTGGCTCCTACGCCTTCCTGCGCGAGATCTACGGTCGCGAAGCCGCAGGTCGCTGGCTCTCTTTCCTCTACATCTGGCAACTGGGGTTCAGCGCCCCGCTCTCGATCGCGTCAGGATGCATCGGCCTCTCCCAATACGCCGCCTACCTCTGGCCCACGCTAAACCGGAACGCATCAATCGCCGCTCACCCCCGACTCTCGCTCTCCCTCACTAGTTTCCTCGCCGCCGCGACCTGCATCCTCGTGACCCTCCTCCTCTACCGCAACGTCCGCGCCATTACCCGAATGGCCTGGGTACTCTGGGCGGGAGTCATCTTCACCATGGCCGCCGTGATCATCGCTGGCTTCACTCACTTTCATCCAGCCCTCGCCTTCACTCTGCCGCCCAACGCGTTCACCTTGAGCCCCGCATTCTTCGAAGGCCTCGGCGCAGCCATGCTCATCACCACCTACGACTACTGGGGCTACTACAACGTAGCCTTCCTGGGCGCGGAGGTCCGCAACCCAGGCCGCAACATCCCCCGCGCCATCATGCTTTCTATCGCTCTCGTCGGAGCGTTATATCTATTGCTAAGCGTAAGCGTGCTCGGCGTACTCCCCTGGCAGGAGTTATCCGCCGCCGTCAAAACGCAAGGCCACTTCGCCGTAGTAGCCGTAGTCATGCAGCGCACCGTCGGCCCACTCGCAGGCCGCATAGTCGCCGCCCTCGTCATGTGGACGGCCTTCGCCTCGGTCTTCGCGCTGCTCATGGCCTACTCCCGCGTACCCTACGCCGCCGCCCTCGACGGAAACTACTTCCGCATCTTCGGCAAGCTCCACCAGCGTCACCGCATCCCGCACATCTCGCTAATCGCCCTCGGAGCAGTAGCCACCCTCTTCTGCTTCTTCCCCCTGCCAGAAGTAATCGCAGCCTTAGTAGCCATCCGCATCCTCCTGCAATTCATCCTCCAGCAAGTAGGAGTAATCGTCCTAAGACTCCGCGAACCCCAACTACCCCGCCCCTTCCGCCTCTGGCTCTACCCACTCCCACCCATCCTCGCCCTCGCAGGCTTCCTCTTCATCCTCTTCTCCCGCAAAGACGCCTCCAAAGAATTCCTCTACGCGGCCGCCATAGCCACATCAGGATCCGCCATCTACTTCACCCGAGCATTCGTCCGCAAAGAGTGGCCATTTGACAAACATACAAAGCTTTATATATAAGAAGTGTGAGCGAATCGTAACTAAGTTCGGTCAGCAGATTTTCGTTCTGCACTGCTTTCAAAAGAAAGGTCAGAAGACCAGCAGATCCGACCTTGAAGTGGCATCACGCCGGTACAAAGATCTACAAAGGGATATTCATCATGAGCGATAAATTCGAAAGCGTCTGGGACGCCATCGAAGATACTCCAGCGCAAGCAGAGAACATGAAGATCCGCGCCACCCTCATGCTCGCCCTCCAGGACCACATCGCGGAGACCGGACTCACCCAGCTTGAAACCGCGCGCATTTTCGGGGTCACCCAGCCGCGCATCTCTGACCTGATGCGAGGCCGCGTCGACCTCTTCGCAATCGACAGCTTGGTGAACATGGTCGCAATGGCCGGCCTCCGCGTAGAACTCCGCGTCC
>DASWUZ010000314.1:0-3132 GCA_036401395.1 Acidisarcina sp.
AGACAAAAACTTAATATTTCCCAAGGCACTATTGCAGAGATCACTCATGGAGATGGTTGCCCCCGGCGGCCGGCGCGACACCCTTTATATCGATCTGACGTTCTAGCGTCTGACCGGTGGCAGTCTTGATATGTACTAAAAGAATCCAATCACCTCTCATCGTGAAAGTGATCGGAGCTTCATACTTTCCCGAGGACTTCTCCACAGCCGTGCTAAAAATGGGCGCCATTCCCGGGTGGGTCATGTCTGCTTCTACAGTTACTACTGCTCCTGATACGGGCTTTGTACCTAAGTCTCGAAGCTGGATGCTTACGGTGGATGCGGCGGTAACAGGGGGTTGCGGTGAGACGTGAACCTCGGCCGCCAAATCAGATGCACTTGTTTCTCTTTTCTCGCATCCGAAGGCCGCCAGACAGACAATACTTGCGGCTAGAAGACCTAACCCGGTGACAAGACGAAAATGCGTAATGCTTGTCACCGTACGTTCCACCTGAATTGAAATATGGAGCTCATCTTGATCAGAACTAGCTCGCGGAATTTGCCGGTAAGGCAGAGTCGTGACCTTCCTTATTCCAGGCACAACTGCAGTTCATCTGTCTTGCTTCCCCGGCAGGTGGAAACATGTGGTAATACATGCCGATCACCATGGGAATGAAGACGATTGAATTATAAAAAAGGTGTAACTCCACGCGTGGAAAGAACAGTTGGAGGATGCTGCACGGTACGGGCTTACCAAAAAGATTGTGATGGAAGGTCGCTTGCCCTATAAGGAGCAGGTGCTCGATGTGATGCCAGAACTGAATTACCAGTGCTGCTGTCCACCATTTGCGACTGGTTCCAGTAAAGCCTCGCCGGAGCACCCAAATCCCAACAAGCATGACGAGAGCGTAACTATAGTGCATCAGTTCAGATTTGATGAGCCAGGGATACCAGAGACCGAGGATTCCATTTGCCCTCGGACGCGGCCACCCCATAACGTATATCTGCCATGCCTGGGCAAGGTGCTCCGCCCAGTGGGCCAATACTACTACCATAAATAGCTGTAATGCGCGCTCATGCCAATCGGTGTTGAGGCGTTCGTAGAGGGAAGGGTTAGGCGATGATGCCATTCCGAAATGCGAAATTGCTGCGTTGGACGTAGCCATCGTTCGTTCACCTCAAGTTGCTTTGGTTACTACCGATCGGACTTCACATTACAGATAAAAGTAGCGGCCGTCTCCGCACCGTAGGTTGATTGTTTTCTGCAACTTTTTGTTGAGGAGCGTTGATCGTGTTAAAGGACGCCGCACTTGCTGGTTGCAGGCTGGATTCCACCTTTAGTTGCTTGCGCGGCAGTACCCTGTCGACGAGAATCCATCCCCATGAAGAGAAAGATTTTGCTGTTGATCTGCTTTGCTGTATTTGCGGTGGCCATTGAAGCGCAGGATCGAAATTCACAAGAGACTGCTTCACCAACCGAACGATTCGAGGCTTTGCCAGCTAGTCCTGTCGGTGGGTTGAAGTTACCGCATCTCTCCTTATTGTCCGGCAGCGGGTCCGTTCTCGGCCGTCTGGGTTTGGCGCAAGCCTCCGCGACGCCGGCAGGTCAATCGGTGGCGCCCTCGGGGGCGCCTTCCAGCACCTCGCCGGTTGGGATCACAATCTACGACCGTACCCGGATCGATAACTGGCAGTGGTTTGAGGCGCCTCCTGCATCGGAGACGTATTCATACGTTCAGACACTGCTGCGAATTGCGGTCATGCAGAAGGTGAAGAATTGGGACTGGCAGCTTGAACTGGCTCAGCCGTCAATCCTCGGGCTCCCTAAAGATGCAGTGCTGGCCGCGCCGCAGGGTCAGCTCGGACTTGGGGGTACGTATTTCGCCTCGGATGGGGGCAATGATTATCCCGCTGCGGCGTTCTTAAAGCGGGGTTTTGTGCGTTATCACTTCCATGGGATGGATCGCTCGCTGTGCCTCGGGCGTATCGAGTTCAACGAGGGACTGGAGACGACGCCGAAGAATAAGTCAGTCGCGTGGCTGCAGGCGAACCGGGTTGCAGCGCGCCTGATCGGTAACTTCGGATTTTCGAATGCCCAGCGGTCGCTCGACGGGGTCGATGCCCGCTACAACGTCGGGAATTACCACTTGATAGTGCTGGCTGCGCGCGCCGATCAGGGCGTCTACAACATGAATGGCAACCCCGAGATTGACGTCGACATTCAATACGGCGCGGTGACGCACCCATTTTTGAAAGGGGCCGGTTTGTGGCGCGCTTTCGCGATTGGGTATCACGATGGGCGGACCGGTGTAGTGAAGACGGACAATCGTCCGCTGGCCGCTCGCAGGCTTGACCACCAGAATATCCGGCTCGGGACTTATGGTGGCGATGTGATCTGGACTGCTCCCCTGATGAACGGAACCTTCGATTTCGTGGGCTGGGGTGCATTGCAGAACGGGCAATGGGGCACGCTGAAGCAGAGTGCATCCGCCGGGGCCATTGAGGCCGGGTATCAGTTCGATAAGGTCCGGCTGCATCCGTGGTTTCGTGCTGGGGAATATCGCAGTTCGGGCGATGGAAACGCTGCCGACGGCACCCACAACACGTTCAGCCAATTGCTGCCGACGCCTCGTGTTTACGCCCGGTACCCATTTTTCAACTCGATGAACTTGAATGACCAGTTCGTCTCGGCGATCCTCAAACCGAGCTCCAAGGTCAATATGCGCAGCGACATTCACTGGCTACAGTTGAGCAACGCGAAAGACTTCTGGTATATCGGCGGCGGTGCATTCGACAAAAATGTGTTTGGATTTACGGGACGGCCCAGCGGCCATAGTTCCTTCGCGTCGATGTACGACATCAGTACGGATTGGGCAGTGGCCAAGCAGCTTGATATGAACTTCTACTACGCGCATGTATGGGGGAAGAGCGTGATCGGCGCGGTTTACCCCCGCGATCGCGATTCCAATTTCGGCTACGTCGAGTTTGTTTACCACTGGGGAATTCAGCAGCGGACGAAGTAGTCTGCTGCGATCCCAAAAAAAGCTCGGATTACAGACGCTTTTTATCAGCAAAAAGGGCGCGAGAGCGCCCGGAAAGGAGAACCATGTCCGAAAGTGAAATACTCAACAACCAGAAATCAATCCTCAATAA
>DASWUZ010000315.1:0-20707 GCA_036401395.1 Acidisarcina sp.
TTTGACCATGTTGCGGACTGCCGGTCTATTAATCGATGACTCGTCGTACTATCGTTGAACCATGCAGAAACGTCCTGGAGCGGCTCTGAAATACGACCAAAGCCGCGCCTGATGGACGCGGGTGTGGCCCGTCTGCGCGAGGCCAGCAAGCTGCTGAAATGCGGAGATCGAATGAAGGCAGTCATTCTGGCGGGTGGGCTGGGCAGCAGGTTGAGCGAAGAGACCTCTTTGCGTCCGAAGCCGATGGTCGAGATCGGCGAACGCCCCATCCTCTGGCACATCATGAAGATTTATTCCGCGTACGGCATCAACGATTTCGTCATCTGCCTCGGCTACAAAGGCCAGGTCATCAAGGAGTACTTCGCAAATTATTTTCTGCACTCGGCGGACGTGACCGTCGACCTCGCAAAAAATAGCATGGAGTTTCACCGAGATGACTGCGAGCCCTGGCGCGTCACTCTGATCGATACAGGGATTCCAACCATGACCGGCGGAAGGTTGAAACGCGCGCTACGCTACGTCGCCAGCGATGAGGCTTTTTGCTTCACCTACGGCGATGGCGTGGCAGATGTGAACGTCACTGACCTCGTGGCCTTTCATCGAGATCAGCAAACGCTGGTCACCTTGACCGCCACTCAGCCTTCAGGGAAGTTTGGCGCGTTGGGTATGGGCGACCACTCGCGGGTTAAGTCCTTCAGTGAGAAGCCACGCGGTGACGGGCGCTGGGTAAACGGCGGATTCTTTGTACTGTCGCCCAAAGTTGGGGATTACATCGCAGGCGACACTACGATCTGGGAGCGGGAGCCGCTGGAGCGCCTGGCCGGAGAAGACCAGGTCTCTGCCTATAAACACGACGGCTTCTGGCAACCCATGGATACGATCCATGACCGGAGCGTGCTTGAGGGTTTATGGGCGAGTGGCTCCGCCCCCTGGAAGGTCTGGTAGTGGCCCCGCCCGCAGTCGCGACGCCGTCCAGACCCAAGTCCGTCGCGGGTGCCTCTTACCCGGACGCGACCTTTGCCGGGAGTCTCGACGTCGACCCGACAGATTGGAAAGGCAAGCGCGTCTTCCTCACTGGCCACACGGGGTTTAAAGGAAGCTGGTTCTCCTTGTGGCTTCAAAGTCTCGGCGCCGTCGTACGTGGATATTCGCTCGATGCCCCGACAACGCCAAGCTTGTTTAAAGCGGCAGAGGTGGGCGGGGGCATGGAATCAGTCATCGCCGACGTCCGCGACGCTGCCCGGCTCCGCGCAGAGATGACTGAGTTTCGACCCGAGGTTGTGTTTCATCTTGCCGCCCAGTCTCTGGTGCGCTACTCCTACGCCAATCCGCTGGAGACTTATGCCGTCAATGTGATGGGCACCGCCAATCTGCTCGACGCGGTGCGCTTCTGCGACTCCGTCAGGGCCGTCGTCATTATCACTACCGATAAATGCTATGAGAATAAAGAATGGCTCTGGCCCTATCGCGAAAGCGACCGGCTCGGCGGCCACGATCCTTACAGCAACAGCAAAGCCTGCGCCGAGCTTGTAACGTCGGCCTTCCGCAGCTCATACTTCCCCCCTCAGCGATACGCCGAGCACGGACTAGCTATCGCGACCGCCCGCGCTGGCAACGTTATCGGCGGAGGGGACTGGGCCGCCGACCGACTCATCTCGGACATGATGCGCGCCTTTACAGCAGGAGTACCGGTACGAATACGCAACCCCAAATCGGTGCGGCCGTGGCAGCATGTGCTCGAACCGCTGCGAGGCTACCTTATGCTTGCGACAGCGCTGCGAGAGCACGGTGCGAGCTACGGCTCCGAATGGAATTTTGGTCCACGGGATCTTGACGCTCGCCCCGTGATTGAGATCGTCGAGGGCATGGCTCAACGTTGGAACGACGGATGCGATGGCGGTGCCGCCAGCTTTGAAGTAGATGGCGCTACCCACGTTCATGAGGCGGCACAGCTTAGGCTCGACTGGTCAAAGGCGGCAAGTGAGTTGCAGTGGCAGCCCCTGCTCAAGATCGATGACGCCCTCGACCTGACCATGCAATGGTATGCAGCGTGGAGATCGGGAGAGAATGTGAAGCCTTTCACACTTGCCCAGATCGCTCAATACGCCAGACAGGCGGTCGCGCGATGACCCCAAAGCTTGAAATCTTGGCCGCGGAAGCAACGATAGCTCCAAACCGGGCCGACGAAATTCGCGCCCGAATCCGCGACCTCGTTGCCGAATATCACACGGAAGCCTTTCCAGCACAAACTTTCTACCCCGGCGAGTCGCAAGTGCCTGTCTCGGGCCGCGTCTTTGACGAACGCGACCTTCAAAGCCTGGTCGACTCGTCGCTTGATTTTTGGCTGACAACGGGCCGTTTCGCCGAACAGTTCGAGCGTTCATTCGCGCGGCGTGTTGGCATTCGCGAGGCAAGGCTGGTTAACTCTGGATCCTCCGCTAATCTTGTAGCCATAAGCGTGCTGACATCTCCTACTCTCGGCGATCGTCAGCTACGACCTGGAGATGAAGTGATCACGGTGGCGGCAGGCTTCCCGACCACGATTAATCCGATATTGCAAAATCAATTGGTTCCCGTCTTTATCGACGTGGAGTTAGGCACCTATAACCTCAAGGTCGACCAATTGGAAGCTGCTTTGGGCCCCCGGACCCGAGCCATGATATTTGCTCATACTCTCGGCAACCCATTTGATGCCGTGGCCGTGAGGGACTTCGCGAAGAAGCACAACCTATGGCTCGTCGAGGATTGCTGCGACGCGCTCGGCTCCACAATAGGCGGCGAGGGCGTGGGAACCTTTGGCGATATAGCTACCTTCAGCTTTTACCCGGCACACCACATCACCATGGGCGAGGGGGGCTGCGTGGTTACAGGAAAGCCTGCGCTCGCAAAGCTCATAGAGTCATTCCGCGACTGGGGCCGCGACTGCTGGTGCGCGCCCGGCAAAGATAATACCTGTGGCAAGCGCTTCGATTGGGAGCTAGGGACCCTGCCCTGCGGCTACGACCACAAATATACATATTCGCATATTGGCTACAATTTGAAGGTGACGGACATGCAAGCCGCCGTCGGAGTAACTCAACTTGCTAAAGTTGAGGGATTTATTGCGGCCAGAAAGAGAAATTTTCAGCATCTCAAAGAGGGTCTAGCCGACTATTCACAACAATATCTTCTGCCTGAGGCCACCGCCGGTAGCGATCCGAGCTGGTTTGGCTTTCCCATCGCTGTAAAGCCCGAATCTGGACTTACACGCGTCGTGGTCACAAAGAAACTGAACGAAGCACGGATTGCGACTCGACTCCTCTTCGGGGGGAACCTGGTCAGGCAACCTGCCTATAAAGACAGCAACTTTCGCGTTGCAGTTGAATTGACTAACACGGACTACCTGATGAACAACGTCTTTTGGGTGGGCGTATACCCGGGACTTGATGACTCGATGATCGATCATGTTATCGAGACTCTTCGCCGAATAGCTTAGAACGGCATCGACCCTCACTCCCAGGCATTAACTGGTTAATCAGACAAAATCATGACTCAGACTGCACTTGTAACAGGGGCAAACGGATTTATCGGCAGCCACCTTGTGCAGCGTCTACGACTCGACGGTTGGAACGTTGCGGCCGTCATTCATAGACATCGGGGACGGTTGGCGAGCCTGCTCGACCCGCAATGCCTGTACAACCCACCTAAAACGACCGAAGAAGCCATAGAGTTGCTCATTCGAGTGCGGCCCACCGCCATCTTTCACCTCGCAGCTGCTTCCGCAAGCGAGTTGCCTGCCGACGTAGACCAGTTGTTCACTACTAATATTGTGCTAGGAGCTATGTTGATGGAGGCCGCATGCCACCATAGTCCGAAACCTATATTTGTGATGGCCGGTAGCTTCTGGGAGTATGCTGACGCGAAAACCTATTCTCCAAACACTCTCTACGCGGCCGCTAAGCATTGCCTGTATGACCTGCTTGTTTATTATCGTAGCCGCCACGACTTGCGTGCGGTGAGCCTGGTCTTATTTGATACATACGGGCCCGACGATCCTCGCGACAAACTCTGGAGTCAGCTCGTGGACCCGGATCGTGGCACCAACATCAGTCTCACACCGGGAGAGCAGTTAGTCGAGCTTGTTCACGTTCGAGACGTAGTATCGGCGTTTATACATGCTGCTGAACTGCTCTTATGCGAGCAACTTGCAGAAGCCAGTTACGCCGTTCGCTCTCCTGTCAGGTCTTCACTCCGTTCAATCGTCGAAAACATTTGTAAGTTAACTAACAGCGACATCCGCCTTAATTGGGGTGCCAAACAATACCGCCCTTTCGAGATATTCGATCCATGGAGCGGCCCTTTGTTACCAGGTTGGACTACGAAGGTATCGCTAGAGGAGGGGATATCAGAGCTCATCCATTCAGCGAGTTAGCGGCCCACGAGATCACACCACCCGTCACAAGGCAATTCAAAGCTCCGCTGGAGGCAAACAGCTCCGGTCTAAGTAAGCTTGTCGCGATGTTCCTAAGTACCTTGCGACATCGCATCGGCCTTGACCGCGCTATAGCCTATACAATCCTGGCGCGCGGATGGTCTAGCTCGGCCGGGCTTATCACGGTGTCATTGATAGCTCACTACCTGTCTCCAGCGGAGCAGGGATACTACTACACCTTTTGGAGCCTGGTGGCTCTACAGATCATATTCGAGCTAGGCTTCTCTTTCGTAATTCTTCAACTCGCAAGCCATGAGCGCGCTCATCTATCAATCTCGGGCGACTTCATCATTACGGGCGATGACGTGGCGCACGCAAGGCTCGCCTCTATATTACAAAAGGCCATCCTATGGTATTCGCTGGCCGCAGTGCTCGTGGGTGCCTTCCTAGTGCCGGCCGGCCTATACTTCTTTTCAACCCATCGCCACTCCGGCACCGAGGTACACTGGCGTTTCCCTTGGTGCTGCGTCGCATTATTGGCAGCTCTGGCGTTCCAGATGGATCCAATCATCTCTTTTCTCGAGGGGTGTGGATATGTAGCAAAGATTGCTCAACTACGCCTTGCGCAGGCAGTCCTTGGCAGCGGACTCGCTTGGCTCGCCTTGGTAACTCACCACGGGCTATTTGCCCCCGCACTTATCATCATGGGGCAAGCCAGTGCTGCTATCTATTGGCTGGCTAGGCGCAGGCGAATGCTCTACGCTTTGCTGACTCATAATACGGGAGCACATCGTATAGGCTGGCGAAAGGAGGTCTGGCCATTCCAATGGCGAATCGCCGTAAGCTGGTTATCAGGATACTTCTTTTTTCAGGTATTTAACCCCATCCTATTCGCGGCTAAAGGTCCGGTCGCCGCTGGACAAATGGGAATGTCGCTGAGTATCGCCTCCGCGGTGTCGGCTGTTTCGATCTCCTGGATCACAACTAAAGCCGCTCCCCTTGGCGCGATGATAGCGCGTAAGGAATTCCTCGCTATGGACGAGATGTTCTTCCGCGCGCTGCGCCAATCGGTCGCGGTTTGCGGAATAGGCGTTTTGTGCATATGGCTGGCGATCTATATTTTGAAATGTGAGAACATTCCTTTTGCGACCCGCCTGTTAAAGCCATACCCTATGGCCGCATTGTTACTCACGGTCCTCGTCAATCACATTTGGTTCTCCGAGGCCATCTACCTCCGGGCTCACAAGCAAGAGACATTCTTGCCTATCTCGGTGACTACTGGGCTGCTGATTGGCGGGTCGGCCTACATTCTCGCTCCTCTGTATGGCGCCACCGGAATGGTAACCGCCTACTTTACTGTAAGCACGGTAGTGGGACTGGGTTTTGGGACAAGATTGTTCCTGAAATACAGGAGACTCTGGCATGCATAGCACCAAGCCACTGTTGACCATAGCCATACCTACTTACAACAGGAGTAGTTCTATTAACGAGCTTTTGAGTCATCTCGCACCCCAGTTAAAGGGTGTGTCTAGCGTAGAACTGATCATCTCGGACAATGCGTCGACCGACTCGACCCCCTCCGTGGTTGAACACTTTCAGTGCTCTGGCGTGGCTTTAACATATCTTCGAAATGAGACAAATCTAGGCATGGACGGCAATTTCTTGCAATGCTTTGAAAGGGCCAGGGGCAAGTACGTGTGGCTCATCGGCGATGACGACGTGCTGGTCCCGGGCGGTCTTCAAAAGATATTGAAATCGCTCACACATGGTGATTTTGATTTGGTGTACGTGGCATCGTACTCCTTCGAAGGGGCCTATGTTCCTGCCGCTGCAAACAAGCAGCCCCCAGCCGCAATTATGAGCACCGCCCTGCAATACGTTCAGAGGGTAAATGTTGCTCTCACTTTTTTGAGCGGCAATATCGTGAACAAAGATCGTGTAATTTCAGTCGCTCACCCACCTTTCTCAACACTTGATGGGTCAAAGCTAATACAGCTTGGCTGGACCTACACCTTGCTTCGCAATTTTACTGAGGGGCTCATCATCAACGAGCCTCTAATCGCCGCGCGCGCAGGAAATACCGGCGGCTATGCGGTGTTCACAGTCTTCGGAGTATCCTTAAGGCGGATCACCGAGGACTGGCTGATCGAACCGGCTTTGGTGCGCGTGATGCTAAGTGGCACTATCCACTTCTTCCTTCCCTGGTTCCTGCTATTGATGAAGTCAAGACCAAACACTTTTGAGGATGAAGATGTGTATATAGTCCTAAAAGGGGCATATGGCGATCAGTTTCAATACTGGCTTTTTAACTATGCAATTATCAAACTTCCGCGACTACTTGCCAAGGCCTGGTTTCTTTTGGGGAAGGTACTCCTGAAGGTCGATGGTTGGATTGGATCGCCCATTTTTGGATAGGCACAATATGAGAGAGGTCACGCCTACAATTCGAGCGAGGATTGCGAACAGTGGATTCACTCTGGTTGCAGGGCAGGCAGTTGAGGGGCTAACGTCACGGATGCGTAACTCATCCTTGAAAAGACGACTTGGCGTCAGCAGGGTACTCATCAGGTCTGGCTATTTCATCGCGGGTTTAGAGCATATTAAGATGGGGGACAATTTCGATGCCGGCAAAGGGCTTTGGTTGGAGGCTGTTACACGCCACCGAACCCAGATCTTTACTCCTCGCATAGTTATCGGTGACAATGTAAGTGTCAGCTTTTGGTGCCATATAGCAGCTGTCAATTTGATAACTATCGGCGATAACGTGATGATGGGGAGCAAGGTACTTATCATCGATCATAACCACGGCAGCTACGGGCCGTTGGTGCATGATAACCCGGACACGCCGCCTTCAAGTAGAACGTTGACCTCGGGGCCAGTGCTGATAGGCGATAACGTCTGGATTGGGGATGGGGCAGTTATCACTCCCAACTCGACAATAGGAAGTGGCTCGGTCATAGGTGCTAATGCTGTTGTCACTGGGGCAATTCCAGCCAATAGCATAGCGGTCGGTATTCCAGCACGTGTTATCAGGCAGTTCGACACCTCCCTGCAACAGTGGGTCCCCGCGAGGTTGAATATCTCTAAGCCGGAGAGCAATGTACCGGATCAGTTGTCAGACATCGTTTGAGCGATGACAAGCAATAGTGGCGCAAGAGGGCTGTCCCATGCAAGACCGGGTCTACATCATCCTAGTTAATTGGAATGGTTGGCGTGACACTATTGAGTGTCTTGAAACAGTATTTCGCCTTACGGGCGTTAATTATACTGTGGTTGTCTGCGACAATGCATCGACCGATGGTTCTGTTGCTAATATATGCAGATGGGCCACCGGCGAGCTGGCAGCAGAGTGTCGTAATAGCTATCTTGCGGATCTTAGCTCGCCTCCTGTTTCAAAGCCTTTGAAGCACGTCGTTATCGATCGCCGAATGTCATCGAGCGCACCTCCCAGTGAGACTTGCTTGATACTTGTGCAGATCGACGCGAACCTTGGTTTTGCAGCTGCAAATAATATCGGTATCCGCATTGCCCTCGCACAACCGGAAGCTGCCTATATATGGCTTTTGAACAATGACACGGTAGTCAGGCCGAACGCACTGTCAGCTTTAATCGATAGAACAAAACATGATTCCAACGTCGGCCTATGTGGCTCTACTCTCTTGTTTTACGACAGGCCGGAATATATTCAAGCCTGTGGAGGCGCTCGGTATAACCCCTGGACATCACGCGGAGGCCATATTGCCGCAGGTCAGGAAGCAAGCTCTTTACCGTCGGCCGAGCTGGTCGAAAAGAAATTGCGCTACATAGTGGGCGCATCGATACTGGCATCCCGCGCCTTTGTGGAAGTGGTAGGACTCATGAACGAGAACTACTTTCTCTATTGCGAGGAGGTTGACTGGGCAACGAGGGCAAAGGGGCGCTTTTCACTGGCCTATGCCCCCAAGAGCGTCGTCTATCACAAGGTGGGGGCGAGCATAGGAAGCGCGGCCCGCTCTCTCTACCAAAGCGAAATGGCAGACTTTTGGGGCACACGAAATCGCGTCGCATTCACCCGCGAGCATCACTGGTACGCTCTACCGACTGTGTATTGCTTCGTACTCGCCAGCGCCGCCCTACGATTTCTGCATGGAAGGGCTAAAAATGGTGTGGCAGTCATGCTTGGTGCGTTTCGCCGGACGATACCTCAGCGGTGGGATGTGGCTGGACGGCCGCTAGGATGACGGCAACTTGAGGATCAAGAAGTCTAACCCGGCATACTTCTCTTCTACACGCCTATGACTCCGCACGCCTTCATCCTCGTTCCGCTTGGCCTTATGCTTTTCGTCTTCTCGCGCAAGTGGCTGTACAGGCTGATGGTAGCATCGACTCTCTTTTCGGGAACGGCGGTCTTTAATCTAGGTTCGGGGGATGGGGCGTCTGGCGTACAGGTCTGGATGTTCTTCGGATCTCTCTGGCTGCTGCGAGAAGCAATCACCCGTCTACTACAGGGAAGACTATCAATTCGCCGTCGCCTTGTAACTCCTGCGACGTGGCTCGGCGTCTTTCTGTTCATGGCGGCCATTTCACTAGTCATGCCCCTTTACATCAATGGCCACCTTCAAATCGGGTCTGCAACGCTGACCGACAACTCGACCACCCCATTGATCTTTACATCCCGTCACATTACGGCGTGGCTTTACATTGCCTTCGGCATCTTACTCGCCATTTCGTTAGCAGATGAGAATTCAAGCGTTGATAAGCTAGAAGCGACTGGCCGTGTATATCTTTGCACAGGGGTCTTTGTCTCTCTTTGGGGCTTTTTTCAACTCCTCTGTCCACTAATCGGCCTCACTTACCCTGCATTTATCTTCAACAACAGCACGTCGCCAGGCGCAATGGGGTACATGGCAACTTTTCCGGGCATGGAATTGCTTCGCATGTCCTCAGTAGCGTTGGAGACAAGCATCATGTCCCAGGCGCTGCTGACCGTCTTACCTCTCACATTTCCGGCATTGCTAGGCCGCGGCAGACTTATCTCAATCAAGAGTGACCGCTACTGCGCGCTTTTAATAGTCGCTGCACTAATAGGGTCTACCTCGTCATCCGCATATGCGGGTCTGCTCTTTGTGGCGGTGGCCACATTGTGGATGGCGGCCAGAATGAAGATTAATAGAGCGACGACCATTATAAAAATGGCCCTCCTGGGAGCTGCATGCGTCTCGACAGTAGTCTTCGTACTCTACACTCAAGTTGTTTTTATGAGACAGATGCTCGATTTGATCCTTTTTGCGAAAGGATCGAGTTACTCCGCACTTGAACGCTTGAAGACCATCGAACTGGCATCCGGTTACTTCAGCAGATATCCGCTTCTGGGTGTCGGCTGGGGCAGCGTAACTTCACATGACTTACTTTTCAAGTTGCTGGCTGATGTGGGGCTTATCGGCTTTATGAGCTTCGCGGGTGCAGTACTGTGGTTAATTATTCGGTTGAATCGCGATCTTAAAGGCCGCCAGGACCGCGTGGCTATGATACAGATGGCGTGGCTCCTCTCATTGACGGTTCTTATTTTTACAAATGTACTCAGCGGGTTTGCCTACGTACTCGGGCATATGTGGTTTACCTTCGGGATGGCCATTACGTGCGCTACTCTGACCGGGCCGCTAAATGCTCGGCCTAATACCCAGACAGTCCCCGCCGGGCCGCAGCTTCATCCGGAAGGGACCCTGGTTTGAAGGTGACGCTCGTTTCGGGGTCCTACCCTCCTGAAGTGTGCGGAATTGGTCATTACTCCTGCCATCTGGCCAAGGCCCTCAAGCAGGCAGGCGCCAACGTAGAGGTCGTCGCCGGACAAGGCTGGGGGGTCAGCCGCCTTCGCGAAACTCTTAGGTTAGCGGCAAAGTCGCCGGACAAGCTACTTCACATTCAATATCCGGGAGAGGGTTACGGCTGGAGCCTGACACCCCAGCTCCTCACCATGGCGCGACCTGCTGTAGTTACTCTTCATGAATTCAGTCGTGCGAGTCTACTGCGCAAACTGTCTCTCTTGCCATTCCTCGTCGCGGCCCGTCGTCTTATCTTCACCTCGGATTTTGAGTTGAAGTTCGCCGCACGCTGGATACCATCGATCAAAACGAAGTCCACGATAATAGAGATCGGCAGCAATATTCCATTCCCGGCTCTGCCTCCGCCACGCATCTTGAACCAGATCACTTACTTCGGCCTCATCGTTCCTAACAAGGGCATAGAAGACGTGCTGCGTCTCGCCTCGCTGGTACAACAACGCCTGCTCCCTATCCAGCTCCGCATTATCGGCGCGACTATGCCGCGGTTCACCGATTACGCCTTGTGGCTGGCTGAGCAATCGAAGGGTCTGCCCATTGAGCTCAACTTCGACCTGGACGATGAAGCAACGGGGAAAGTACTAGCCACGTCAGCAGTCGCCTATCTGCCTTTCCCCGGTGGCGCATCCATACGGCGCGGATCGCTGAAGGCGTTGCTGGCCTGCGGCACGGCTGTAATTACTACTCGCGGCCCACAAACTACTTCACCACTCGCTGACACGCTCCTCTTTGCCGAGGGTCCGGATGAAGCCCTCGATCTAAGCCTTAAGTTATTCAGCGATCAGGACAGGCTCGCCACAATGTCAGCAGCGAGCTCGAGCTACTCGAAAACCTATGGGTGGGAAACAATCGCGGCCGAGCACCTCGAAGTTTACCGCCGATTCCTGCAACGAAGCCCTAGCCATGTCCATGATTAACATTGCGCCGTGGAAATCCGATGCACTATAGTATGGACAACACATCGAGCATGCAATGCAATCCCTTAGGTGCAGATGTGACCAGCCAGCCGCGTCCCTCCAGCGTTCTTCACATTGGAAAATATTACTGGCCGCAGGTCGGCGGCATAGAGAGTCATTTGCGCGATCTGGTGCGAATGCAATCGGGCCGTCTAGAGGTAAAGGCCCTTGTGGCGAACAATTCGGTCCGCTCCCAGGAGCAGCAGACCGATGGTGCGTCCGTGACCCGCGTGGCCAATTTTGGGACCATCGCCTCTATGCCTATTACCCCCACACTTCCATGGGACGTAGCACGACGCAAGGCGGACATAGTTCATGTGCATCTGCCAAATCCCTGGGCGGCACTCGCTGTTCTGCTTAGCCGCCACAAGGGGAAGATAGTCGTCACCCATCATGGCGACACCATCGGCAGGGAGTCACTCAGAAAAATTTCAGATCCCATCGTTGCGGCGTTTATGAGAAGGGCGTCTGCGATCATCGTCTCTTCCGACAGATACATGAACAGTTCAGAAGAACTAGCGCCATTTCGGGCGAAGTGTCATATAGTGCCACTGGGTCTTGATGCGACCCCTTTTGAAACAGCGGACCCCGATGCTGTCTCACGCATAAGAGCAAGATATGGCGACAAGATTATCCTCAGCGTGGGCCGGCTAGTACCCTACAAGGGCGTGACATATCTTATCGGCAGCATGAAAAGTGTGGATGCCTGTCTGCTGCATATTGGTTCAGGTCCGCTCGCAACCGAACTGCTCCAACAAGCGAAGAACGCTGGCATATCGAAAAAGATCCACCTGCTCGGAAAGGTTGATGACCTGGCACCTTACCTGCACGCAGCAACCATGTTTGTACTGCCGTCGATCACCCGCGCTGAGTCATTTGGCATAGTCCAGCTAGAAGCCATGGCTGCCGGCTTGCCGATCATCAATACTGATATCGACTCGGGTGTACCAGAGGTTTCATTACATGGGCTTACAGGTAGGACAGTCCTGCCCGAGGATTCCGAACGGCTCGCGTCGGCCATCAATCTGCTCCTGCACGATAAAGAAATGCGGCAAAGGTTTGGAGAAGCGGCGAGATTACGCGTGCGTCGCGAATTCTCAATAGAGCGCATGGCCGAACAGACGTTGGCGGTTTATGAGAAGGTCTTGTCGTCGCTCTCTCTACAAACACTAGGCAAAGCTTAGGGCTTCCGCAACACTGCTGCGAGGGTCTGTATCCGTTGCCGGTTTTCAGGGTTCTGCCGCACTCGCTCAAGCCCGCTCGCTATCAGCACCCATAAGATGCTGAAACAAAATCCGATCACGGTGCTGATCGCCACAATCAAAGTGCGTTTAGGTGAAGATTTCTGGTCAGGCACAATCGCAGGATCGACTACCTGCACCATTGACCCTTGCCGCGCCTCGTCAAGCTTGGCGATCTCAAATTGTTTTGCAAGCAGGTCGAAGATAGTGTCGTAGTACTTGACATCGCGCAGCTTCCTGACATACTCAAGACCTGCCGCAGGTACCTGACCCTTCGGCAGGATCATGTCATCTCCTGAGCCAGACTGAGCGCCCCCAAGGCTGCTTAACTGCGACTGCCATCCCGCAAGTTGCTGCTCAGCAACTTGCAGATCCGGGTTTTGTTCGGAAGCGAAAGACCTCATGCCGCGAATCTCGACCTGCTTGGCCGCGATCTGCGCTCGCAGCGAAGCCGCAGACTCAATCAAGGCCCGCGCCTGGCTGTCTATCTGCACCAGCCCACTGGTCTGCTCAGTCTTCTTCAAAGCCTCTTCCGCGTTCGCCAAATTGCTTTTGGCCTGCTGTAGCTGGTCCTCAAAAAAAACACGCCGCTGCGACGCCTCGGTCAAGGCAAGACTGGCTGAAAACTTCTTGTACTCGTCTACATAAGCATTCGCCATATCGGCGGCGCGCTTGGGGTCATGGTCCTGAACAGAAACTGTGATGAGGTTGTCCTTGGCCCCGCTTAATACCTCTGAATGCTTCTCGAATTCCTCGCGGACCAGCGACATGCGGCCTGCGCGATACTCCCCTTGCAGGTCAAAGCGCTTGATCATGGCGTCTTCCAAGGTACGCGACCGAAACATCGCCACGTACATGTCGTTAGGATTCTTAATGCCAAGGCTGCTGCCCGCCATCGCACCGGCTGCACCCAGAGCACCAAGCTGCGACATCACCGCAGACCCTGTCGAAGATGAACTCTGCGGAGGAAGAACTACTGCTGTTGCCGTGTACTTTACCGGCAGCAGAATGGCCACCAACGCCGACAGTACCGCGACTATGACAGTGAAGGCCGCTATAAACTTCTTCCTGCGAGCCAAAATTATCAACACATCAAGCAGCGACACGTCGTCGCCGGCTTCACCGGGCGACGGCAAAGGCCCTGACTCAAGGCGTTCTTCTCGTTCAACGGTGTGCATGATTGCTTAAATCGATTCTCAGGCCGCATGCCACGAATTGCAACCTGAACGCGGCGCAACCTGGAGGCCATTTCCCGTTCTCAGAAGAAGATGTGGCTTCCCATTCAAGGCAGCTTCTTTTCCTTCGTGCCGAACCGATGCAGGGTTCGAATGGAGAGCTTGAGCGACATGCGATCGTCATTTGCTCTAAAGTTATCTAAGCAACTGCATTCAGGAGATCCATGCCGCTTTACGAATATCGCTGCAAAGCCTGCGGACACCGCTTCGAAAAGATCCAGACCTACAGCGCCCCCGATGAAAAGGAATGCCCCGTCTGCAAGGGTGAAGTAGAACGCCTCATCTCAGCGCCATCCATACAGTTCAAGGGGTCCGGCTTTTACTCGACCGACTATCCCAGCCGGGCCAGCAAATCCGCTTCCGCCGAAGGTGCCTCTGAAAGCAAATCTGACGGCAAACCGGGGGACAGCACCTCGACCTCTTCTGGAGGCGCCACATCAACGGACAAGAGTAGCTCCGGCGAAAAAAGCTCCTCCGAAAAAACCCCATCCGTAGGCGACAAGAGCAGTTCGACCCCAGCAAGCCCGTCACCCGTATCGTCGCCAGGACCGTCAAAAGATTGATCACATAAAACGATCCGGGGTACTAGTCTCAACGCCTTAAAGCGACGTAGCTGGTATTGCGAAGCACTCAGATCCTTGGACTTTCACCCTGTGACCACTACTATCTTTGCGCGCTTACCTACACGGACCGGCAGACGGCTGGGGAGTTTCTCCACAAGGATGTGAGTAAGCAGTTGGACCTCCTCGTTTACCCGCACGGCCCCTTGCTTGACCAGCCTGTTGGCTTCGGCCCCAGAGGGCGCGAGGCCAGCCTTCACCAACAACTTATCCAGGCGGACCGAATGCCCTGACGACATGGGTGCGTCCCACGCAACTTCCGCCTGCAGCACCAACACTTCTTCTAAATCCGCAGGAGTCTCCTTGCGCTGGAACTGCGCTGCCCAGCTCTCATCGGCGTGTAGCGCCGCATCCTCCGAATGGAACCCTGAAACGATCGTACGCGCCAGCCGCTTCTTCGCGTCCATAGGGTGCAGCGATCCTCCTGAAACTTCGCCATGCATCGCGTCGATCTCCGATTGACGCAAGTCGGTCAAAAACGTCCAGTATCTCCACATCAGTTCATCGGAGATCGACATCAGCTTCCCATACATTTCCAACGGATTTTCCTTGATCCCGATCGCATTGCCGAGCGATTTCGACATTTTCTGAACGCCGTCAAGACCCTCCAAGATTGGGGTCATCAAGACGATTTGCGGCAACTGCCCATAGTGGCGCTGCAATTCACGTCCCATTTGCAGATTGAATCGCTGGTCTGTCCCGCCAAGTTCCACGTCGGCTCGTAGCGCCACAGAGTCATACGCCTGCGCAAGCGGATAAAGCATCTCGTGGAGCGAGATCGGCTTTTCATCTTGGAAGCGGCGATGAAACTCGTCGCGCTCGAGCATCTGCGAAACCGTAAAGTGCGCCGCCAACCTGATGATCCCCTCAAACCCCAGCGTCCCCAGCCAGGCCGAGTTGAAGAGCACCTCCGTCTTCTCCGCGTCGAGAATACGGAACACCTGCTCCTTGTAGGTTTCCGCGTTCTTCAAAATCTCTTCGTGGGTCAGCGGCTTGCGAGTCACGTTGCGTCCCGTCGGGTCCCCAATCAGCCCCGTAAAATCGCCGATCATGAAGATCACATGGTGGCCGAGGTCCTGAAAGTGCTTCATCTTACGCATCAGCACGGTGTGTCCCAGATGCAGATCGGGCGCCGTCGGATCGAAGCCTGCCTTGACCCGCAACGGCAGCCCGCTCCGCCGCGAAGCCTCGAGCCGGTCCCGCAGATCACCCAGCCGGATGATCTCCGCCGTACCCTTTTGCAACAAATCCAACTGCTCATCCACGGGCAAAAAATCCGTCATCGTTCGCTGTCTCTTCCTCAACCGTCGTGACACGGGGTCTCTCAGAGTATAGGGGCGTTCACTGCAAGGGCGGTCGATCGTCGAAATGCCGAGCGTGAGATGGGCTTATGCCCCGGGCGGCGTAAGTGGAGCGACAACTGGTGGCTTCACGCCAAGAGCGCTGCCTCTAAGACCCGCGAGAATCTGCGTAAGGTAGTCGTTAGCGGCGGAGGGGCTGTTGGGCAGAAAGATAGTGTTAGACCCGGCGTGCGCTCCAATGTCTTTGAGAGTGTCGAAATACTGCGTGAGGAGCACCAGCGCCATGACATCTTCAGGCTGGGTGCCAGGGATCGCCTCGCGGAAATGTTCAACCGACGTGCGAAGACCTTCGATAATGGCCTGACGCTGGGCCGCGATGCCCTTGCCGGAGAGTGCCTTGGCTTCTGCTTCGGCCTCCGCCTGCTTCACTTTAAGGATTTTCTCCGCCTCGCCGCGCGCCTGGGCCGCGACCTGTTCGCGCTGCGCGGCGTTGATGTCGTTCATCGCCGATTTGACCTTCGGGTCAGGCGTGATGTCGGTGACCAGCGCATTGAGGATATTGAATCCGAAGCCGCTCATCACAGTGTCGAGGTCGTTTTTGACAGCGACCGAGATGGAGCCCTGCTGCTCGAAGGTTTCATCCAGCGTCAGCTTAGGCACATGGCCCAGGATCGAGTTGAAGACCCAGCTTTCGATCTGTTTCTGCGGATGCGACAGCCTATAGAAGCTCTCGTAGACCTTGTCGGGAAGCACCTGGTATTGCACCGATACGGGGATCTGTACGAAAACGTTGTCGCGGGTCTTGGTCTCGACCTGCACCTGGGCCTGCTGGATCTGAAGGTCGGTCGTGAAGACCCGTTCGGCGAAAGGGATGCGCACGTGCAATCCAGGCTGCACGATGCGATTGAATTTTCCGAAGCGCTCGACGATGCCTACTGTGGCGGTGCGAACGGTGTAGGCCGTGTTCAAAACGATTACCAGGAGCGCTATTGCAGCGAGAATTCCTAAAACGAGTAGTGCAATGCTTATCGGTTCCATGCGACCTTTTCTTGCTTTTGTTGCTGGAGCTCAGGATACACCTGCGTGTCCTGAGAACATTTGGATCTCGTGTCGCTGGCAAAAAAAGCGCCCCAGTGTGACTGAGGCGCTTTCATTTATTTTGTAAATTCTTGTCACTGCTGCTTGTGGCGGTTAGCGCGGTGGCTCAAAAAACTCGAGATCACCTGGACACTGCTAAAATTTCAGTATTCATGGCAGCCACAGTCAGCATTTCGCCCGAGGTAATGGCAAGATACGAACCCGTCATCGGCCTCGAGGTCCACGTCCAGCTCCTCACCGAGACCAAGGCCTTCTGCGGCTGCTCTTCGCGGTTTGGTTCGTCGCCGAACACGAACATCTGTCCCGTATGCCTGGGGTTGCCGGGCGCGCTGCCTGTGTTGAATGCGCGCGCGGTCGAGTTCGCCGTGCTTGCGGCGATGGCCATCAACTGCCAAATTCGCGAAACCTCCATCTTTGCGCGCAAGAACTACTTCTACCCCGATCTGCCCAAGGGCTACCAGATTTCGCAGTTCGATAAACCGCTTGCCGAACATGGCTGGCTGGACGTGCCCACGCCGCACGGCATCAAGCGCATAGGCATCACCCGGCTCCACATGGAAGAGGACGCCGGCAAGAGCTTGCATGACGGCTTCCCCGACTCGGCGACGAAGACCTACCTCGACCTGAATCGCTGCGGCACTCCGCTGATTGAAATCGTTAGCGAACCTGACATTCGCACCCCCGATGAGGCCTACGAATACCTGACAAAGCTCAAGGAAATCCTCCTCTACACCGCGGTCAGCGACTGCAACATGGAAGAGGGTTCGCTGCGCTGCGACGCCAACGTGAGCGTGCGACCGCGCGGGCAGGAAAAGTTCGGCACCAAGGCCGAAGTCAAAAACGTCAACAGCTTTCGCTACATTCGTTCGGCGCTCGAGTACGAAATAGAGCGCCAGATCGAACTCATCGAAGAGGGCGGTCGTGTCGTGCAGGAGACGCGCCTCTGGAACGCCACCGAGGGTCGCACCTACTCTATGCGCTCTAAGGAGCAGGCCCACGACTACCGTTATTTCCCCGAGCCAGACCTGCCGCCGCTCATTGTCACCGAGGCGACGCGCGCAGCGATCAAGACAACCATGCCTGAACTCCCCGAGGCACGTCGCGCCCGCATGGTCGCCGACTACGGCATCGCCGAGCAGGATGCACAGGCGCTGACCGCGACGCGCGCCTTCGCCGACCAGTTTGAAGCAGCAGCCAAAGCCGCGAAGAGCCCGCGCCGCGTAGCCAACCTCGTACAAAGCGAACTCATGGGCCGCCTTAAGGCAGCGGGCCTCGAACTTGAAAAGTCCCCCATCACTATGAAGGGAATCGCGCTTGCCGCCGACCTCACCGAGAGCGGAGATATTTCGAGCAAGCAGGTCAAGCAGCTCTTCGACATTGCATTTGAAAAGGGCGAAGACTTCCCTACGGTTTACGAACACGAAAAGCCGCAGCAGATCAGCGACCCTGCTGCGATCGAAAAGATGATCGACGAAATCATCGCCGCCAACCCCAAACAGGTTGAACAGTATCGCGCGGGCAAGAAAACGGTCTCTGCGTTCTTCGTGGGCCAGGTCATGCGCCTCTCCAAAGGCCAGGCCAACCCCACCCTGCTCAACGACCTAGTCGTGCGAAAGCTCGACAGCTGACGAGCTAGAATGGTGCTCATGGCGACCGCGACGCACATCCCGGTGAGCGAATACCTACAGACCAGCTACCGGCCTGACCGCGAGTACATCGACGGGGATACCCGGGAGCGCAATGTGGGCAAGTACGAACATGCGAGGATCCAGGCTTTACTCACGATGTGGTTCGGACGGCACGAGAGCTTCT
Source organism: Acidisarcina sp. (assembly GCA_036401395.1). GTDB lineage: Bacteria > Acidobacteriota > Terriglobia > Terriglobales > Acidobacteriaceae > DASWUZ01. The sequence goes on from DASWUZ010000315.1 coordinate 18,494, forward strand.
GGTCGGCAATAGTGGTCACGGAGCAGCGAGTGCGCGTCTCGCCAACCCGAATTCGAATCCCGGATGTGGCTTTGATTCGGCCCGGCCGCCATCCGGAAGTCCTCATACAACCCCCGTTACTGGTAGTTGAAATCATGTCCCCCGATGACACCTACTCCGACACCGAAGAGCGCGCAGCGGATTACCTCGCGATGGGTATAAAAACGGTGTGGATCATCGACCCAAAGACTCGCACCGGGCGCATGTGCATTGATCGCTCCTGGATCGCCTCTGAACGATTGGAAGTTCAGGGCACCGCAATCTATGTGGAGTTACCGGAGATCTTTCGCTACCTCGACGATCCATCAGGCGCTGCCTAAGCCGCTCCGTTTTCTGAGCACACTCCTCGGAGGACCCTACTTGCCCCAGATGGTGTCGAGCAGCAGGTAGCGATCCCGATGATCATCAGGCTCAGCCGTGGGCTCGGCACTGAGGTGCATCACCATCCAACCGGTCGTGGCAGTATACGGCGGCCACTTCGGCAGCGTCTCAGCCCCGGCAGGCGAGTTAGGATCGCCGGTGCGGGCGAAGTTGGTCCAGTAACGCTGCATTTGCTCGCTTAACTGCCTGTCTTCGGGTCGCCAGGGGAATCCACTCAGCAGATCCAGGTCGCCGAAGACGTAAGGGATCTCAGAGGAGTGATAAGCAGCCAGGCCGCCGGGATGATTAGGGTCTGCAGGCGGGACGAGGTCAAAGCGGTAGCGGTAAACGGGCTGATGGCCTGTGGTCGCCTGCGCCTCAATCCACTTCCAGGTGGAGTAGGCGATGAAGCGATCCCCAGACAGGTCAGCTGCGGCGCGGACGGCGGAGGCGTCATCCGGGGCAGCGTAAACTTTCAGGATCTTCCCCGGGACGTCGGGCCCCTTTTCAGCGAACTGCCTGCCGACGGCATCCTGAAAGATGGCAGCAGTCACCTTCGGATCGTAGCCACCCTCGTCGCGGTTCCATCCAGCGAGCATGGGCACGTCATTTTGCTTGCCTGCGGCGTAGATCGACGCGACGCTCTCCGGCAGGAAGTAGCCATCGACGTCGGGACTGAACCGGAAGCCCACTCCCTCCGGCGTCTTCTTCATCGAGGCGTCGAGCAACTCCTGCGCCGGCACCGCCCGCATTTGTTCGAGCGTGCTGGCATTCAGGATCGACTGAGCGAAAACTGCATCCTCCTTCTCGACTTCATCAAGGGGCGGAAAATTGAGGCCGGCGCTAAATAGTGCGCCGCCGCTCTCCCCAATCACGCGCTCGAAGAGGCCTTTGGCCAGAGGCGAGGCCATCTGTGCGCTGACCGAGAACGAGCCCGCACTCTCTCCGAAGAGAGTCACGTTCGCGGGGTCGCCGCCGAAAGCCTTGATATTTTGCTGCACCCAACGCAACGCGGCAGTCTGGTCGAGCAGGCCGTAATTCCCGGCAAAGCCTTTGCCAGACTCAGCGGCAAGCGCAGCGTGAGCGAAGTAGCCAAATACCCCCAGGCGATAGTTCATGGTGACTACCACAACGCCGTGGGTCGCGAGGTTTGCTCCATCCTGGCGACCTTCCGAGGTGCCTCCAGTGGCGAAACCTCCGCCGTAAATCCAAACCATGACCGGCAGTTTTGACGCCTTACTGGTCTTTGAAGGCGCAGGAGTCCAGACATTGAGGGTCAGACAATCTTCGCTGATGCCCGGGTCGCGGAAGACCATGTCCGCGTAGAGCTTCGGCTGCATGCAGTGCGATCCAAACTCCTTCGCCTGGCGAATGCCGTTCCACTTCGCCGCGGGCATCGGCGGCTTCCAACGCAGCGGGCCTACCGGCGGTGCCGCGAAAGGGATCCCAAGGAAGGCGCGGATTGGAGTTGCCGCCACAGTAGCCGCCGGAGCACTTGCCGGGGCGGTTGCAATCATCCCTTCGACCTTGCCCTGTCGCGTGCTCACCACCAGCGGGTTGCTGGCGGCTAAGATCCCAGGGACCGCGACCAAGCTAAAAAGAGCGAGAAGTTTCAGATTCAAAAACGAAAGGCGAGTGATGGCAACTGGGCGCAGATCCATGGGCGGCGTTGTTCTCCGCCGATCAGTCTACTCCGTTCATCGCTTCCCGACGAGAACTGCGCTTTCAGACGTGAGCGACCTGGCAGTGAGCTTCATCACGTTATCGACAACCAAATCGCTCGGTAACGGGATCAGTTTGGAGCTTTCCCCTCCC
>DASWUZ010000316.1:0-9080 GCA_036401395.1 Acidisarcina sp.
GACAACGAGGGCGCGCTCACTGGCATCATTCTCACCTTCCGTGACATCTCTGACCGGCGGCAGGCGGAGGAGGCACGCATCCTGCTGGCTGCCATTGTTGACTCCTCCGACGATGCTATAGTTTCTCGCAATCTCGACGGCTATATCACCAGTTGGAACAAAGGCGCGGAGGCCCTCTATGGCTACACCGCCGAGGAGGCGATCGGGCAGCCCACCAGCTTTACGGCCGCCAACGACGACGTGACCCGACTGGCCAGGGAGGCGGTGCAGTCAGGACGGCGGCTGCAACATGTAGAGCATAAGCGGACCACGAAGAGCGGGCAAATACTTGACGTCTCCAGCACGGTTTCTCCGGTGTTCGATTATTCGGGGCATCTGATCGGCACGGCCAGCATCGGCCGCGACATCACGATGCGCAAGCAGACGGAAGAGGCGCTGCGCACTTCGGAGAAGCTGGCCGCTACAGGGCGCCTTGCCGCGACCATTGCTCACGAGATCAACAACCCCCTCGAAGCGGTCATGAACCTGCTGTATCTGATCGATATCGAGAGCGTGGCCCAGCCGGTCTTGCATGAATATGCCCGCAAGGCGCAGGAGGAATTGCGCCGGGTTGTCCACATCACCCGCCAGACGCTGGCGTTTTATCGCGATTCGACCAAGCCGCTCGCCGTTGACATTCACGAGGTCGCCACAGGAATTTTGGAGATTTATCAGCGGGACATTCAGGAGAAAGATGTGACGATCGAGGTTTCGGTGGCAGCTGACTTGAGGGTCGAAGGCTTTCCGGGGGAACTTCGGCAGGTTTTCTCAAACCTCATCCGCAATGCCATTGACGCGGTGCCTACGGGCGGCCATATCTGGATCGAAGGCCGCGCCAACGAAGATGGGACCGCCACGGTCAGCGTTCGCGATTCGGGCCACGGCATCAGCGCGTCGGAACAAGCGCGCATCTTCGAACCGTTCTTCACCACTAAAGGCGTGAACGGCACCGGACTCGGTCTATGGGTGAGCCAGGGAATTGTGCAGAAACACGGCGGGCGCCTTAGCCTCACCAGTCCAGTTTTTGACGGCGGCTATAGGGCCGAGAGCAGCGCCAAAAGCAGCACCGCCGCGACGCACATGGGGGCGGAATTCCGTGTCATTCTGCCATTGACGTTTTCGCCTCGCTCCCGGTGAACTTGCTCTCGCGAGCTGCTGCCAATGTAACGGCGGAGAGGGCTCAGGCGGGAGGCGGCGAGGGCTTGTTGGCGAGGTCGCAGGCGCGCCACAGATACCAGCTCGCAACGGAGCGCCAGGGCCGCCAGCGCTCTCCGCGCTTGAGCATTTCGGCTGGGGTGGGAAGCATTTCGTTGGTGAAGGGGTTGCGCTTCGACACTTTTCCTCCGGCTACGGTGCCAAAGGTGAGGGCGAATCCTTTGCGGACGCCGTAGTCGGTGACCGGCAGGATGTCGGGACGGCCGAGCCGGAACATGAGCAGCATCTCGACGGTCCACGGGCCGATGCCGCGCACCTGGGTCAGGCGCTCGATAATTTCGGCGTCAGGGAGGCGGCGAATCTGGAGCAGCGTCGGCACCGTGCCATCCAGGGTCTTGGCGGCGAGGTCGCGCACTGCGAGGGTCTTGTTGCCGGAGAGTCCGGCGGCCCTCAATACATCGTCACCGGCGGCGATGAGCTGTTCGGGGCGCGGATGAAGGTCTCCGAAGATGGCCAGCAGCCGCTTGAGGATGGCGGCGGCAGCTTTGCCATGAAGTTGCTGATAGATGATCGATTCGAGCAGCGCTTCGAAGGGCGAATGCGCGCTTTTCAGCTTGAGGGTGAATGGGCCCGCCGCCGCGATCAGGCGGCCCAGCTTTGGGTCGGCGGCTGCGAGGTCCAGGCTGGCTTGTGCAGCATCGTAGCGTACTGGTCGGCGACCGTCGGTCATGCGATGAGTTTATATCTCACCAGCTTCTTGCGGCGCCCATACGCCGCAGCCGGAGAACAGCCCAGTGATCAATTTAACGCAGGGGCTGTTACAGTTGCGGGGCAAGCCAGCAGGTGTCAGGGTGCAGGGATTTTCATGTCACCTCTAAGCATGTTCCTGCGAAGGTGTTTCTGTGACGATTCTGTTTCTGCTTGGAAATCATTGGCATCGACAAAGTTTGGTAACCGTCATTGAAGCCCGAGCGAGGTCAAGGACTTGCAAAGTTTTAGCTGCTGCTATATTTGTTTTTTAGCTGGTTTTATTTCTCTCTTTAGCCGGGAAACTTCTACCTCGAATTCAGCTGCACCCCATTCGCAGCGGCAACCCTTCCCATCAAACGGAATCTGAGGAAGCAGGAACGCAGTCATGGCGCAGATTTTTGACCGGAGCTCGAACGCGCTAGCCCGAGCGAGCCTGGTATTGACGGGACTGATCGTAATAGCGCTTGGGGTCACGCTCAATGAACTGCAGCGGTCCCCCTGGGTGACGCGACAGGGGCAGCGCGCCGATCAGCCGGTCCCATTCAGCCATAAGCACCACGTCATGGGCCTCGGCCTCCAGTGCCAGTACTGCCACACCACCGTTGAGAAGTCGAGCTATGCGGGCATTCCCCCGACCAAGACCTGCATGAACTGCCACGCGCAGATATGGACTAATGCAAACTTGCTTGAACCGGTAAGAACGAGTTGGGCTACAGGGGAATCAATTCCCTGGATCAAGGTTCATGACCTCCCCGACTACGCATACTTCAGCCATGAAATTCACGTGAATAAGGGGCTGGGCTGTTCGAGCTGTCATGGCCGGGTCGACCAAATGCCGCTCATGTACCAGGAAAGCAGCCTTCAGATGGAGTGGTGCTTGAACTGCCATCGCAACCCGGCCAAAAATCTGCGGCCGACCAGCCAGATTTACAACATGGCGTGGACCGGGCCTTCTCTGGATAAGCCGGTCTGGTGTGGGGCGGCTGGATCGAAGAGCGGCACGCCGACTGCGGACAGCGTCAACTGCACTCTGAACGACCCCGCACGACTGGGCGGCGCTCAGGTGGCCATGCTCCAACTTCCTGCGGGTAGCGGAAATGCGGCGCAACCCACCTCAAGCGATGCGCCTTCCGGAAACCCGCTGGGTGCTACCGCGGCCACGGCAATGATGCCGGCCACGATGAACTACACCAAGTTCACCAGCCAGGCTGCTCTCGGAAATTTTCTGGTCACGCAGTATCACATCCGCACACCACGCGAACTGAGCAGCTGTGAGGTCTGCCACCGATGAAGAAACAGGCAGGCGAAGTGCAGATGGCTTTTAGCAAGATCAGCGCAGTGGGCGAGGCGCTCGTGAATGTACAGGACGCCGCGATCACAGCCGCTGACTTACCGGCCTCGCCTTTGGCCACAAAAACTTTGCCTACGGCAAAGGGGTTGACGCTGGAAGCGGCACGGGCCCGTCTGACAGGTAAGTCGGGCAAGAAATACTGGCGCAGTCTGGATGAGCTTGAAGACACGCCCGGCTTCCACGAGATGCTGGAGCGCGAGTTTCCCGCCCAGACCTCGGAGTGGATTGACCCCGTCTCTCGCCGCGGCTTCATGAAGCTGATGGGTGCTAGCCTGGCCTTGGCGGGTCTTTCCGGCTGCACCAAGCAGCCTGATGAGCCCATCTTCCCTTACGTACGGCAGCCTGAGGATTTGATCCTCGGCAAGCCGGTCTATTTCGCCACTGCCTTCCCTTTTTCGACGGGAGCGGTGCCGCTGCTGGTCAAGACCGACGCTTACCGGCCCATCAAAGTCGACGGCAATCCTGAGCACCCGGTAAATCGCGGCTCGTCTGACCCCATCACCCAGGGAACGCTGCTCGACTTATACGATCCTGACCGCTCCCAGCACGTCGTATACAAAGGCGAGACCAGCGAGTGGGCTGCTTTCCAGAATGCGCTTAGGGCGAAGCTGGCAGGCACGAAGTCGGCAGGCGGCGCGGGAATTTACATCCTGTCGAGCACCGTCACGTCCCCGACTATGGCGGCGCAGATCAAGCAGGCGCAGGCAGCCTACCCTGCAATGAAATTTGTTCAATATGACCCGGTAAACCGCGATTCTTCGTATACGGCGACCAAGGCGGCCTTCGGAGATTATGCCGATCCGCAGTACAAACTCGAGGGGGCCGATGTCATCCTCTCGCTGGATGCGGATTTCCTTTCAGGAATCGCACAGCCGGGGTTCCACAAGCTGGCTGGGGACTATGCGCGGCGGCGGAAGAATCCCGGGGTCGACATCAACCGCCTATATGTCGTTGAGAGCACGCCCACGACCACGGGCATGAAGGCGGAACACCGGCTGGCGCTGCGCGCGAGCGATATCGGCGGGTTTGCCGCAGCGATTGCGTCTGCCGTCGGCGCAGGTTCGGGAGCGTCGGGGTATAGCTGGACGGACGCACAGCAAAAATTTGCCGCAGCAGTCGCGAAGGACCTGAAGGCGAGCGGCGGCAAGGCAGTGGCGATTCCTGGGGAGCAGCAGACGGCAGCGGTACACGCGGCCGCCATCGCCATCAATGCTGCCATCGGCGCGGTTGGTAAGACGGTGATCTACACCGATACGGTCAATCCCATGCCGTCGATCCAGGGCGACGACCTTAAAGCGCTGGTCGCCGACATGAAGGCCGGCAAGGTCGAGTGGCTGATCGCGCTCGGCGCCAATCCGTTCTACTCGGCGCCGGCCGATCTGGACTTCGAGAAGGCTGCGGCCAAGGTCCAGACGATGGTGCATGTCGGATCGCACTTCGACGAAACTGGCGTGGCAGCGCACTGGCACGTCAATGGCGCGCATTATTTAGAGACGTGGTCCGACGCCCGCGCTTACGACGGCACGGTAAGCATCGTGCAGCCCATGATCGAGCCGCTCTACGACGGCAAGAGCGCACACGATATCCTGCAAAGCTTCCTCGAAAACCCTGACGTTTCGGCCTACGAGGCGGTACGGGCGACGTGGAAGGGGCAACTTTCCGGCAAGGGAGATTTCGAGGCCAACTGGCGCAAGGCGCTGCATGACGGCTTCTTGCAAGACACGGCTTTCCAGGCAAAATCCGCAGGGGGCAAAGGCGGGGCTATGGTCCCCAGCCCCGCAGTGCCGCAGGACGCAATCGAAATTATCTTCCGGCCCGACCCATCGCTCTACGACGGACGTTACGCCAACGTAGGTTGGCTGCAGGAGCTTCCCAAGCCGGTCACTAACCTGTCCTGGGACAACGCGGCACTGATGTCGGCGGCAACCCTCGCTAAGCTCGAAGCGATCGAGGCCGACGTGATCGAGATCGAGGTCAACGGCAAGAAAGTGCTCGCTCCTGCGCTGGTGGTTCCCGGCCACCCGGACAACAGCGTTACCGTCTACCTCGGCCATGGTCGCCGAGTTGCGGGCCGCGTGGGCAGCGGAGTCGGATTTAATGCCTACTCGATCCGACCGTCTGCGACGCCGCTTTTCGCGACCGGCGCGCACCTGAAGAAGACCGGCGACAACTATGAGTTCGCGGTCACCAAGAGCCACTACCGTGACAATCGTTCAACGATATTCGCCGGCGAGGGCGGCGGTCACGATTCGCTCGAAGCGAATGAATCGTTCACCCGCGGCATCATCCGCTACGCGACCCTGGATGAGTTCAAGGAGAACCCCAACTTCGCCCACGAGGGTGAGGGCAAGCATCAAGGAGCAGGTGTCGAAGATCCGGACGCGGACACCAGCATGTTCCCCGCCTACCGCTACGACCAGATGGCGTGGGGCATGTCCATCGACATGAACTCCTGCGTGGGCTGCAACGCCTGCGTGGTGGCGTGCTATGCCGAGAACAACATTCCCGTAGTCGGCAAGCACCAGGTCAAGATCGGCCGCCTGATGCAGTGGATCCGTATCGACACGTACTTTGAGGGAGACCTCGACGCGCCGCGCGCGCACTTCCAACCCATGCTCTGCCAGCACTGCGAGAACGCGCCCTGCGAATTGGTCTGCCCTGTGGGCGCGACCGTGCATACGCCCGAAGGCCTGAACACCATGGTCTACAACCGCTGCGTAGGCACCCGCTATTGCTCTAATAACTGCCCCTACAAGGTGCGGCGGTTCAACTTTCTCCTCTTCTCGGACTACGACACCGAGAGCCTAAAGCTGATGCGCAACCCGGATGTGTCGGTGCGCAGCCGCGGGGTGATGGAGAAGTGCTCTTACTGTGTACAGCGCATCACAGCGGCGCGCATCACGGCTGACCGCGAGAACCGGGAGATTCGGGACGGCGAAGTCGTCACCGCGTGCCAGCAGTCGTGCCCAACCGAGGCAATCGTCTTCGGTAACATTAATGACAGGAACAGCAAGGTTGCCAAGCTTAAAGCGCAGGAACGCAGCTATGGCGTGCTGGCCGATTTGAACACTCGTCCACGCACCACGTATGTGGCCGGCGTCATCAACCCTAACCCCGAACTGGAACCGGCGCGCGTAGAGCACGCGGCGAAGAGTTAGACCGCAACAGCAGCACTTGCAACAGAGGATGAAGGAAGCATGGCGACCAAGAACCTGCCGGTAAATGATCCGATGATCGACCCCGTAACTGGAGAGTTCCGGGTCATCGCGCCCGGCCACACCTTCAGGTCGGTCACGGAGAAGATCTCGCGCATCGTGCTCACCGGGCGCACGCCGCTACCGTGGTATGGCGGGCTGCTGGTGGCGGGCGGCATCGCTTCAATGGTCGCGGTTGCAGTGACGTGGCTGTTCCTCGTCGGCGTAGGAATCTGGGGTATCACCCAGCCCGTGGCGTGGGGCTTTGCGATCATCAACTTTGTCTGGTGGATCGGTATCGGCCACGCTGGCACGCTCATCTCCGCCATCCTCCTGCTGTTCAAACAAACCTGGCGCAACTCGATCAACCGCTTCGCAGAGGCGATGACGCTGTTTGCCGTGGTCTGCGCCGGCATGTTCCCGCTGATCCACGTCGGTCGGCCGTGGCTCGGGTACTGGCTGTTCCCTTATCCCAATTCGATGAATGTGTGGCCGCAGTTCCGGTCGCCACTGCTCTGGGACGTCTTCGCGGTATCGACGTACGCGACGATCTCCATTGTGTTTTGGTACGTGGGCCTGATTCCCGATCTTGGCACTATGCGCGACCGGGCCAAATCCCGGGTGGGTCAGTTCGCCTATGGATGGGCTTCGCTTGGCTGGCGCGGTTCGGCGCGGCACTGGATGCGGTATGAGACCGCATCGCTATTGCTTGCGGGGCTGGCAACGCCGCTGGTGCTCTCGGTGCATACAGTCATCAGCTTCGACTTCGCGGTGGCAGTGATACCGGGCTGGCATACGACGATCTTCCCGCCCTACTTCGTGGCGGGAGCCATCTACTCGGGCTTTGCGATGGTCATCACGCTGGCGGTGCCGATTCGCAAGTTCTACGGCCTCGAAGATCTAATCACCCTGCGCCACATCGACAACATGGCCAAGGTCATGCTCGCGACCGGCGGCATCGTCGCCTACGGCTATGGCATGGAAGTCTTCATGGCGTGGTACTCGGCGAGCCACTGGGAAGCCTTCATGATGTGGAACCGTATGTTCGGGCCTATGGGCTGGTCCTACGGCATCCTCATCCTCTGCAATATCGCCGTCCCGTTGACGCTGCTCTGGTCGCGCAAACTGCGCCGCAGTCCGGGATTTATGTTCCTGCTTTCGCTGGTGGTCAATACCGGCATGTGGTTTGAGCGTTTCGTAATCGTCGTGACCAGCCTCTATCGCGACTTCCTGCCGTCGTCGTGGGGCACTTACAAAGCGACGCGGTGGGACTACATGACCTTCATCGGGACCATGGGCTTGTTTACGACTCTGTTCCTACTGTTTGTGCGTTTCCTGCCCATGATTCCCATGTCTGAAATTCGCATGATGCTGCCGCAGGCTAAAGTTCATCCCGATGAGGAACCCCCACGCGTGGCGGCCCGTCTTCCCGAGGCTGGTGACTGATGCGACATCCTGAAGGCATCTACGGATTACTGGCGGAGTTCGATACGCCCAGCGAGCTCGTGGCCGCGGCCAAGGCGGCTTACAGCGACGGCTATCGCCGCATGGATTGCTATACGCCTTACCCGGTTGAAGAGGCGGCGGAGGCCATAGGCTTCCACCGGAATAACGTTCCTCTGGTTTGCCTGCTCGGCGGCCTGCTTGGGCTGGCTGCGATGTTTGGCCTCGAGACCTGGGTTTCGCTCTGGGCTTATCCGTTGAATATTGCCGGGCGGCCTTACTTCTCGTGGCCGGCTTTCATGATCCCGGCGTATGAGTGGACGATCCTCTTCGCCGGCCTCTCCGCTGCGTTTGGCATGATCGCGATGAATGGACTGCCCAAGCTTTATCACCCGCTTTTCAACGCACCTAACTTCCGCAACGGCGCGACCAGCGATAAGTTTTTCCTCTGCCTCGAAGCTACCGACCCGAAGTTTTCAATTTCAGAAACCAGGGCGTATCTTGACGGCTTTGCCCCTATCTCTGTCGTGGAGGTGGAGTATTAGCCTCCGTACGCACTTAGGATCGGCGCGCCACAGGAGGAGCACGGGCCTCGGCCGGTTGCAGCTGCTCTCGGCGGGGGCATTGCTTACCCTGCTGGGTGGCTGCCGCCAGGACATGCAGAACCAGCCAAAATTTGTCCCACAGCGCAGCACTACTTTCTTTGCGGATGGACGCTCCGCGCGGCCGCAGATTGAGAATACAGTGGCGCGGGGCCAGCTTCGCGAGGACAGCTATTACTACACCGGCCTGGTCGCCGGAGCAACGGGGCCTGCCGGAGAGCGCGATCAGCTTCCCTTTCCCGTCACTTTGCAGGTGCTGGCGCGCGGGCAGGAACGTTTCAACGTGTACTGCACGCCGTGCCACTCGCGAGTCGGCAACGGCAACGGGATGATCGTGCAGCGCGGCTACAAGCCGGCTGGGAACTTCCATGACGCGACGCGGCTCAAGCAGCCGCTGAGCCACTACTTCTATGTCATGACCAATGGCTACGGCGCGATGCCTGACTACTCGGCGCAGCTGACTCCAGCCGATCGGTGGGCGGTTGCTGCCTACATCCGCGCGTTGCAGCTGAGCCAGAATGCTACCGAGGCGGACGTCGCGGCCGG
>DASWUZ010000317.1:0-2525 GCA_036401395.1 Acidisarcina sp.
GCCGATTTTGGGATGAGCTCGATGCAGCTCGACGAGGCACATAGAGGATTTAGCTTTCAGGCGGACGGCCCTTTGGATATGCGGATGAATCCGCGCGAGGGCATTACCGCCGAACAAGTGGTAGATCAGGCCGGAGAAAACGAACTCGCCGATCTGATTTACGAATTCGGAGAAGAAAGGAGGTCGCGGAGAATCGCCAGAGCCATTGTCAGGGCGCGGCCGATTACGACTACGGCGGAATTGGCCAGAATCGTATCGGCCGCGGCCCCGGCGATGAAATCCGGTAAATCGAAGAAGTTTGGTAAGGGACACTCGATTCATCCGGCGACGCGAACGTTCCAGGCTCTCAGGATTCACGTCAACGGAGAGTTAGACCAGATCAAGGCGCTGCTCGAAATCGCGCCGAAGGTATTAAAGCCAGGAGGCAGACTGGTGCTGATCAGCTTTCACTCTCTCGAAGACCGGCTGGTAAAAGACGCGTTCAAGCTAGGGGCGCAGCAAGGGATTTACGAAGTGTTGACGCGGAAACCAGTGACGGCCACCGCGGAAGAGGCAGACAGAAATCCGCGAGCGCGGAGTGCCAAGTTGAGAGCCGCAGAGAGAACAGCGGCGGCGATGCAAGCAGAACTTCAAGTTTAGAAACAAACGAACCAGAAAGAAAAGGATCGGGCCCGGGTCGTCCTACCCAGTACTACGGCGAAAGACAAACCCACGCAAGACCCCTCCTCACTACCAGCGACTCCGGGCCCGGTCGTTCGAGGGGCCAAAAAGTAGTAGAAGTCAAAAGTGTAGAAGTTCAGCAGGAGACGGCGATGGCGACACAAGCGTTAACAATGCAGGGAACAGGATTGCAGGCGATGTCCGAGCAGGTGCAGCGCGTCGATCGCTGGGCGGAGCGCAACCAAGCCCTTCTTGAGGCGCAGCACCGCGCACGTCGCGGCCCCACTCCTGAAGTATTTTTCGCGAAGCGCTTTGACAATTCGCGCCTGGTCAAGGCTGCAGACCCTGCGCGGGGCCGCGAGATGCGCAGCTTTGCCGGCGCGATGATGCTGCTGTTTGCACTTACGATGGTTTATGGCTGGCAACACTTAAGCGCCATTGAATACGGCTATCGCATCGAGTCAGAGAAGCAGCAATTGGAGTCTCTGAGCGAACAGAACCGGCAGTTGCTGCTTTCGAACGCGCAGCTGGGTGACCCGGCTCGCATTGATACTTTGGCGCGTCAGTATGGCCTGGCTGCACCGCAGCCAGGGCAGGTGGTCCGTCCTGATGCGGCGCCCGATTCCAGTGCGCCTACACTGGCAGAAGCTTCGCCAGTGATGCCTGGGTTGCGATAGGCGACGCGAAGCAGAGGCGCCGGTGAAGCAGCTTTCTTTCTTGAGCAAGGATGATCCGCAATCCAGAAGCGTGAGTGCAGGCGCTCAGAGCCAGGGCGTAAGGTCTGCGCCCGGAGGGGGGGGACCCAGCCGCGGCCCGCGTCCGGCGCCCGGTTCCGTGCGCCGCATTCGATTTGTCTGGGTGTTGGGGTTTTTCATTGCCTGGGCCTTGATCATTTGCCTGCGGCTGGGATGGCTGCAGGTCGTGCGGCACCACGAGTTCGTCACTCGCGCGGCCAAGCAGCAACAGCGCACATTCGAGGTAGCTCCTAGACGCGGCATGCTCTACGACCGTGACCTGCACGAGCTGGCAATGACTGTGCTGGTCGACTCCGTCTATGCCGTCCCCATCGAGATTCACGACAAAGCTGCCACGGCAGCGGCGCTCGCGTCGGTCGTCCACGTCGACCCTGCCGAGAGCTTCACAACCACGCAGCGCATTCTGGCCCGTATGACGGCGTCAAAGGATTTCGCGTGGGTGGCGCGCAAGCAGGATCCTGCGGTGATCCAGCGGGTGAAAGCGCTTAATCTCAAGGGCGTTTACTTCCAGAAGGAGTTCAAGCGTTTTTATCCCGATAACGACATTGCGGCGCAGGTGCTGGGGTACGTCGGCACTGACGACAACGGACTCGGTGGCCTCGAGCAATTGTTCGACGACGAACTGCATGGTACGCCCGGTCACATGCTCACGGCCCTCGATGCAAAGCGCCATGTGCTTGGCAGCCAGGAGAGCGAGCCGCTCCCCGGCGAAAATCTGGTTCTCTCTATCGATGCCAATATCCAGTACATAGCAGAGCACGCGCTGGACGAGCAGATGGCGAAGATGAAGGCCCTGCACGGCACCGTGGTGGTACAGGACCCGCATACGGGGCAGATCCTGGCGCTGGCAATTTCACCGCGGTTCAATCCAAATGATTCGCGACACATGGATGCGGGCGTGCTGACGAATCTGGCAGTAAGCGATGTGTATGAGCCAGGGTCGACGTTCAAGCTGGTGGCCTACTCGGCGGCTCTTGACGCTGCCGGGGTGCAGCCGACGGATAAGGTTGACTGCCAGGGCGGCTCCATGACAATGTTCGGGCGCACCCTGCATGACGATAAATCCGACCACTATGGGGTGATCACGGTAAAGCAGGCGCTGGAGCACTC
>DASWUZ010000318.1:0-2238 GCA_036401395.1 Acidisarcina sp.
ATGCCGATGCGGCTGGCTGCGCTCTGCTCGCTGGCGATGGGAGTGTACTGCCTGACGCTGCCGGACACGCCGCCGCTGGCGCGGACTGGCCGGGTGAGCCTGGGCACGATCTTTCCGCGGGAGGCGGTGGCGCTGCTGAAGGAGCGGCCGATGATGATCTTCGCGGCGGCCTCCTTCCTGCTGTGTATTCCGCTGCAGTTTTACTACGCGTTTACCAACCTGTTTCTGAACCAGGTGGGGGTGCATAATGCGGCCGGGAAGATGACGGGCGGGCAGATGTCAGAGCTCTTCTGCATGCTGCTAATCCCCTGGTTCTTTCGCCGGCTCGGAGTGAAGTACATGCTGGTGGCGGGCATGGTGGCGTGGGTCCTTCGCTATCTGCTGTTTGCCTATGGGAACGCCTCGGCGCAGATGTGGATGTTGTGGGCCGGGATCTTGCTGCACGGCATCTGCTATGACTTCTTCTTTGTAACCGGGCAGGTGTATATCGATCAGAAGGCGAGTGCCGGGCTGCGAGCCGCGGCGCAGGGGCTGATCACCTTTATTACTTACGGGTTAGGCATGTTTGTGGGGTCGTGGCTGTCAGGGGTGGTGGTGGACCACTACGCGCGGGGTGGGGCGGGCGCGCCGGGGTACAACTGGCGGTCGATCTGGCTGTTTTCTGCGGGCAGCGCGCTGGTGGTGCTGGTGCTTTTCCTGTTGACCTTCAAGGAGGAGACGGGAGTTGGAGAGCGGGCCTGGGGACAGGAAGAGGCGCTGCCTGCGGGAGTTACCTCGCAGGCGGCGCCGCTTTGATGGGCGGACATAGCAGTTGGCGGTTCCTGAAGTTATAGGTGCAGGTCTTTGGAGCCGGCATAGGGATTACAACCCGAGGGCGCGCTTAGTTAGTGGGCCGGGGTTGTCTGCGTGTAGAGGCGAAACCCGTAGGGCAGGGCGGGCTTGCCCTGCCAGCCTTCCTTCACGTCAGGGGTCCATTGCCTGGTTAGCTGGTAGTTCGACCTAATAAGAGTATCAAGCTCAGGCCAGTAAGTGAGCTTGCGGTAGGAGAAGTCAGAGTTGACGATCCCGCACTCGTCGCTGGTGACAATGAGGTATTGCGGGGTATGTTGACGAAAGGCTTGAAGAAACCCTTCCCTGTACCACTCTTGTTCCCGCCTTGCACTCTCTGACTGTACGGGGATAAACAGGTAGCAATCGTACAGGTAGCCGCTGCTTTGTAGGATGTGCGCGCGCCAGAGCGCGGTAATGCAGCCTCCGGCCATGTCGAGACACTGCACGTTCCGGTTGAAGTGGGAGGTGCCGATGTTCGTCATCTCTGCCTGGATGGCATCGTCCAGCACGTTGCTGCGCCAGTCGTAGTGCCGCATCGCCCGGACCGAGCCTGGTGCAAGACACGCCACCGCGAACGCCAACCCTGCATAGCTTAGCCAGCGGGAAGCCTTGTCACCTTCCAGAGCAGAGGAGAGATCGATACCGATGACAACCAACAGCAATGCTTCTGACGGATAGCGGTGATAAGGATAACCCCGCCCCTGCAGGCAGAACGAGAAGATACCAACTGCCACTCCGGTAAGTAGCAGCGCTAGGTCGGGATTGGACCAGCTGCGCCGCATGACGCAAAGGAGCAACCAGACGAAGAAGAGCGGTCGCAGGACGGATGAGATGCTGTGTGCGAGCAGAACATGGAGCGGCTTGCGCAGGATGGCTGCGTGAAGTGGCGCAAGGTGCGCCATCACATCGACAAAGGCGTGGTCCGCATGCCATCGCCGCAGAAAGACATAGGTTGCGAGAAGCGGTAGGACGACTCCGAGCTTTAGGTGAGGGTAGAAACGGCGCAGTAAGTGCCTGACGTTAGTCCGCGTGAGGAAGATACAGAGCGCGAGCGCTGGAAAAAGGAGAAGCGCAAATGGTTTTACGAGCGCGGCACAGGTAAGGCTGGCGCTGCCTAGGAATGCGAGATACCCTCTGCCTAAAAGAACGTTGGGTCGGCGGAGTAATGTGAACAAGAGGGCATAACTGATCAGGATGAGCACGGTAAGCAGAAGGTCCCGCTGCCCGAGTTCGATGATGCCGTCGCGACCATGGATCAGCAGGAAGAGGCTGGAGGCGAAGAGCGCCGGGAAGTTGCCATACGGCTGGCATATCTTCCAAATGCTGATCCCTGCGACGGCGCTCAGGCTCCAGTCCCAGAGGCGCCACGTGAGTGGGCCTGTGCCGGCCAGGTGCATGACCAGCGCT
>DASWUZ010000319.1:0-6917 GCA_036401395.1 Acidisarcina sp.
ACGCTGCGCATTGAATACCATCCCGCCATAGTCGGGGCCGCCGCCAAAACCCCGGCCGACTTCGTAAACGTAGACCTGAAAACCCGCACCGTCTCGTGAAGTCGAAACCTTATCGGCCTGCAAAACTAAGGGGGAGACTGCTGTTATGCTGCCTCCCCTTTTGTACCTACCCATGGGCTAAGTCTGAACTAGGTTCAGTGCGCGGCGCCGACCGGCTGGCTTGCACCCAACTCACTAAGCCGCTTCGCCAGCAGCTTCTCCAAATCCTCAAGCGCAGAGCTAAACCCTTCAATCCCTTCTTTCAATTTGTCATGTGCCATGCGGTCGGCTTCATGCATTTTTTCGAAGGTCGCCTCATCCATCGGAATCTTCTCGATGTTGAGCGCGGCTGCATTCGCGGGATCAAGCTTGCGCGGCAGTTCTTCCTGCTTCGAGTCCAGCTCCGCAAGCAGTTTCGGCGAAATCGTCAACAGATCGCAACCCGCCAACTCAGTAATCTCGCCGATATTCCGGAAGCTTGCGCCCATCACCTGCGTCTTGTAGCCAAACTTCTTGTAGTAGTTATAAATCTCGGTCACCGACTGCACGCCCGGGTCGTCCGCGCCAACGTAGTCTTTGCCAGTGTCCTTCTTGTACCAGTCCAGAATGCGACCAACAAAAGGCGAGATCAACGTCACCTTTGCCTCCGCACAAGCCACTGCCTGATGCTTGCCAAACAGCAGCGTCAGATTGCAGTGAATGCCTTCCTTCTCCAGCTGTTCCGCGGCCTTGATACCAGCCCAAGTCGAGGCGATCTTGATCAGCACTCGGCTGCGCGCAATGCCCGCGTCGTCATACTGCTTGATGATCTCGCGGCCTTGCTGCATTGTCGCCTCTGTGTCGTAGGAAAGCCGCGCATCGACCTCGGTCGAAACCCGCCCCGGAACGATCTTCAAAATCTTCTTGCCAAACGCGACTGCGAGCCCTTTGAACGCGAGGTTTGCAACGTCTTTATCGTTCGCGTTGTCGCCCAGCTTCTCCCTAGCATCGCGCAGCACGTCATCGACGATCGGCTGGTAAGCAGGCATCTGTGCCGCAGCCGCTATCAGCGAAGGGTTGGTCGTGCTGTCCTGCGGCTTGAACTTCTCGATGCTCTGAATATCGCCCGAGTCTGCCACCACAACCGTCATTCCCCGCAACTGCTCCAACAAAGTCTTCGCCATCTCAATTCCTCCGCACTAATTACAATTTTAGCAGCGCCATTTACTCGACTTAGATGCGACCCAGTCGGCTACGGCCCGGTTGGGTCAATGAATATATCGACCAAATTCCCACCAGCCAAAGCTCCCAAGCACCGCGGGCATACTCGTGACAATCGAATCGCCTAGCAGCAGCGTCATCGCGCGCGGGAGATATTCGCGACTATCTGCGACAGAAAAAATTAGTGGCGAGTCCTCCACTGCTGGCTCAGCTCTCCATTCACACGCGTCTCAAACGAAACCCCAGCCCGGTATCACCGCGCCGGAAGACCTTCTTCCACCTCGGCACTGCGCCCGCTCTCATTGCCATCGAGGTCGATCGCGCTTACCGAATAGAAATAGCGGCGCCCCGCGACAGCCCCGGTATCTCGATAAGAAGCAGCAATCAGCATCTCCCCCGAGATCCTCGCGGCCACGCCTCCAGTCTCCCGGCGGTATACCATATAGCCCGCCAGATCAGCCTCGGAACCCGGGTCCCACGAAAGATCGATAGCATGTTCCTCCGGCACCGTGAGCGCCACCAGCCCCGAAGGCACCGCCGGAGGAAACACATCACGCGTCGCCACGGTCACGGGTTGACTGGCCGGACCCGCCATCTCGACAAAATGTCCCTCTACCGCAACCCTGAACACCCGCTCGGCACTATACATATACTCCCGGTCCGAAACCGCAGTCGCATCCAGAGCAATCCCCGCCTTTGAATCCGGCCCGCCATGATCCGGCCTCTCAGGAACCAGCAGCGTCACCTCGGGCATTTCGCCATGCTGGTTGAGCTTCCACTTCACAGGCTTTGCAACCGTCGAGGCTTCGGACGCCGAGGACTTTCCAGTCGACGACGCAGTTGCCGAAGGCACCACTTTCCGATGGATTCGGACCACGGATTCCAGGCGGACAGGCGCGCTTCCATCGCCGGCAGTCACGTCCACAGACGGCAATGCCGCCGGCTCCCACCGCAACACCACTCCATCCGCCCTGACCGCGGCCGACAGCGTCCGCAGCGGAGCCGGGGACACCCCGGAAAGCGAGTGAGCAGCATTCGAAGGCCCCGCCGACTTCCCTGCATGGTTCAAAAGTTCGATCGTATAAGTCAGCAACCGCGGCGACGCCGAAGCAAGCTCCGCCGGAAGCGTGTCTCGAAACTCCGCCGCCCGACCAGGCTCGTACTTTGGGCCCACGCTCACAGTGTTGGCTACCCCGCAAACCTCCCTACCCACCGCACGGCACACCCTCAATCCAACGAGCCCGCGCAACACCAGCTTGTCCGTACTCTGCTGCGGCGTAGTCCATCGAAGCGTCACGACATCGGCGATCCTCACCGCAGTCAGACCCACAACGGGCTCGGGGAGCTCCAGGCTCGGGGCTCGGGGCAGCCCAGGCGTTCCACACCCCGATGACCCCGCGGAAACCACCGCCACTGACAGCAGGAGAACTCGACCAACGCCCTTAGATCGGGCCTTATCTTCGCTTACCCTGTACACCGGCTGCCGAGACCCCGTCAGCAGATGGATCTTAGGCCACGAAAAGGGGCACCAACGAAAGGGATTGAGGCTCGCTCTCATGCAATTCTCAGCCTAGCAGAGCAGCGCCTCCGGCCATCCCCGTTCGGCGGTGCTGAGCGCTAAGAGCAGATCGTTAATGAAGCAGCTTCCGAAGCGCCGGCTCCAATACCGGATCCTGAAAATGGAAACCCGCCTCCACCAGCTTCGCCGGAACTGCCCTACATCCGGCCAGCAGCGCCTCATCAGCCATCTCGCCAACGGCCAGCCGCAGGGCGAACGCGGGCACGGCCATCAGCGCAGGCCGCCCCAGCACCCTACCCAGCACGCGAGTAAACTCCGCATTCGTAACCGGACTGGGACTCGTCACATTTACCGCTCCGCTCAACTCCACCTCATCCAGTTCCGCAGTCCCGCCAGCGCCGCTCACATCTCGACCCAACACGCGCAAAACCGCGGCAACAACATCCTCAAGCGTTACCCAGCTCATCCACTGCCGTCCGCTGGCGATTCGTCCGCCCAACCCCATCTTGAAAAGAGGCAACAACTTCCCCAGCGCACCTCCGCCCGGCACAAGCACAACGCCAAACCGCAAATGCACGACTCGAATTCCCGCGTCCTCAGCTTCCCGAGTCGCCTCCTCCCACGCCTTGCAAGTCTCCGCTAAAAAGCCTGACCCGGTCGCGGACCGCTCGTCGACCAGCTCATCGCCGCGGTCCCCATAGATTCCGATCGCCGACGCACACACCAGTACCGAGGGAATCCGCTCCATCCTGACCAGCAGCCGACACAGCGCGCGGGTAGTATCTACACGGCTCCGCAGGATCTCCCGCTTGTACTCCTCGCTCCACCGGTGCGCCGCCACATTTGCTCCCGAAAGATGAATCGCAGCGTCCAACTCATTGAGGGACGGTAGGCTGTCGTCCGTTTTTCCAGGCTCAGGATTCCACAGTATTTCTTCCCCTTCGACGCCAGGCGCGCCGGTCATTTTGCGAACGAGTTTGATTACATGAATCTGTCTGGCAGTAAGCGCACGTACTACCGATGAGCCGATGAGGCCCGAGGCACCGGTAACCACCACTCGCTGCTCGACCGAACTGTTGATGGCCAAGTTTGTAGTCCCAAGATCCGAACTAATCTATTGCGGAATAAAGAAGTATTTACTATACTGGAATAAATGTTTGTATAGACAACATTTGCCGCTCCACTCGCTACAAAGTAGGTGAGCTAGAGTCTGAGAGGATTAAATTCATGGCCACGAACCTTATGCCAGCTGCCACTGAAGGCAAAATAACACCGGAAAACGTTTCAACTATCCAGATTGACCCTGCTACTGCCGAGGCGTTCATCTCTGAGAAGCATATCGGAGAGCGCATCAAGCGCCTTCGACTGAAGAAGTCCATGGGTCTGGTCGAACTCGGCCGCCACACCGGCCTTTCCGCCAGCTTCCTCTCTCAGCTTGAGACCGGCCGCGTCGTTCCAACCCTAAGGAACCTGGCGCGCATCGCTATGGTCTTCAGCAAGGACCTCTCCTACTTCTTCGAGTCGGAGCCGCAGACCCTGTTCCGCGTCCACAAAAAGAAGGAACGCGTTCGTCTGCCACAGACCGGCGTCGACGACCCGACCTACTTCTTTGAGAGCCTCGGCTACATGGTTCCCGACCGCCAGCTCGACCCCTACTACGCCGAGTTCATTCCCCTGAAGAAGACGACCGACGTCAAGCCGCACGTTCACCCCGGATATGAGTTTCTCTACCTCCTTCAGGGCGAACTGGAGATCCATCACGCCGACAAAGTCAGCATTTTAGAGGCCGGCGACGGGGTTTACTTTGACGCGAGCACTCCCCACTCCTATCGTTGCGCTGGCAAAGTCTCGGCCGTAGCGCTCATCGTGACAATGCACCAGCAGCAAAGTCCCCAGCCAGCGATGGGCCTGCGCCCCCTCGGAGCCAACGGTGGCCTGCGCGCTCAGGCTCCCCGGCCTTCCCTCGAAGCCCCCGGCCAATCGCCCAACCCGTTGCGGCAGAATAACTAAAGCTGTCTACTCAGCAAAAAGAAGCGCCCAGGCCTCAACAGGTCTGGGCGCTTTTTCTTGTATCGCTCTCTACCTCAATCCTTAACCAGTAAAGCGGCAAAGAAGCCGTCGCAGGGATGTACCCCAGGCAACGTGCGTAGACATCCCGCCTCGAAAGCCGTCTCGCGCAGGGCCTCCGTTGCCTCCGCCCTAATCGCGCCGCACTCATTTCCGACCCCACCAACTAACGGCGCTATATCGAAACCAACCCGCCGAAACCCACGCACCTCGGCAAGGCAAGCCGCGACCACTGCATCATTCTCTTCCGGCTCAAGCGAACAGGTCGCATAGATCACCCGCCCGCCAGCAGCTACAGTCCGCATAGCCCCGCGCAGAATCTCGACCTGCCGCTTCCGCTGGCGCGCCAGGGCTTCGACATTCAATCGATGGCGAATCTCAGGATTGCGGGCCAGCGTCCCCGTCCCGCTGCATGGCACATCGCACAGCACTAAATCGAACGCACCCTCAAACCTCGCCTCCGCGCTCAAGTCAGCCGCATCCGCAACCTGATAAGAAACCTTGCCCGGAATGCCCGGAACTTCGCGACCGCTAAACAGCTTCTTCATCTGATCAAGCCGCCGCCCGCTCACGTCGCACGCCAGTACCGAAGACTCGGGGTTGCGCTCCGCCAGGATCGCCGTCTTGCCGCCCGGGGCGGCGCAGCAATCCAGGATGCGCTCCCCGCGTCGAGTCAGTTCGGCCACGAGCTGCGAGCCCTCATCCTGGATCCGCACCCGGCCCTGCCTGTAAGCTTCGGTAACAGTAACGTCTCCGCGCACCACCGTTCTGGCTCTCGTCAAGAACGCGCCCGGCGCAAGCTCCACACCGGCAGCCTTCAACTCATCTTCGATGACCCGCGCCTCGGCGGTGTCTGGATCAACTGCCAGCCGCACCGTGGTCGGCGGCGGCTCCTGGTCGAATCTGCAAATCTGCCGCGTCCGCTCCATGCCGTAAAACTGCACCCAGCGCTCGACCATCCACGCCGGATGCGCATAAGCAGCGGCCAGTTCCGCCGCGTTCCGAAAGCGCGCCGGAATTTTCGGCGGCCCGGCGACCGCGAGCTTGCGCAGCACTGCATTCACCATGCCGGCCGCGAAGCCCTCGCCGCCGAACTTCGCGATCTCGACGCTCTCGGAAATTGCAGCGTGAGCAGGGATGCGGTCCAGATGCAGCAATTGAAATGCGCCCAGCCGCAGCGCGACACGTATCCCATCGGCCAGCTTCACATCGGGCCGGGAGAGGAGCCGCGTCACCTGCGCGTCGAGAGCAATCTGCCACCGCAGCGTGCCCATCACTAAATTCGTACAGAGGTTGCGGTCCTGCGGCGACAGCGACTGCACGCGCATGGTGCGCAGCAGTTCGTCGCAATGGCCTGCGCCCGATTCCATCTTCAGCAGAATCTCAAAGGCAGCGAGGCGGGCGGGCGCGATTCCCTGGCTCATTGGCCCAGCCTGACGTGAGTCAGACCAGGATACCCACGCAGAAACTCCGCCACCGGAAGCCTCTTCTTGCCCTCCAGTTGTAACTCCAAAATCTGTAGGCTAGTTCCTCCGGCGCAGGCAACGAACACCGCATCGCCCTGGGTCCGTAACTCCCCCATAGCCCTGTCCGCCGCCGTTCCCGCTTCTTCCTGAGCTGGCCGCAGCATATGCAAGGTAAGCTTCTTCCCACCGAGCAATGTATAAGCCTCAGGCCACGGCTGAAATCCGCGCCATCGGTTATAAATCTCCCGGGCGGTACGCGAAAAATCCACCAGCCCATCTTCTCGTTTCAGAATCGGTGCCAGCGAAGACCGACTCTCATCCTGCTTCCGCGCCTCAATCGTCCCAGCCGCCAACCCCTCCAAAGTCTCAACCATCAGCGCCGCGCCGGACGCGGCGAGCAAGGGGAAAATTTCCTCCGACGTCTGGTCCGGCCCAATGGCCATCTCCCGCTGCAGCAGCATATCGCCTGTATCGAGGCCCTCATCGATCCGCATCGTGGTCGCGCCGGTCACGGTCTCGCCATTCGCGATTGCCCATTGAATTGGCGCAGCCCCACGATACTTCGGCAGCAGCGACGCGTGCAGATTGATGTTGCCGAACCGCGGCAGATCGATCATCCATTTCGG
>DASWUZ010000320.1:0-2992 GCA_036401395.1 Acidisarcina sp.
CGCTGAGTGGCACGATCTCCGCTAAGAACGACACGAACAACATCCGCGACGGGGCGAGTGCCGAAAGGTGGGTAATCGTCCTTGGCACCTTCACTGAGAACAGGAAGTCATCCGGCACAGCCGCAGCCCACTTTGCATAAGTCCCGGGCCGATGGGACCGATGGAAGGATGAATTGATCTCCGCACACGAGAGCACCTTTGAATAGCGCTCGATATGGGGGCCGCTGTCTTCGAAACTGCCAACCCAGTCGCGGGGGATTGACCAGCCGGCCGTGCCGACGCGTAAAGTATTCATTTTCCGGGACAAGGGTTAGTCCGCCCGTCTCGATTCACAGATACTCGGTAGTCTCAGGCATGTTGACTATTCCAGGCCCGTCCTTTAGTGCTGGACCTTTACCGCAGCCAGGCATACAACGGAAACTGCTCAGCCAACTGTACTACCTGGTTGCGAATGCGCGTCAGCTCAACTGGATTGCTACGTTCATTCAGCGCGTCGGTGATCCACTTACCGATGGTGCGCATCTCGGACTCTTTCATCCCGCGCGTAGTAAGGGCCGGAGTACCAATGCGGATGCCGCTGGGCTTCATCGGTGGGTTCGTGTCGAATGGGATAGCATTCTTATTTACGGTGATCCCCGCCTCACCGAGCGCGAACTCGGCCTCAGACCCCAGCATCCCCCCCTGCTTTCCTCCGGCAAACACATCGACCAACATCAGGTGCGTATCCGTGCCGCCCGTCACCACGCGATAGCCCTCGGAGATCAACGTCTCCGCCAAGACTCGCGCATTGGCGACAATCTGGCGCGCATACTCCTTGAAATCCGGCTGCAAAGCCTCGCGAAAGGCCACAGCCTTGGCCGCAACCACATGCATCAGCGGGCCGCCCTGCTGCCCCGGAAAAACAGCGCGGTCAATCCCCGCCGCGAAGGCCTGCTCTGACAGAATCAGCCCTGCCCGCGGACCGCGCAGGGTCTTGTGCGTCGTAGTGGTAACGATTTGCGCATGGGGCAGCGGCGACGGATGCACTCCGCCTGCAACCAGTCCCGCAAAGTGCGCCATGTCTACCAGCAGCAGCGCCCCCACCTTGTCCGCGATGGCGCGCATCCGCGCGAAATCAAACGTCCGCGGATAAGCACTCCCCCCACCAATAATCAGCTTTGGATGTTCGCGCTCTGCAATCTCTTCGAGATGGTCATAATCGATTACCTCTGTCTCAGGCTCAACCTGATACGAAGCGACGTGGTAAAGCTTGCCAGAAAAATTCAGCCGGTGCCCGTGCGTCAAGTGCCCGCCATGAGCGAGGTCAAGCCCGAGGATCGTGTCCCCCGGCGCGATCACCGAGGCATAAGCGGCAGCATTGGCCTGCGACCCTGAATGCGGCTGCACATTCGCGTGCTCTGCGCCAAACAACTCCCGTGCCCGCGCCCGCGCCAGGTCCTCAACCGCGTCGGAAAATTCGCAGCCGCCGTAGTAGCGCTTGCCAGGATACCCCTCCGCATACTTATTGGTGAAGACGGACCCGGCTGCCTCAAGCACCGCTTCGCTGACGAAGTTCTCGGAAGCGATCATCTCCAGCCCCTCGTGCTGGCGGCGAACTTCATTGGCGAGAGCGGCAGCAATCTCCGGGTCAGACTCCTCCAGCGAGGCGCTCATGCGATCAGTCATAGTCAGGGAAGCACTCATGGCTTGCATTGTAGCGTCTCGCGCAATGGCCGGGACAGGAGTTACCCTGTGGGAAGGAGTAGTTTTTGGGTTCCGGTCGAATGGGCAATCCATGCAAAAGGCTGAAATGGCCATGAAGACCGATTCAATCTGACTACACCGCTTCGCATAATACAGCCGGTGCAGAACGGCGCACGGGAAGCATCAATACGACGGCCGCAAATGGCTAAACTGAACGAGCTATAAGCTAGATCGTCAAACAGCTAAGAAGAAAAGGAAGCAATGACCTGGTTCAAGAGGCAGGCAGGCCACATGGAAGACAATCCAGCAGAGGGCTCAACCGAAACCAACGGAAAACGAGTACGCACCGAGGGCCTATGGACCAAGTGTGACGGCTGCCGCCAGGTCATCTTCAAGGCCGACCTCGAAGCCAACCTGCAAGTTTGCCCCAAATGCGGCTACCACTTCCGCATCGGCGCCGCCGCCCGCATCGACTCCCTCCTCGACCCCGGTTACCAGCTCGTCGACCTTGAACTCAAATCCACCGACCCGCTCAACTTCGTCGACATCAAGTCCTACAAGTCCCGCCTCGCCAAGGCCCGCAAAGACACCGGCCTCAACGACGCCATCATCAACGCCCTCGGCCAGCTTGGCCCGCACTCCGTCATCCTCAGTGCGATGGAGTATGCCTTCATCGGCGGCTCCATGGGCGCAGTGGTAGGCGAAACCATCGCCCGCGCCATCGACCGCTCGCTCTCGACCCGCCACCCCCTCATCATCGTCTCCGCATCCGGCGGCGCGCGCATGATGGAAGGCGTCGCCAGCCTCATGCAGCTCGCCAAAATCTCCACCGGCCTCGGCCTCCTCCACGACGCCCGCGTCCCCTACATCTCGCTGCTCACCGACCCCACCATGGGCGGAGTCACCGCCAGCTTCGCCATGCTCGGCGACCTAAACATAGCCGAGCCCGGAGCCCTCATAGGCTTCGCCGGCCCCCGAGTCATCGAGCAAACCATCCGCCAAAAACTCCCCGAAGGCTTCCAGCGAGCCGAATTCCTCCTCGAACACGGCATGCTGGACGCCGTAATCCCCCGCCACCAACTAAAACCCTACCTAACCCGAGCCCTATCCTTCATGCAACAGCCTAGCCGTGATTGATGAAATGTTTTGGTCAGACGTCTGAGGACATCTGACCTAAGACATTCCGTGTCAAACTCAGAAGTCCAGACTTCGGCTCACCACAGAGAACTTATCCTGTAGGATGGCGAATCGCAGCCACTACAGGCCAGAGTAGCGAGTAGCCAGCCATTATCCAGTATGTACCAAATGT
>DASWUZ010000321.1:0-5869 GCA_036401395.1 Acidisarcina sp.
AACGCTGCTCGTCTGTGGGCCGGTAGCTGCATGCGGGCAGACCCCACAAAGCGGCGCTACGACAACGAACGTTCCCGCCATGACCCCGCCTCCCGTCTTCAGCACGCGCACTACCCTTGTGCTTATTCCCGCGCTAGTCACAACCCGTAGCGGAGAACCGGTCTTCACTCTCAGCGCGAATGACTTCAATGTAACCGACGACCAAGCCCCACAAAAGATCGCCCTTGAAGAGGAGACCGGCGGCGAGCCCTTGGCCCTTGTGGTCGATATCCAAACAGGGGGCGCCGGCGGCGCGCGTCTTCCCAACTACAGCAACCTGCCCGCATTGATAGAAGCGGTGGTCGGGAACGTCGAACATAAGATCGCCGTCGTGACCTTCGACGAATCGCCGCAAACTGCCCAGGACTTCACTTCCGACTTCAACAAAGTGAGCACCACGATAAGCACACTGACCGCTGGCAACGGCGGTGCCGCAATCCTCGATAGCCTGGCCCTGTCAGTTGAAATCCTGCGCCGGCAACCGGCCAACTATCGGCGCGCGATCCTGCTGGTCAGCGAGACCGTCGACCACGGAAGTCAGGTCCGGCTAAACGAAGCCCTGCGCATGATCAGCGACACCAATACCGCGATCTACAGCTTCGCCTTTTCCTCGTCCCGGGCGGACCTGAAGCACGAAGCGTCCAATTTGAATCAAGATACTCCCGGGCCTCCAGGCGGATGTATGAGCCGCGACCCCGACAAAGATCCGGACCCGACCGATAGCAGATTGAGCCAGACCTGGGAGTGCCTGAGCCAACTCGCGCCTCCTCTAAGGCTGGCGAAAATGGCAGCTCTCGTTACCATGAACGGGCTCCGCCGCAATGTTCCTGAAACGGTAGCCCAGGTTACTGGCGGGGAATACTTCCACGCTGAGAATGCGCGAAGCCTCGAACGCGGATTACTGACTCTGGCCAATCACCTGCCAAATCGCTACGTCCTCAGCTTCCATCCGCAGTCGCCGCGGCCCGGGCTGCACGTCCTCCGCGTTCAATTGAACGACTATCCGAAACTAGCCGTCGCTGCTCGAACCAGCTACTGGGCCGATGCAAGCCCGACCCAGGTTGCTCCCTCTCTGTGAGACTCGATCTGCTTAATCGGCTCGAATTTGGTTCATCTAAAAGCTACGGAAGTTTGAGGAGAGATTACAAAGATGTATGCACAGAATGCTCTTGGTGGTAGTTTCACTTTTCCTGGAACATCTATCACAGTAAACCGCATGGGATATGGGGCGATGCAGCTTGCCGGGCCCCATGTCTTCGGTCCTCCCAAAGATGTTGATGCTGCGATGGCGGTGCTTCGCGAGGCGGTTGAAAGCGGCATTAACCACATCGACACAAGCGATTTCTATGGGCCGCACGTCACTAATCAGATCATCAGGCGCGCGCTGCACCCTTATCCTGAGGGGCTGACGATCGTTACCAAGGCCGGCGCGCGGCGCGGCGCCGATGGCTCTTGGATCATGGATACCTCTGCGGCGTATCTCAGGGAGTCCGTGGAAGACAACCTGCGCAATCTTGGCCTCGATACTTTGGCCATTGTGAATCTTAGAGTGGGCGGCATGTCCGCTCCGACCGATGTATCGATCGCCGAGCCGCTCGCCGTGCTCGCTGAACTGCAACAACAAGGACTGATTCAGTACATCGGCCTCAGTAATGTGTCAGCGAAACAGTTCAAGGAAGCTCAGACGATAGCCAAAATTGTATGCGTTCAGAATTATTACAATGTCGCGCATCGGCACGACGACGCCTTCGTCGATAGCCTCAGCTCTGCGGGAGTCGCTTATGTTCCCTTCTTCCCGCTGGGTGGATTTTCTCCGCTGCAGTCTTCGACGCTGGATGATGCGGCTGCCGCTCTGGGCACGACGCCTATGGTGGTAGCGCTGGCGTGGCTTCTACAGCGATCGCCTAATATCCTGCTGATTCCCGGCACTTCGTCACTGGGTCATTTGCGGGAGAATATCTCGGCTGCTTCGCTTGCACTGCCTGAGGATATCTTGAAGAAATTGAATGAGATGGCCCGTATTCATTAAAGAGGAGTTAAACAATTTCCATCTCAGCAATTTCACGGGCCGGAATAATTCCAGGGATCGGGCTTGCCCGGGCTCGCAAAGTCAAGTGGAGGCAAGTAGTAAAGGTTGGCCAGGGCCCTAACTGATGCACTTAAATGGATTCGTCTTTGCCTTCATCTGACGACGGGGTGCACTCTGATCCAGCTCTAATCAAAGCTAAACTGCGGACGAAGGCAGTGTGTCTGTAGCCAAATTCGGCCTGTTTCATCCCTTGAATATGTCCATTTGCCCGCACACTATTCCCCGACTAAGCGTTACAGCGTAGACTTGCCTCTCTGCGACAATGGTGAACTGAACATGGCCCCTGACGATCTGATAACGCTAAAAGACGATATGGTGGCCTTCATTGAAGGTCACGGCATGCGCCGCTTCCCCGGCTACGTCGCCGACGATGTTGCCACCGTGCTGTGGGAAGACGAAACCAACCCCGACAGTTGGAAGGACTTCGTCGAGATGGCGAAGACGGCGTTGGCGCCCTTCCTCACGATGAGCGAGATTATTCTTGAAAAAGAAGACCTCGAGCTGCTGCTCGTGCAGTTGCACGACCAGAATTTTCCTGATGAGGAGGCCGCGGAACTTGAGGAGGCGCAATACCTGGTCAACTTCGTCGGCAAGGTCGGCTACCTGCAGCTCGGCTTCGCTCATCAGGGGGTGATCTTCCTGCACGAAAATTCGACGCAGTGGTATGAGCGGTATCAGCAGCTACTGGAGTCGGTCGAGGAGTTTGGCGATATTGTCTTCGAAAACGGCCACCGCGAAGACGACGACGCGTAAAGCCCGAACGATCGTTAACGAGCTTAGCGGGGAGGCATCCGTCGCGGCCCGCAGCGCGTACTAATGACATATGCGAACGCGCAAGATCTTCGCAATAGCTTTTTTATCGATTGCTATTCAAGGCGCGGCCCTCGCGCAACTTTCTGCGGCACACACAGCGCCGCAGCACGCTACACCATCGCAGGATACCCAAACATCGCTGCACTGGCAGCCGTGGTCAGACGCGGCATTTGCGCAGGCGCGTGCGCAGCACAAATTTGTGCTGCTTGATCTTGAAGCAGTCTGGTGCCACTGGTGCCACGTGATGGACGACGTAACTTACCGCGATCCCATCGTCACGCGGCTGCTTAATCAGCGGTACGTCCTTGTCAAGGTCGATCAGGATTCGCGGCCCGATATTTCGAATCGGTATCAGGATTATGGCTGGCCCGCGACCGTAGTCTTCGCCGCAGACGGCTCTGAGATTGTGAAGCGTCAGGGGTATATTCCGCCTCGCCAGATGTCTTCCATGTTGCAGGCGATCATCGATGATCCATCGCCGGGGCCGAGCGTAGAGAAAGAGGCAGCATTTCATGTCGCTCCCGACTCCGCGATCAAGCCGGAGCTGCTGGCCCGCATCCAGTCAGGTTATGAGAAGCAGTACGATCAGCCGGTAGCGGGGTGGGGATTTGGCCATAAATATCTAGATCGCGATTCGGTTGAGTATGCTCTGCGCCTGGCCGCAGCAGGCAATGGCGAATACGCCAAGCGTGGGGCGGACACGCTGCACAATGCGACGGCACTGCTCGACCCTGTGTGGGGCGGGATGTATCAGTACTCCGTCGGCGGACACTGGTCTGAGCCGCACTACGAAAAGCTGATCTCCATTCAAGCCGACGCTCTTAGCGAATATTCTCTGGCCTATGCGCAGACGGCAAATGCGGAAGACCTGGCGGCCGCGCAATCAATTTACCGCTACACGACGAGCTTTCTATCTTCGCCAACAACCGGAGCATTTTTCGTTTCGCAAGACGCCGATTTGCATGACGGGCAGGAAAACGCGTCCTACTTCAAATTGTCGGATAAAGAGCGGCGTGCGCAGGGTATTCCGCGGATCGACCAGCACATCTATGCCCGTGAAAACGGGTGGATGATCGTCGCGCTCTGCGACTACTACGCAGTCAGCGGTGATGCCGCTGCACTCACGCACGCGCAGCAGGCCGCGAAGTATATTGCGACCCATCGCAGCCTGGCTCGCGGCGGGTTTCGCCATGGTCAGGTCGACGCAGCGGGCCCCTATCTCGGCGATACGCTCTCGATGGGGCAGGCTTACCTTGCGCTTTACAACGTAACCGGCGAGCGCAGCGACCTTGCCAAAGCTGCCGCGGCAGCGGAGTTTATTGCAGCACACTTCGCTCCCGCCGCGCCCGGGACCGGATTTGTCACTTCGCAGAGGCCAACGGACGCGGCGTATCGTCCGCACCCTGACCGCGACGAAAATATTGCGCTGGTGCGCTTCGCGTCAATGCTTGCCTTCGCGAGCGGCGACCAGCGCTACCACTCGACAGCTCTCGAAGCGATGCGCTACCTCGCCGCCGAGCCGGTCGCGGTACAGCCACTTTCTGGCGGAATCCTACTGGCTAATCAGGACACCAACGAAGCGCCAATTCATGTCACTGTGCTAGGGCCGCCGTCTCAAGCTGAAACTGGAGCGCTTCATGCGGCTGCGCTCCGCAGCCTTGCGTCGCATGAACTCATTGAGCTCCGCGATCCCGCCGATCCTGCGCCGTTGCCTACCGGTGTGACCTATCCGCATGTTTCGCGGCCGGCACTTTTCCTTTGCACCGCGACCGCTTGCTCTTTGCCCATCTTCAAGGCGGAGGACGTCCGCGAGAAGATACGGCGCGCCCAGCTCTCGCCGCAGTGAAATTCGGCGGCTCGGCGGCTCATAACTGGCGATGCCCGGCAGGGCCTCCCCCGGAGCTTAGTCATCTTTCGCTCTTCTATCTAATCGCATAAATCTTTAGTTCCTGCGAAAAGAGCAAGTCCATTCGTTCTTCCGAGATAAGTTGGAAATTCGAGGCGGGCCATATTCTATGGCCTTCAAAGAAACCGTGGCCCAAATGCAGACTTGCATCGTTGACGTTAAAAGAGCTATGGGCGCGGGCGCAGTGCTCCGAGAAAGTCGACGGCGGGGCGGGTGTTTAGCACGTCTTCCTTGCGGAGCCAGGCGCGGCGCAGTTGGCGGATGCCATACCGCATCAGGTTCAGTTCGCTAGTGTGGTGGGCGTCGGTGTTGATGACGATTTTGCAGCCGGCTTCGTGGGCCATGCGGAGATCGCGGTCGCAGAGGTCGAGGCGGTTGGGGTTGGAGTTGTGCTCCACAGCAACGCCGAGCGCGACCGCGCGCGTGAGGACGGCCGACATGTTGAGTTGATAGGGTTCGCGGCTCAGCAGTTTGCGACCAGTGGGATGGCCGAGGATGCGAAGGTAGGGATTCTCGAGGGCGCGGAGGATGCGCGCTGTCATCTGCTCTTCGGGCTGGCTGAAGTAGGAGTGGACGCTGCCGATGACCACGTCCATCTGCGCGAGAACTTCGTCGGATAGGTCGAGCGCGCCGTCGGCGAGGATGTCTACTTCTATGCCGGGGAAGACGCGGATCCGGCCTTCCATCTCATCGTTGACCCGCGTAATGGCGCGGATGTGCGTCAGGGCGCGCTTGTCGTCGAGTCCGTTGACCATGGAGAGATTCTTAGAGTGGTCGGTGATCGCGATGTATTCGTAGCCCCTGGTTAGCGCGGCGTCGGCCATCTCGCGGATCGTATTTTTTCCGTCGGTCGCGACGGTGTGCATGTGCACGTCGCCGCGGATGTCTTTCTGCTCGATGAGCAGGGGGAGACGGCGTTCAGCGGCGGCCTCGATCTCGCCGTAGTTTTCGCGAAGCTCGGGAGGGACCCAGTCCATGCCGAGGGCGTCGTAGATTTCCTCTTCGGTGGCGGCGGCTACGGT
>DASWUZ010000322.1:0-14308 GCA_036401395.1 Acidisarcina sp.
CGCAGAATATTGTCGCTCCCGCGACCGTCATTCCAGTCGAGCCAGCGGTCCGCGTTAAGAAAGAGGATCCGGGTGATGGCCTCCTGGTGCTCTACGCTGCTGATTTCAAATGCCAGCCTCACCCGGCCCTGCGCCGAGCTAACAATGCGCGCAGAGAACATGGATTCGGAGTCTTCACCGGGGAAAGAAATCTTTACCGTGTCACCGGACTTCCATGGACCATCGAGCTTCGCCGAAGCGCCACCGACGGAAAGGTCTTCGAGCATTCCGCTTCTCAACAGGCCGTGGCTCGAGATCGCGATTGGAATCTTCGCCGTCACTCGCACTGCCTCGCGCCGCTGGCGTGGCTCCCAACAGATCGACAGGGTCACGCCGAGAACGACCATGTTGAACAGCGTCCAGAAACAATTCATCGCGATGGTGCCGGGGTGGGCGTGGTCCCAGAAGAGATACCGCGGAATCGCCATCAGGAGCCCCAGCCCATTCAGGGCCAAAAGCGCCATAAAGGGTCGGGCCAGCTTGGAGTCGAAGGAGCCTTCCTCCTGATTCTGTCCCTTGGCTGTCACGTTGAACTTGCCGAACTTTGGAGAAATCAGCGCAAACAGGGTGGGCAGCAGAATGTAAGGTGACAGCACTGTCTCGTAAATCTCGTTCCAGAAGGAGTATCGCTTCCTCCCCTGGATTCGCGAATTGGTCACCATGGATAGCAGCAAATGGGGTATAGCGAAGACCAGAATCGTCAGCCAGTATCCGGGAATGTTGAGCTTGCCGAAGACGAGATAAAGGATCGGAGCGGTGAGAAAGATCAACCGCGGCAATGCGTAAAGAAAGTGCAGCATGGCGTTGAAATAGCAAAGCCGCTGCGGCAGCGTCAGCCCTTTGGCGAAGAGCGGGTTATCAATGCGTAAAATCTGCGCCATGCCGCGCGCCCACCTGACCCGCTGCTTCACGTGGTCGGCGAGCGTCTCCGTCGCCAACCCGCCGGCCTGGGGCAGATTGATATAAGCCGTGTTCCATCCAAGCTTCTGCATGCGCAGCGAAGTGTGTGCATCTTCGGTCACCGTCTCATGCGCGATCCCGCCCACCTGGTCAATCGCTGTGCGGCGCAATACGGCGCAGGAACCGCAGAAAAAAGTAGCGTTCCACAGGTCGTTCGTGTCCTGGATGATGCCGTAAAAGAGCTCCCCTTCATTCGGCACCTCGCGGAAATGCCCGAGATTACGTTCAAACGGGTCGGGTGAGTAAAAGTGATGCGGCGTCTGTAGCATTCCCAGTTCTGCGTCGCGCAAAAACCAACCCGCCGTTACTTGGAGGAACGAGCGCGTCGGCACGTGGTCGCAGTCGAAGATGGCCACAAGATCGGCCGAGGAGCGCTCGAGAGCATAGTTGATGTTGCCAGCCTTGGCATGATTGTGCTCCGGCCTTGCTACGTAGCCGACCCCAGCCTCTTTCGCAAAGTCGCGAAACTCCGCGCGGCCACCATCGTCAAGCAGCCAGATGTTCAGCTTGTCCGCAGGCCAGTCCATTTGCTTAGCCGCCAGCACGGTGTAGCAGACGATATTCATTGGCTCGTTGAACGTTGGGATCATCACATCGATTGAAGGCCACTTGTCGATATCCAGCGGCAATGCGACCGGCGGGCGCCGCAGCGGTGCGATCGTCTGCATGTATCCCAGGTAAAGAATGAGAAACGAATACACCTCGGCGACGACCAGGAGAACCATGAACAGCGCATTCCATCGATCGATGGCCTGCCACGGGCTGGCGAGATAATGCTCCAGAGAACCGATGCGCCACATGGCGTAGCGCGTCGTCGCGCACATCGAAAAGATCACCATCACCAGCGTGCCCGCTCGTCCACTCCGCGTGCGGCTGACGATCAATACCGTTCCCAGCATCAGCGCACCAAAGGCAGCTTGTTGCTGCCAGGTCATGGCTACACTGCCAACGCAAAACATCAGCAAGGCCAGCAGCGGCAATGCGATCCAGGGAAAGCTCCTAATCAAAAGCGTCCTACCCCTGGGGTCCGAAGTCAGGAGAACAGCGCCGGTTTGGCTCATAACGTCGCTTCTTTCAACGCCGGGTGCCGCGGCGTTAGTTGCTCGATCCACCTGCCGAGGACTCGCAGATCCGCAACCATCTCGGCATCAGGCGCATAATCCACTACCGTCAGCCCGTTCTGCATTGCATCCTCAACCAACGGCTCCTCGCGAATGTAGAGCGGTAAAAGCGCGTCGCCCAGTATGGACTGCAGCCGGTCATGCATCTCGCGATGCAGGGCCCGGGACGGATCATACCGGTTCAACACGTAATGCACGTGAGTTTCTGTCGATCGTCCGGACTGCAACAAACTGTCTACCGACCGCAGCGTGGCCGCGGAGTGCAGGTTCGGCAGGATCGGTACCAGTACATGGTCTGCCGAGAATGCGAGATCGAGATTGCGTGAGCAGGTACCGGAGGGCAGATCAAGCAGCGCCGCATCGGCATCGATACTGGCCTGTTGCACCAGTTCCATCGCCCTTTCCTCTGCTTCGGGTGTGGCTGCTTCGTCCGCCTCGATCAAAGTCATGGAGCGGACTGCTGGGCCCTCCCCCATGTGCAGAAACGTCAGCCCTCCCACCCGTTGCGCTCGAGGACCGAGCAAATGCTGCCAGGCGAAACTGCTGCCGCAGTTTACGAGGACCACACCGCGTCCGCGCCCGCTCAGAATCCGCCCCAGCGCCATCGTAAGCGTAGTCTTGCCCACTCCGCCTGCCAGCGAAAACAGGGCGATCCTGGCAGCTGTAGCCGGCAAAGGGCCTGATCGGGGTCGCTTCCTGCCCAACAATCGATCGAACACGGGAGCTCCCTGGTCGGGAAGCGGGCTAAACTGCGCTACGGCCGCGCCTGCCTGCCTGCCGAGTACGCGCAAATGACCAGTAGAAATGGAGGATTTTTCCTGCTCGGAGTTAACCAGGATCGCATCGCGAATCTTGCCAAATTCGCGGTACGTTCCGGTCTCATGAAGGCCGGCCCGGTCTAGAAGCGCGGCTACGTCCTTTGCGCGTGGTTCGAAACTCATGATTGCTCCCCAAAAAGGCAATGCCAGGAATCAGTTGTTTTCAATGCGGCAAACGGCAGCTCAACATGTGTGCTTTGCTTCATATACGCCCGCCGGTCTAGCTCGGATTGATAGCTGCTCTCTACGGCCCGCTCTCGCGGCACCCGATTGAGCGCACCTCGATGCCTATGTTCAGGTTTATTTATCGACTGCAAGCGCCAAAGGCTTAACCCTCTACGGCGGCGTCGGAGCCATCCGCTAAGGTCCACGGTCTTAGCGTTGAACCGGCGTTCGCAACAACTTACGCGTGCGCCGTTCGGTGCCGTGACCGAAGAGAGTTGTGTCGTGTACGCGTACTTTGGAGTGCTTCGATCCGACTTACTGACTTCCACCGCAGTCGTCTGGGCCAAAAGCCTTAGTTGTGCTTCAAAAGCGCCAGTTTCTCTGCTGAGTACCCGCTGGTGAGGACCGGAACCTGCGGAATTCTGCGGTCCAGTGTCCCTCAGTTTCGCGAGTAGACGCGTGTCAAATTCGCGCTGCGCTCGCGTCTTGCCTAAACAAGCCCTGTCAAGAAACGAGACTACGTCCTTTGCACGCGGTTCGGAACCCATGCTTGTCCCCCAAAGTGATGTCCAGAAAGGTTTTTAGTGATGCCAGGAATCAGTCGTTGATTTGGACGTTACGGTATCTCCGTAACCGCCATGATGAGCCGCTTTATCTAGATACGGCGGTCTGATCATGGTCTTTGAGTACGTTACGTCCGGCGGTTGCCGCGATGAGCTTTCGCCGAGCCATATGTGGAAAAGATCTGCGATCTAGACTTAGGGCCCTCATCTTGAACCGAAGCCTATCATTCCGGCTCCAGATGGTTACTTAAGTAACCATGAGACCTCAAGATGATATTCACTGTGCAAACATTACCTAGAATAATTGTTTATGTCACAGCAAGACAGAGCGTATTTGGTTTATAAGAGCTCAGCCAAATGCGTGCTTCGACTCGACTGTCCAGTTCGCGGACTTCACTCTATGCTGAAACTTTTAATAACGTACACGGTCAGCGCCCGGGTAATCTCATCGAAAAACCGGGCTATTCACATTGCCATCATCGGAAGGGGTTTTATTCGCCCTGCTAATAGCCGTGTCAGATCATCGTTCAAACGTGACATATGAAGTCAGTGGGCAGATAGCCCTTCCCTCAATGGTTGAATATGAACGATGAACGACAATCTACGAAGAAGCGTTCAGCTAGAGCGGATCAAACGTCAACGAAAGCTCTTGATCCAGCCGCAACTAAGCTGCGGCAGTGCTCCATAGCCAGGGGGTGGTTACGCGTGGCCAACAAGTATGTAGTCAACAAAAGTCTGCCTCGGAAAGAACAGCCATCAGAACGACTATAGTGCAATCAAAACAGCAGGCGGCTTGACTGCCTCGTATCCTGATTCATGTTTTGTGTTTGTGGCTCCTCAGGTAGGACTCGAACCTACAACCCTTCGGTTAACAGCCGAATGCTCTGCCATTGAGCTACTGAGGAACGTGCAAAAAGCGGCCGGGAGCCTTCATTCTTATACCAAATGCACCCGGTAGCGTCAAAGCTGGCTGTCCGCAATGGTTGGTTCTTCTTCGCGCAATAGATGAAGAGATACAGACCCTTTAAAGCGGCTTGAACCAAGCCCTATCAACCTCTCAAGCCTAATCAAGCCTTAACGGAAGGGATTTGCGGAGCGGGACCCGCAACCTGGTGCTCCATCAGGCGGTCACGCCAAAGTGCCTCCACCTGGGCATCGAAGTCCGGTCGAGCGCCGTTGGTCGCAAGCGCTATCTCCTCAAGCGGCGCCTTAGGCGTGCGGTCGGCGAAGAGCAGCCCGTTGGCCTCCTGATAAGTGTCCGCAAACTGCGTGTAGCAAAAGCCCGCGAGCGCAGGCAATGCGCGCACAGTCTTCAGCAGCGCGCTGTAGCGCTCAAGCAGCTGGGCAGCAGTGTCAGAGCGTGAGTAGCCCCAGATCTCATCCTTGCTTTCCCCGAAGGCAATCCCGCCAAACTCAGTCAGAACGATGGGCTGACCGACAGCCGCCCCTCCGTCCACCAGCAGCATGCGCCCGCCTGGCCGTTCGCGCTTGAAAAGGCGCGATTCGATGTCGTTGATACCGTACCGCAGGCCCAGACGTTGAGGTTGATCGTCATAATCGTGAATGCCGATGATGTCCGTCGCAACACTCTCCCAACCATCGTTGCCAATTACCGGGCGGGTAGGGTCGAAAGCCTTGGTTAGGTGGAATAGCGCCTGCACATAGTTTCGCTGCGCCGGGCTGTCGGGCAGGTCAGGAACACCCCATGACTCATTGAACGGGACCCAGGTGACGATACAAGGATGACTGCTGTCGCGGTTGAGCACTTCCATCCACTCGCGAGTCAGACGTTCGACAGATCTGCGGGTGTACCGGTAGGCGCTGGGCATCTCTTCCCATACGAGCAGGCCGAGGTGGTCTGCCCAGTAGAGGTAGCGGGGGTCTTCTATCTTCTGGTGCTTGCGGACTCCGTTAAACCCCAGCTTCTTAGCCAGGATTACGTCCTCCAGAAGGGCATCGTCGTTCGGCGCAGTCAGTCCAGTGCCGGGCCAGTACCCCTGGTCGAGAACGAGCCTCAGCGTAAGCGGTCGGCCATTCAAAACAAAGCGGTCGCCCTGGACCGTCACAGAACGAAGAGCGGTGTAGCTTTTGACCCGGTCGACGACGCCCCCATCAGCCCTCCGCAGCTCAAGGTCGACATCAATGATGGTCGGCGAAGAAGGACTCCACAGTAGACCATTGCGGTAATCGTCGATACCCGGGTCAGAGAGCGCGATCGAGCGATGCACTTCGCCGGCTATCACCGAATAAGTGTCAGAAGCAAGCAGTTGGTCGCCTACCCGCATCTTCACAGCAAGGCTCAGATCGCCCCCTGCCGAGCCCGAGATGGCCGCGTCGAGATTGAACTCCCAGCGCTCCAGATTTGAAGTCCAGCGAATCGTCTCAATCGAACTCTGCGGGACGATCTCCATCCACACTGTCTGCCATATCCCGGTGGTCCGGGGGTACCAGATGGAGTGCGGCTCCCGCTTCCAGTCCTGCTTGCCGCGCGGCTTGGCCAGGTCAGAGGGGTCATCGTGCGCCAGCACTACGATCTGTTGAGAACTGCCCTCCACCAGCGAAGGCGTAATGTCCACATAGAACGGCGTATAGCCACCGTGATGCGTGCAGACGGACGCTCCGTTGACCCAAACAATCGCGCCATGATCAACCGCGCCAAAGTGCAGAACGAGCCGTTCACCCGGCTTCAGCTCGGGTCGCTCGAAGCTGCGGCGATACCAGACTGCTGAGTAGAAGGCTGTGTCGTCGATGCCGCTCGCCGCCGTCTCTGGGCTGAACGGAACCAAGATGTGGCTGCTCCAATCCACCTGGTTAATCTCGAGCAGAGCATCGCGATCAATGGCAAAATCCCAGATGCCGTTGAGCGACGTCCACGACCCGCGCTGAAGCTGGGGTCTAGGGTAGTAGGGGTGGGACTTCCTAAACTCCGTGTCCCTTGATGTGTCGTCCAAAGCTCTCCATCTCGGCGCCACAACCTTGGCGCATAACGCTCGTCGGTCGCCCTATCCGACTCTGAATACTTTAACCCGCATTCGCAAAAAGTTACCGGTCAATTTCGACCTTTCTGCTCGCGCCGTCGGGGCATCATCTCACCCGTTACTGGCTAAGGGACGCATGACTTGACCGGTAGGAAGCGAACGGCCTCCCGATACTGTTGGCAGGATAGCTTCATCGGCGAGCGGGGAGGTTCCATGAGCCACAATGAAGCGGATCGGGCTAGAACAGCAGCTTTCAGTTGCTCCTGGTACACCGCTCTTCGACAGCGTTGGCCGCTGTGTGGGACACTCAATGTGCGCAGCGAAGAGCCGTGACGCGACCCTACGGAGGAACATGGATCCCCAGGTAAATACAAGTATCAAGCGCGAAGACCTTGTCGCGCTGCTGAATGAAGATCTCTCCCGCGAATATCAGGCGATCATCGCCTACGTCGTTTATTCTCAGGTTTTGAAGGGGGCGCCTTACATGAATATCGCAGAAGAGCTGGAGAAGCATGCGGCCGAGGAGCTACAGCACGCCATCATTCTCTCGAACCAGATTGATTACCTCGGCGGCATGCCTTCAGTAGTCGCCAAACCGGTGAAGACGTCAGAAAAGGCCGAGGACATGCTGCGATTCGACCTCGATAATGAGAATGAGACTATCCGCAATTACCGGGAACGAATCAGGCAGTGTGACGCGCTGGCAGAGTACGCTCT
Source organism: Acidisarcina sp. (assembly GCA_036401395.1). GTDB lineage: Bacteria > Acidobacteriota > Terriglobia > Terriglobales > Acidobacteriaceae > DASWUZ01. Next base: position 7,362 of record DASWUZ010000322.1, read on the forward strand.
CGCCGAACTGTTGCGTGGCATCGTGGTTCAGGAGCAGGACCACCAGCAGGCCCTCGCTACCGCCTTGGGAATTGACGTGCCCGACGTGAGCAAGATGAAGGCTCCCGTCGCCTGAATACCAAAGACGCAACGGAGTTTTAAGTGAGAGGGTCGCCGGCAATAGCAGCGACCCTCGTTTACTATGCGGTTAATTCGTCAGCCGTCTTGACTTCGATGCTGGGCACCATCACCGGCCGAACGATCGATAGCTTGTTAAAGGTGGCCAGTGCCTGGGCTACTACCTGGTCCATGTTGAAGTAGCGGTAGTTCGCCAGCCTTCCCACAAAATGAACATTCCGTTCCGCGCTCGCCAGCAGCTTGTAACGCTGGTATAGCTCGTTAGTCTCCGGGCGCGGTATAGGATAGTACGGATCGCCTTCGGACCGCGGAAATTCCTTAACTATGCTCGTCTTGGAATGCTTCTGCCCAGTGAGATATTTGAATTCGGTAATCCTGGTGTAGTCGTGGTCATTCGGGTAATTAATTACTGGGGCCGACTGGTATTTCGCGCGGTTGTAGGTCTCATGCACAAACTCGAGCGAACGGTAAGGAAGCTTGCCGTAGACGCAGTCGAAGTATTCGTCGATCGCGCCGGTATAAATGAGTGCCCCATGCTTTACAGCGGACGCCACCTGCCGGTAGTCCGTGTCCAGCACAACATCGATGTTTTTGTGGCTGAGCATGCGCTCGAACATCCGGGTGTAGCCCTCCGATGGCATCGCCTGGATCGAATCCGTGAAGTAGCGGTCGTCGCGATCAGGCCTAACCGGGATGCGTGCTGCTACAGATGAATCCAGCTCGGAAGGATCCAGGCCCCACTGCTTGCGCGTATAGTTGCGGAAGAACTTCTCGTATAACTCGCGACCTACTTTGCTGACCACATAATCTTCAGAAGTACGAATGATGTCCCTGTGCTCTCCAAGCTTCCGCAGAAAGGTATTCAATTGGAACGCGTCCATCTTCAGCCCGTAGTACTGATTAATGGTGTCCAGATTAATGGGGAATGGATAGGTCTTGCCATCGACGTAACTTAGCACACGATGTTCGTAGTCCCGCCACTTGGTGAACTGCGAGAGGTAGTTGAACACCGGCTCGGAATTAGTGTGGAAGATATGCGGTCCATATTTATGTACAAGTACTCCGGCGTCATCGAAATGATCGTATGCATTTCCCCCAATATGGGATCGGCGATCAATGAGCAGCACGCGCTTGTTATCAATGCGCGCCAGCCGCTCCGCGAGAACGCTGCCCGCAAAACCTGCACCTACGATCAGATAGTCGTACACGTGGCCCTCTTTCTTCTTCATGAATTAGCTGCTACTGCACAATCTTTGAAACTGTGTAGGGCTCAGCGAGCTCCCACATTGCCTCCCATGTCGAGTCCCAGGACTGACCGGCAATCGCCGCGTCCGCGCGCCGCACCCAGCCAGGGTCTGCTCCGTCACCCATCGCAGTATTGATCGCGGCGGAAAAATCCTCCGGACTTTCTGCTATGCGTACCACGGACCCATAACTCGCTATCACGTCCGCAATAGGAGTCGATACCACCGGCCGTGCGGCTGCGAGATATTCCGGCGTCTTCGTAGGGCTGATGTATCGCGTAGCCTCGTTGCGCGCGAAAGGAATCAACGCGACATCCCACCCCGCAAGGTAACTCGGCAATTCGTCGTAAGTTTTCTGCCCGAGGTAGTGGATGTTCACCGCCTTGGGCAGATCGTTCACTGATACTTTAACCACAGGGCCCAGCAGAACAAACTGAACGTCAGGCAAGAGCGCGGCAGTAGCTGCAATCAGTTCAAAGTCAAAGCGCTCGTCGATCACTCCATAAAACCCGGCACGTGGGCGAGCAAGCGAGAGCTGATCAGTGGGCTCCGGTTGAGGGCTTCGCGCCTTCAGGAAATGGTCAAAGTCGATGCTGCTCGGAAACAGGTGGATATTCTTGTGGAACCGCCGCTTGCTTTCGTAAAGACTGCGGCCCCCGGCGAAAACTACGTCGGCCATTCTTAGCAAGCGCTGTTCGCGTTCGACCATCTGCTCCGGGGCTCCTTTGAAGGCGCTCAATTCGTCCATGCAATCGTAGACAACCGCGCTGGGCTCAAGCCTCTCAGTAAATCCAATGGCCATCGGCGCGTAGTACCAGGCGACTGGCTGCTCAACTTTGTATGACCGCGAAAGTTCGTCTAACAACTGCCGAAGCGGTTCGCTGAAATCAGTCGCTCCCAGGGCGTGCGGCAAAATAGGCTCAACTACGAAAAGCCCTTCGTCACGAAGATTCTCTTGCGTGTTTATGTGACCCCCACCACGTGGGGAAATCCGAAGTTGCGGAGCCTCGACGTCCTCAAACGACGCCTCTTCCCAGAAAAACACTCGATGCTCACCAGAGCATCGCTTCATCAGATGATGGGGTCTTTGTTGAACCGAATTCCAGCGGAGATGGCTGAAGCATAGCACGTCGACTTTTTCACGGTGCCCCACCTTTGCATCCCTCGTTGTTGTATGTTTTTCAGGAGACTTACGCTTTTTCTTTGTTTACTGCCAATTTGATGCATAGAAATGCAATTGCGATTGCTTTGAATGCATCCGCCGTTTAACGATCTCTTCAATCGCGGCTATGTGGACCATCTCGTGGCGTTTTCTTCACCTGAAAGTACAGGTACTCGGTGTAGAACTTCGTCTCGTTGAGAATCGGTCGCGTTGGTGCGCAGTCAATCGGATGGGCGGGAACGGTATCATAAACAGGACGCAGTAGAAAAGCTATGACTTCCCCGCCCTCAAAGGCCCTAATCGACCTCGCAGAACTGTCCTCATCCTCAAAGAGATCAGCCGCCGAGGAGCTATATTTTCGTGCACTCGACCTGATCGCTTCCGGCGAATCGGGTGAGGCCTCCCGCCTGCTGCGCGAATGCGTTGCCATCGACCCGCACTTTGCCGATGCTTTGCACGGTCTAACCCGCGCGCTACAGGACGCAGGTGAACTGGATGAAGCGATTCACGTAGCTTGCCGATTGATCGCGCTTGAGCCGGACGATGTGCTTGCGCATACGCGCTTGTCCATCCTCTATCAGGCGAAGGGAATGGTGCCTGAGGCGGAGGCGGAGTCTACGCGCGCCAAGTTGCTGGGATGGAAGCAGCAGCTTCGCGAGGGGGCGTCCCGGTGACTTGGCTGCCAATCCATTTCGGGTGGAGTAGTTAGTATTGAAACTTACTCGCTCGCAGACATCGCGAAGCCGGAAGCCCTCACCGCAGGCGGCACGCAAGCTGCGGGAGATGTATGACGCGCTGGTTGCCACTTATGGCCCGCAGCAGTGGTGGCCGGCGAAGACGCCCTTTGAGGTGATCGTCGGCGCTTATCTCACGCAGAATACTTCGTGGCGCGGAGTTGCACTTTCAATTGCGCGCCTGGCGGAGGCCGGTTTGCTTACCATCGAGGGCATCCGGTGCATATCTGAAGAGGATTTGCGGGCGGTGATTCGGCCATCGGGCTACATGGTGCGGAAGGCGGCGGCGCTTAAGGGCTTCGTGGCGTGGCTGGATCGTGAGTATGGCGGCAGCCTTGAGCAGCTCGCGTCGGAGTCGACTTGGGTGGCTCGTGACAAGTTGCTGGCGTTGCCCGGTGTGGGCCCGGAGACGGCGGACGCGATTTTGCTTTATGCGCTGGGGCATCCGGTGATGGTTGTTGATGAGTACTTACGGCGGGTGACAGCCCGGCATAGGCTGGTTCGCGAGGGGGCTACCTATACCGAGACTCAGGATCTGAGGTTGATGGCGTTCTTCGAGGGCGGGCCTGTAACGCGATTGCAGCACTACAACGAATTTCATGCGTTGATTGTCGCGGTGGGCAAGAGGCATTGTGGGCCGCAGCCGCGATGTGAACGTTGTCCGCTGGCGGGGTTTCAGCCGCGTCCCCGAGGCTCGCATCGTAAGACGCAAGATGGGCGCCAGTAGCGCTACAGCACCGATCTTTCAGAATCGAGACATGGAGCACCCAGATCGTTTGGTACGCCGTTCGGGTGGATCGATGAGACAATGACAACCCTCTACATCGCCACGAGCAATGCGGGGAAACTGCGGGACTTTGCGGCGGCTGGGCCGGTGGAGGGGTTACAGGTTCTCCCGCTGCCTGGAATTCAGAACATCGTTGCGCCTGACGAGACTGCTGACACTTTTGAGGGGAACGCCCGAGACAAGGCGATCTACTACAGCCGGTTTGCGCCGGGGGAGATGGTCATAGCCGATGATTCTGGGCTTGAGGTTGATGCGCTTGGCGGTGCTCCGGGTGTGCGGTCGGCGCGGTATGCCTCTGGAGCAGCAGCGGTAGGATCGTGCGTGCCGGAAGACTTGGCTGCGGCTGAGATAGACCGCCAGAATAATGAGTTTCTGCTGGAAAACCTTGCTGGGGTTGAGGCGGGGGACCGCAGGGCACGGTATCGTTGCGTGCTGGCGGCAGCCCGTGACGGCGTGGTCCTGTTTATCGCTGAGGGGGCAGTCGAGGGTCGCATTTTAAGTGCGCCGCGAGGGACAGGAGGGTTCGGTTATGACCCGCTCTTCTACCTTCCTGAATTAGGGAAAAAGATGGCCGAAATCGACCTTCAAACCAAGCATGGATTGAGCCATCGTGGGCGCGCATTCCGTGCGCTGTTGCCGATGCTTTTTGAAATGCAGGATTGACGCAAAAATATCTTCAGACCGGCTCATGACGTGTTATAAATCCGTGCCAAACTTTTCTGACAATTTGCATGTGCGAATCGCGAGTTCTTATACGGCCCCGCGCGTGCGATTGCAGGGAAGATTTGCCGGGAGGTTTTGCGATGAAGAAATTATGTGTGGTCGCAGTGGTGTCGGCAATTTTGTTTGCTGCTCAGCCAGCACGGGCGTGGTTTAACGGCGGCCATATGGTGGTGGCTTACGTCGCGTACAAGAACCTGAAGCCACAGCAACGCGCCCGGGTGGATGCCCTGTTGATGATGAATCCCATGTATACGCAATGGACGAATGGCGTTAGCAAGCAGCGAAAAGGGCTGGTCGCTTTTTTGAACGCCGCAGTCTGGCCCGACTGCATTAAGCAGCTGGCGTGCAGCCCTGGCTACATCAAGGACGGCCCCAATGGCGGCGATACTCCTCCGGGAAATGCTACAGATGCACAGAATATCGGATATGCGGACAAGCTGATGCACAAGTACTGGCATTTCGTCGATATCCCCGACTCGGCCGGAGCCCCTGGGCTGGCGCCCAAGACGCCCAACGCGCTCACTGAGATCAAGGACTTGTCAGTGGCGATCGGCACCGCTGAAGGTGACGACATCAAGTCGTACGATGTGGTCTGGCTTGAACATCTGGTTGGCGACGTTCATCAACCTCTTCATGCTACTTCGCGGTTTACGGTTGACCATCCCCAGGGAGATGCGGGTGGCAACTTCGTAAAGTTTTGCGTCTTGCCTTGCCGGGACGAGCTGCACGCTTACTGGGATGGGCTGCTCGGCGATACGCCGACGATCGGTGCCGTGTCCAGTACCGGTCAAGCACTCGTAGCGAAAGGAAGGCCAAGTGGCGCGTCGATAACGGACCCCGCGGCGTGGGTAGACGAGAGCGCCGCAATTGCAAAATCCTTCGTCTATGTCGCGCCTATCAGCGATGACAATGATCCTGCGGTAACGATCTCTCCACGGCCGGATGCAGCGTACCAGAAGCGAGCATTGAAGTTGGCCCGGTCGCAGGTTGCTCTGGCGGGTTACCGTTTAGCCGATTTGTTGAACACTAATCTGAAGTAGCGAGGGAAGCTCAATAACCAGGCCGCCACGAAAGCAGGTGATTTTGAAGCATCCAAGCCAAATTTCTAATAGTTTGCGGGCCTTCGGCTCGCCTGGCTAAGGTATTCAGCACCTGATTTTCAGTGCTGCGAGATGGAAAGAACATTGCCATCAGGGTCGTGGAACCATGCCACGCGGCTGCCATCCGGTGTCGTCCATATTCCAAAGTCGTCATGAGGGACATTTAGGAAGCGGAGGAAAACGACACCGGACTTCGCGAGTTCAGTAGCAGTCGTTGCGATATCAGAGACCTCCCAGCCGAGAATTGTGTAGGTGGCGGGCGTAAACTTTTCCAGCCGCACGATGCGGATGCTGGATCGCTTCGTTTTCACCACTAGCGCAAGGTGTCATCAGCCACAAACTCCAGCCCGAGCACTTCAACGTAAAAGCGCCTCGCTAGTTCTGCATCTACTGTCGGAATAAATCCTATCAACGAACATTCTGAAAGCATAAGGTCCTCAAAGCTCATTCTACTTAGGAGCACGAGAAAGTGCTGTCTCTTCGCGATTAGTCTAGAAGACAGCTGCAATCGCGACGTGGATAAATGGAAGAAGGATTACGACCAAGTGAAGCGGCTTCCTTGACGGTGATTGTTTGGGCACCAATAATGAAATTGGATCGGGCGTGTGGTACGGCTGGTTCTACGTGGTAAGAATCAATGTCTCAGAAGCGAGACATGGACACCCGCAGTTGTTCATGGTGCGAGAGATGGGGCGCCTGCCGGGGTGACTGCGTCACCCCGCGCGTCGAGAAGCGAATTAGGACGAGAACAAAGCAAGGAGCAACGCAGCAGATGGCAACAACCGCCAGCCCTACACCCGCTACGGAAACATCAAGGCGCGGGGTCCAGCCGCTCAGGGCGGGCGAGGGCAATTCGTTTCTCTTCCGCCGGATGCATTCGCTGATGGGGATCATTCCCATCGGTGCGTTTTTGATCGAGCACCTGGTCTCGAACTTCGAGGCACTCAAGGGGCCGGCTGCTTATGCGCAGCAGGTGAGATTCTTGAATGGTCTGCCGTTTGTACGTGTGCTGGAGTGGGCGTTCATCTTTTTGCCGATTCTCTACCATGCGCTTTATGGCGTTTATATATGGATACGCGG
>DASWUZ010000323.1:0-6996 GCA_036401395.1 Acidisarcina sp.
GCGGTCAACGGCGCTGAGGCCATCTGGCAGGATTGCAATTGTTCCGACGCTATTGGCCCATTCAGCATGATGAAGAGCGAAGGCATGGGCGCGACTGGCTGGGTAGTCGGAGGCATCGGATGGTATCGCAAGCGCTTTCAAACGCCGGCGTTGCCGCGGGGCGGCCGAGCAGTTCTGCTCTTTGATGGCGTCTATCGCAACTCGGAATTATGGGTCAACAGCAAGGAAGTCGGCAAGCATCCCTACGGCTACACTGCATTTTATTTCGACGTAACTGATCTGCTGAGCGAGAAGGGCGAAAACGTACTCGCCTTGAAAGTCAGCAACACAGGAAAGAATAGCCGTTGGTACTCCGGGTCAGGCATCGACCGTCATGTCGTCTTGATGACCAGCGGACGTGTGAGCATTCCCGTCTGGGGGGTCCACGTGCAGTCGTCCGATATCTCGGCGGCTACCGCCACCGTCACGGTCAGTGTGAAATTGACCAATCACGATGCGACGACAGCTACCGCCAGGGTGCTCTGCAAGCTTCTCGACGAACAAGGTCACACCGCAGCCACAATGACCACAGACAAGCGTCTGGATTCAAAAGGCAGCGGCGAAGCTGTGCTTGTCACAACAATCAATCAACCGAAGCTCTGGTCTCCAAATGCGCCTAACCGCTACACTGCAGAAATTGAAATCTCCTGTTCCGGCGCAGCCGTCGATCGCGCTATAACACCTTTCGGTATTCGCGAAGTGAAGGTCGACGCAGAGCATGGACTGCGCATCAATGGCGAGTCGTACAAACTCAAAGGCGCATGCGTCCACCACGACAATGGCCCGCTTGGCTCAGCGGCAATTGATCGCGCCGAGGAGCGCCGCGTCGAGCTGCTCAAAGCGAACGGGTACAACGCGATTCGCTGCAGTCATAATCCTCCTTCTTCCGTGTTTCTTGATGCCTGCGATCGATTGGGCGTGATGGTCATTGATGAATCGTTTGACGCCTGGCAAAAAGGAAAAAATCCGGACGACTACCATCTCGACTTCAACGATTGGTGGAAGAGGGACATCGATTCAATGGTGCTTCGTGACCGCAATCATCCCAGCGTCATTATGTGGAGCATCGGCAACGAGATTGAGGAGCGATCGGACCCCGACGGCGTTCAGATCGCGAAGAATCTCTCCACCCGCGTTCGCGAACTGGATTTAACCCGCCCCGTCACGATGGCCGTCCCCTTCTTCTTCGACGCCAGACATCCAAGGCCCTGGAGCGACACCGATGCGGCTTACCAATTCCTCGACGTCTGCGGTTACAACTACACAAAAGACCACTACGAATCCGACCATCAGCTGCATCCCACGCGAGTCATGATGGGAACAGAGTCCTTTCCAGTTCAGGTTGCGGAGAACTGGGAGCTGGTCAATAGGCTTAGCTACGTGATTGGGGATTTCGTATGGACTGGCATTGACTACATCGGTGAATCGGCTATCGGGGCCGCTGTCCTGACGCCGGAGAAGAGCCCATTCGGGCCGCCCCCGGCAGCAGCGGCCGGACCGGATGCCGCGGCCGCCCTTCAGGTGACCCTGCCGAAGAACAGCACCTTTGCAAAGCCGGGCTTTCCCTGGTTCATTAGCTATTGCGGAGACATCGATCTCATCGGCAATAAGAAGGCTATTAGCTATCTGCGCGATGTGGTGTGGGACCGCAGCCCTCTGGAAATGGCCGTCGTGCGTCCCCTCCCGCCCGATCGCAAGCAACAGCTCATGCTCTGGGGTTTCTACGACGAATTACGCAGCTGGACCTGGCCCGGGGATGAAGGCGTCATGGTCACGGTGCGTGTCTATAGTAAGGGGGAGAAGGTAGCCCTGACGCTCAACGGCAAGCCTATTGAAGCCGCCAAAGCGGAGTTCCCGGCGCCCTTCGTCACTGAGTTCGCATTGCCGTACGCTCCGGGAGAATTGAAAGCATCTGCAATCGTCAATGGCAAAGTCGCCGAACAAGTCCTTCGCACCACGGGCAATCCAAGCAAGATTGCACTGCGTGCAGACCGTACGCACATTCGCGCAAGCCGCAACGATCTCTCCTATGTGATGGTCGAGTTACAAGACAATGCCGGTCATGCGATCGAAGACGGCGTCGCCGATATTCACTTCTCAGTCAAAGGCCAGGGCGAACTGGCCGCCGTTGGCAATGCCAACCCGCACGAGATGGCCAGCTATCATCAGCCCTCTCGAAAAACTTTTCACGGCCGTTGCCTGGCAATCCTGAGACCCATGGGAGAAAAAGGTTCCATCACTCTCGAGGCGCGTGGAGAGAATCTGAGTTCAGCCAGCGTCACAATTGATGTCGGTTAGCTAAAGCCGCGCCGCCATTTTGTAGCGACAATTTATCTCAACCTCCCCGCAAACTCTGTAGAGTGGTTGAACGACCTCACCCGGAGGAAACCCCATGCCCCTGCCCATCGACGAAAAGCTCCTGGCCCTGGCCAATAACCTGCTCAATCAATTCGACACGATCTTCGGCCTTCATCCCGGCTTCCGTCCCGCCCACGCCAAGGGCACGATGCTGAGTGGAACCTTCACCCCCGCAGCCGACGCACCCACGCTAACCCGCGCGCCCCACATCATCCGCGAATCCACGCCAGTCACGGTGCGCTTTTCGGATTCAACCGGCATCCCGCTAATCCCCGACACCGACCCCAACACTAATCCCAAAGGCATCGGCGTCCGATTCCACCTCGCCGAACACAGCCACACCGACATCGTCGCCCACTCCACCGACGGCTTTCCTACCCACACCGCCGACGAGTTTCTGGAGTTCCTCCGCGCCCTCGCGTCCAGCGACCCCGCCAATCTCGCCGGGTCGCCCCTCGAAGCCTTCCTGGGCAGTCACCCCGCCGCGCTCGCCTTCGTGCAGGCGCCCAAGCCCTTCCCCGCTAGCTTCGCCACCGAGGCCTACTTCGGCGTGACCGCCATGCACTTCACCAATCAAGAGGGAGCGACCCGCTTCGGCCGCTACCGCATCGTCCCTACGGCTGGCACGCAATACCTAGAGGACGCCACCGTAGCGACCAGGCCCGCCCACTACCTCTTCGAAGAACTGGCCGAAAGAGTAGCCAAAGGCCCCATCCAGCTCCGCGTTCTCGTCCAGCTAGCCGAACCCGGCGACATCGTAGACGACGCCACCATTCACTGGCCCTCCGACCGCACCCAATTCGAACTGGGAACTATAGCCCTCCACGGCCCCGTACCCAACGACGCCCACGAGCAGAAGAACATCATTTTCGACCCCATCCCCCGAGTAGACGGCATCGACCCAAGCAACGATCCACTTCTCGAACTCCGCGCCGCCCTCTACCTCCTAAGCGGCCGCCGCCGCCGCGCCACCCCCGAACAATAGTCGCAGCCGTATTCTCTGACGCTACTCCACCCAGTTCTCGACCCTAAGGCCAGGCACTCGTTCGAATTCGCGTGTGTTGTTGGTTACCAGCACGAGCCCGAGGCAGCGAGCGTGCGCTGCGATGAAAAGATCGTTGGCGCCGATCAAACCGCCGGTCCTTTTGAGGCCGGCCCGAATATCAGCGTAATGAATCGCCGCTTCGTCAGAAAAATCCAGCACCGCCACATGCCTAAGGTAGGCATCAAGAGCGGCTTGGTCCTGGGTCCTCCGAGGCGACACTTCCACCCCATACATCAGCTCTGATTTGGTGATGACCGAGATACAGACATCACGGACCGGGACCTCCCGCAGCCTCGCAAGGACGGCTTCATGGGAACGCTTCATGATGTAGGAGGAGATGTCGGTATCGAGCATGTAAACCGACATTAGAATTCGCGTTCCTGCACTGGCAAGTCCTCAATCTCGCCCATGAACTCCGGAGACGCCACCGGCCCCGAAGCCAGGTAAACCGACCAGTCCTCAGGCCGAGCAGAGAGCACCACGTCCTCACCCACCCGGCGAATAAAAACCTCGTGCGTATCAAACTGGAAATCCTTAGGAAGACGGACAGCCTGACTCCGGTTATTCATGAAAATCTTTGCAGTGCGGGCCATCAATCACTCCTTAGCGTGGCATATATCAAAGTATATGTTACGCCGGATGCCCGCCAACTGACCAAGCAGGGTAGTCTAAATGCCCCGGTTGATTCCATGCCCCCACCCTAACTCGTCAACATCCCACCTAGCCACTTAGGATTCCGAGCAGTCCCGTCGAAATGCGACGAAGTCTTAAACAACTCAAGCGTCCCGGTCATAGCCAGATCCTTAGTACGCGCCAACAGCGAAGCAACCTCGGCATCCGACATCGGCTTGAATGTCTTAGCCGCCTCCAGCGCCTGATTCAGTATCGTTTCCGAATCGATCCCAGTAATCACCACCGAGACCGGCTGCGTAAGCCCGTAGTGCAACGCCTCCAGCGGCTGAACAATCTTGCTGTCAAGGATGTAGTGGTCGCCGAAAGTCTTCATCGCCAGTACCCCGATACCCTGCTTGATCGCCACCGGCATCACTTCCTTGGTGAACGAGCGAAAGTGCGCATCCATCACATTGACCGGCATCTGCACCGTGTCGAAGTGGAAGTTATGCGTCTTCGCCATCTCCAGCATGCGCAGATGCACCATGGGGTCCTTGTGGCCCGTAAATCCGATATACCGGATCTTTCCCGCCTGCCGCGCCGCGACCGCCGCCTCCATCGCCCCAGCCGGAGCGAACACGCGGTCGGGGTCTTCAAGCCGAATGATCTCGTGAAACTGCACCAAGTCGATGGTGTCGGTGCCGAGGCGGCTGAGCGACTCCTCTAGCTGCTTGTTGTACTCAGCCTTGGTGCGCCCATCGAGCTTGGTCATCAGGAAGACCTTGTCGCGGTAGCCGTCACGCAGCGCCCGGCCCATGCGCACTTCGCTGATGCCGTCGTTGTAGTCCCAGCAGTTGTCGAGGAAGGTGATGCCGCCATCGATCGCCTTGCGGATGAGGGTGACGCTCTCGTTGGCGTCCTGCTGCTTGCCGACGTGAAAGCCACCGAGACCGATAGCTGATACGGTCTCGCCCGTACTCCCCAGCTGGCGATAAACCATGTCCGGCGACTGCGGCCGCGTCACCTTACCACCGCTCTGTCCGCCGCCACCCTGACTAGCAGCCTCCGCGCCCACCGCAGGCGAGCCGCTGGCGTGAACCGACCCCGCCACAGCAGCAATCCCAGCAACCGCAGCACTCTTAAGAAAATTCCTACGCTCCATGATGACTCTCCTACTTCAGATGGATAAGATGCGAGCTAGCCACTCGGCTGGCGGGTCTAAAGGAAGAAGTCTGGGAGGCAGATATCTAGAATTTGACCGTCGCAACATCGACGGCGCGTAACTTCAGCCCGCCAAACTAAGCGCGTGAATGACCAGAGCATCGGTTCAAGACATTCCAGCTGGGTTAGACTTTGATTCCACTCTTGTACAAGAGTTCCTCAAATAGGGCTCGATACTCTACCTGGACACGCTTGATGTCCTGTCCTTTGCAGTTGTAGTGAATTTTGTGCGCCGAGAAGTTGCCAAGCTTCCGAAATTCCTCCACCGTTTCCTTGCTGTTCCTAGACAGCGATAAGGTACCGCTGGATTTTGCGTTGTCAAGGATTCTCTCCAGCATGACGTAGTTGCCATCGGCCCCTTTGATTTTGTCAGCGACGCCCAACTGCTCATAAGTGAGTATTAGTAATATTTCCATCAATCGCCGCATCAACACGGCGCATCCGTCAAAGATGTGATTCTCAAAGGAAGCATTAATTTGCTTCGAGAGGGACTCCACGAATCCACGCGTGTTCATGTACAAGAGGGTCGGCAAAATAGTGCCCTTGTCCGCGACATCTTCGGAATCTTCTGTCAAGGTAGGGATTTCCGATTCCAACTTGGCTATGAAGTCCCTATGCAGTCGGAAACTATCACTTCCGCCCCCGGCGATCGTAGCCTTACTTGACCTTAAGTTGGCTCTCAATCTGGACTTGTTGGGCGTAGGATAGTTCAGACTGCTGAGCCAATCGAGTGCATGTCCAACGCTAAATTCTGCCTGCTGGGACATTTTCAAATGGAAAAACGCGAGGTAGCAAACCCGTTCTACCTCGGCTAGATCACAAAGAGACACAAGCTCCTCGTATGCTTTCAGCTTCATCTTTTCACTCAGCCCTTCGGTGCGAGGCCTGAATTCACCAGTTCTTCGGCCTGCCGTTTTCCTTCCTCTGTCAAAAACCATTTGCCTTTGTCTTCCCCGAGGGGCGCGGGGTTTCCGACCTTGGCCCTGCTCAGATCCCTTGTAACATTTGGCGGGTGGAGCTTACCGGCGGCTTTGAATTGGGCGTTGAAGGTAGCAGTCAACTGCTGCGCCGTGGCTTCGCCGGACCCTGTGCTTGTTAAAACATAAAGCAGCCACACACACTTTTGAGCGACGGACCAACCCTGCTGAGGGCTTCCGAACCTCGCAGAATCATGACGGAAGTCAATCGCAGTGTTGCCAGACGAGTCGGTGGAGGCCGAACGTGAAGAGCGTTTCTTCCCACCAGTGCGCGTGCGACCTTTAGTCTCGCCCTCAATAGTGGTGGAAGAGGACGAAGCAAGCTCCTTGTGGCCCTCTGCTATTGCTTCCGACGGCTGGACTAGGCCGGCGAACTGTTGTTGGACAGCCGCGCTGATAGCCGCTATGTCTTCGCGTTCTCCGTCTATTTCTAATTCCAGCGCCTGTAACTTCAGGCGTATACGAAACTTAGCCAAGGTCTTTCTCCAGAACGAGTGTAGTAGCGAGAAGTATAGGCTTAAATTGCACAGGTATAGGTGCTAATTCGCGACCGAGGAGCGGAAAAAACTGAGCGAAAGGCGCGTGTCAGGGGAACCGTCGTTTACGCGTCCGAGATCCCTGCCCTCGATCCTGACCTCGAAGTACGGGCTCGCAACTACATGCTATACTTCGGTGTTGCGGCGGGGTTGGGGTTCTTGAGACCTGCCACTCCATCCGCTAAAGACTGAAGAGAGACAGAAGAAA
>DASWUZ010000324.1:0-3625 GCA_036401395.1 Acidisarcina sp.
CACCATCTTCATCTCGTCGTTCACTTCGTTGAACCGGCGACCCATGAAGCGCTTGATCGAATAAATCGTGTTTTCCGGGTTGGTGATTGCCTGCCGCTTCGCGACCTGGCCAACCAGGCGTTCGCCGCTCTTGGTAAACCCAACCACCGAAGGCGTAGTCCGGCCACCCTCTTCGTTGGCGATGACCTTCGGTTCGCCGCCTTCCATCACTGCCACGACCGAATCGGTCGTTCCCAAGTCAATTCCTATGATCTTTCCCATAATTCCCCGCGTCCTCTGAAATCTTGCCGATCGCTGCCAACCGAACTCCAGAATCGCACCTTGAGTCACTTGTTGTCAATCTATCTGATGCTAAAACTAACAAGCACGATGCAGCGAGTTCAGCTTTGGAACTCGCTGCATTCGCAGACTTCTATGCATCGAAACATCGATAGCAGAAGGAAAAATCCCCCACCACATCAGATCAAGCCAGCATTTCAATTCGCCAACCCTGGAGAATCATGGCAACGGCAGCCGCCCCGGCGGGGAGTCAAACCGCACAAAATGCTGGAGTTAATCCTTGGCTGGTCGCTATCTCCGTGATGCTGGCGACGTTTATGGAGGTGCTTGACACTGCCATTGCGTCGGTTGCGCTGCCGTACATCGCCGGTTCCTTGTCTGCCTCGAATTCCGAAGCCACCTGGGTGCTCACGAGCTATCTCGTCGCCAACGCTCTCATTTTGCCCGCGAGCAACTGGTTCGCTTTACGCTTCGGCCGGAAACGCTTCCTCATCACTTGCGTGATCATCTTTACCGTGGCGTCGTTCTTTTGCGGGGCGGCCCCCTCGCTGGCGTTCATTCTCATCGCCCGGGTCGTTCAGGGCGCCGGCGGAGGAGCGCTGCAACCACTCTCGCAGTCGATTCTGCTGGAGAGCTTTCCCCCAGCGAAACGGGGCGCGGCCATGGCATTTTTCGCCTTTGGCATTGTGGTAGCTCCCGTACTTGGGCCCACCCTGGGCGGGTGGCTCACCGACACCTATAGCTGGAGATACGCCTTCTACATCAACATCCCAGTCGGGGCGCTGGCTGTTTTCATGATCAATCGTTTCGTCCACGACCCGCCCTATATAAAGAACGCCAAGGTCGGGCCCTTCGACAATCTGGGGTTTGGCCTGCTCGCGGTTTGGACTGGCTGTCTTCAGGTAGTCCTCGACAAGGGTCAGGAGGACGACTGGTTAGGGGCCGTTTGGATTCGCTGGGCTGGTTTCTTTCTTGTGGTCACCTTCGTCTGGTTCGTAGTCCACTGCTGGCGGAGAAAGGGCGCGCTCATCGACTTAAAAGTCATGAAGGACTGGAATTTCGGTATAGGCTGTCTGCTCATCTTCATGCTCGGAGTGGCCATTTATACGACCATCACAGTCCTGCCGCTGTTCTATCAGGAAGTCCTTGGATACACGGCGTTTACAGCCGGCCTGGTAGTCGGGCCCCGTGGAGTCGGTTCTATCGCCGGCATGCCGGTCATCGGCTACCTCAGCGGCAAGATTGACGGCCGCCTCCTGCTCTCGGCTGGTTTTATTACTTTTGGCATCTGTTCGATCCTCTTCGCCAACATCAATCTCAGCATCGGGCCGACTACCCTGTTGGTCCCGATCGTCGCGACTGGTTTTGCGCTCAGTTTCGTCTTTGTGCCTATCACGACGCAGGCATACGGCACGCTGCGCAATGAGCAGATCGGAAACGCCAGCGGGATATTCAATCTGCTGCGCAATATCGGCGGGTCCATCGGGATCTCAACGGCTCAGACACTGCTGGTGCGGCGCGCGGATTACCACCAGTCGATGATTGCGGCCAGCGCTCCTGAAACCAGTTATTGGCTTCAGCAGCGCATCAATCGATTGACCGACTTCCTCGGCGGCCGGCTCGGGCACGCCCAGGGAAACGCCGGTGCACGCGGGCTGATCTACAAGCAGCTCGGTCAGCAGGCCCTACTGTGGTCTTTTGTCGATGTATTTAGATGGACGGCACTGCTATCTTTCGCAGCCGCAGGTGCTGTTTGGCTCTTTCGCAAAGTCAGACCGGGCAGCAAGCCACCAGCCGGAGCCCACTGAGCTAATGACAGTAGCTCGGGGAAATTTGATCAAGCATCCGATCGGGGACTCAGGAGGCCGCTAGTTCCGGGCAGTGGCTATCGGACGTAGTCGCGGGGTCATATCGGGGCTATTTCTCGATCTCCACGCCACGCCAGAACGCGACATGGTTCTTGATGTTGCGAGCTGCCGGCTTTGGGTCGGGATAATACCAGGCTGCGTCCGGGTTCTCCTGCCCATCGATGATTAGGTTGTAATAGCGGGCCTGACCCTTCCACGGGCAGGTTGAAGTCGTAGAGCTGGGCCGAAAATATTCGCGATTTACCGAGGTTTCGGGGAAATAAATATTGCCTTCAACTGTCTCTACGACGTCGCTTTCAGCGATCACTTTGCCGTTCCAGGTTGCCTTTGCCATGCTTGTCTTCCGATCCGGGGCTATTTAACCGCTATTCACACTATCAGAATTAAGGACCATCTGAAGATCAATCGCCACCGAACACAGCGAATCAGGCGACGGCGCGAACCAACAGCATAGTCTGGTCGTCGGTTTGCTCCCCAAAGGCCATGGTGAGGCTCCGCAGCTCTTTATAGATATCGGGAAGCGGAAGACCGGCGCGGGCGAGCAGCAGGGCTTTCAACTCCTCGATGCCCATCTCGCGTTCCTTCGAGTCGAAGACCTCCGTGAATCCGTCCGTAACTATGGCGAGCAGGTCGCCCTGCTGCAGCGAAAGTTGAGAGATCGCGAACGTCTGGTTTTTAAAGAGCCCGATTGGAACGTTGTCGTCGGCGTGCTCGATGATGGTCTTAGACTCGGCGCAATAGTGCAGGATCGGGAGGTGCCCGGCGAGTGCAAAATTAAGCTGCGATGTGCCACAGCCGCCAACGTAGGCGAAAGTCAGATAGTTTGCCGGGGACGTGAACGGCTGCATAACGTCGTTGAGGTCCGTGAGCAGCTCTGCTGGCCGATTCATTTTGTTCAGCTGCATAGAGGTTGCGCTCTTTATCATCGACATTAGAATTCCCGCTGCGAGGCCATGACCGGACACATCCGCGACATAGGCATGCCAGTCGTCCTTACACTGAACGATGTCAAAGAGGTCGCCGCCAACTTCGCTGCTTGGAATGGAAGTCCCGAAGATCTCAACGTTGCCTATTGTCATGTGGCGGACGGGAACCAGGGCACGATGGATTTCCCCGGCCAGCCGGACCTCAGTTCGCGTCTTGAAGAACCTCTCCCCCTCTCTTCGAAAAAAGAGAATGAACCAGACATATCCCAGCACTAAAAAGATCATCGCCAGGGTGCCGTCAATGTTCAGCTTATGAGTTATTCCCTGGAGATCAAGCCGATGGCGGAGAGAGTAACGGGCCAGGACGGCGTAGCTGCCGAACTGCACGACGGCGATGACCGGCAAAAATCGGAAATATCTATAAGCAAACGCAATTGCCCAGGCAACAGCAAAGCAGCCGCCCATCAACACCCCGATGACCAAGTTCGTCACCGTCTGCGATTCCGGGTTCATGCAGGCGAGGATTAGGTTCAGCGCGGCAAACAGGCTGAA
>DASWUZ010000325.1:0-9295 GCA_036401395.1 Acidisarcina sp.
CATCGTCCGGCAACTCTTCCTTGATCGATCGATAGAGTTTTTTGTGCTCGAAGTAGATGACAGGATCGTCCTGCCGGATCGCTGCCTTGAGCATGCCCTTGGCATCGGCGACGGTACCCGGCGCGACCACCATCAGGCCAGGCTCATGGGCGAACCAGGTCGTATTGGTTTGGCTATGATAAAGACCGCCACCAACACCGCCGCCGTAGCAGACGCGCAGAGTAAGTGGGCAAGTCTGAGTTCCGCCTGACCGATAGCGAAGCTTCGCGGCCTGCTGGGTAAGCGCGTCAAATGCGGGGGTGATGAAGTCAGAGAACTGAATCTCGGGTACGGGCCGAAGTCCAGCTAACGCCGCGCCGATAGAAGCACTGACGATGATGCCCTCGGCGAGCGGAGAATCGATGACGCGGTCAGGCCCGAACTCTTCGTAAAGCCCCTTGGTCGCCTTGAATACGCCACCCTCTACCCCCACGTCTTCGCCAATAATGAAGACGTTCTCGTCCCGCTGCATCTCTTCCTGAAGCGCCTGCGTAATCGCGCTGATGTATGTCAGTAGTGCCATGTTCTCCCTTGTTTCCCTTACCTAAGTGTTCGCCACTTGGGACTCTTGTCCCGCCCGATGCTGGCGGTCGATGTGTAGTGGAGCGATCAGCGCCGCGTTCAAATTGTCTAGCATCTGGGCGCCCTCTGCCGGGTAAAAGCCGGTGCGAGTTTGAAAGTCAGCATTTCCAAGATCGATCATTACGAGTTCAAGCGAGTTCCTGAAAGCGCGGGCGTCTTCGAGCGGCAGTTCGACCTCATATGTGCCTACCGGCATCCCGTCGGAATCATGTGGCTGCTTTTGAAGGGCGCCGCCGAGCGCATCAATGAGGTTTCGCGCTCTCACTTCAGAGACACCCACCGGCCCTGCTAGATTATCGAATCCAATCCCCATTAGGGCCTCGACCAATGCCTGTCGGAGCAGCTGCAACTGAGCGGCGCTCATCACGAGGGTCAGGGCGTTACTTTCGGTCTTTCCCAATGAAATTCGCATATTAAAGAAGGCCTGTATAAGCGCCGAGTCCCTTTGCAGGTACGAAAGCTGTGCCGCCATCCGTGTGATGAGGATCCACAATCACGAGCAAGCTATCAGGCTGATACCAGAATGCGAGCCGATCTCGAACCAGCGCCCTTGATTCAGTGCAGTTTAGGATTGCCCTTTCGATGAGGAACGCGAACTGGTCTCTGGTGATCCTGTTCCCGAGTTCTAGTCTTCGAATCACGTGCTTCTGGAAAGCATGTCCGTTTGCTATTTGTCTCGAAATTCTTTCTGCTTCCTCTTGATCTATCTCGCCCGTCAATTGCTAACCTCTGAGCTGTTCGTACTCACGGCAGCAGAATGAACCAAATTCTCAATACTGAGGCGACCAAACCTTACGCTTCAACTCCCGATCACGAATATCAAACGAAAACACATGATCCAACGCCTCTTCCGGCTCGGGATAAGGAGCCTTGTCAGCGAAGTCCACCGCCTCATCCAACTCCTTATTAAAGTCGGCTGAGACCTGCTCCTTCCACGCATCCGTAAACAACCCCTTGCCCGTCAGGTAAGTCTCCATGTTCTTGATCGGATCTTTCGCCTTCCAGTATTCAACTTCTTCAGCAGGGCGATACTTGGCGGGGTCGATCTCGGAGTGGCCATACCACCGGTAAGTCTTGCATTCAATCAAGGTCGGACCGCCGCCCTGGCGAGCCCGCAAAATCGCCTCCTGCGCGACTCGATAAACCGCGACGACATCATTGCCATCCACCGTGATCCCCGGAAACCCATAACCCTGGGCCTTGATGCTGATGTCTTCAACCTTGGTCTGGAGCTTCACCGTCACCGACTCCGCCCAGAGATTGTTCTGCACGATGTAGACGATCGGCAGGTTGTGCACACCAGCAAAATTCAAGGCCTCATGCCAAAATCCCAGCGAAGTCGACCCATCCCCCGACAGCGCCAGGGCAATGTTGTCGTTCTTCTTCATCTTATTAGCGAGCGCCACGCCGGTCGCAATATTCAGCTGCGCGGCGATTGTCGAGGAAGGCGTAATCACATTCAGGGGAGCGTATCCACAATGCGCCGGCGACGAACGACCCTTGTCCGGGCTGGTAGCCTTGGCGTAAAGCTGCGAATACATCGCGCTCAGCGGCGCTCCTTTGATGAAATTGAGGATGAAATCGCGATGCGAGGGGCCCACTGTATCTTCAGGTCTGAGGTCTACGGCCGCGCCGACGGCTGTAGCTTCCTGTCCAATCGCAGCGTAGTAATTGCCGGTAAACTTGCTCTGCTTGAAAAGGACGCGCGCCTTCTCCTCGAGCATGCGGCACTTCAGCATGGTGGTATAGAGCTGCTTGAGCTTGTCGTCACTGATGAGTGGACTGCCGGGCGCGCTGCCGTTGGTGTGGGCGGCAGGAGCGGAGACAGCCTGTTCCTTGACTTTGGTCGCCATATTGTTTCCAGAAATCCTCTGACTGAGCAATTGTAACCCAGTAGAACTGGGCAAAGAAACGCTGCATTTGCAGTGGTTTCCAGGCCCAATCGCAAGCAAGACCGACCCATCTCCGAGCGGCTCAAAACAAGTCCCAGATCAGTCCCCATTTTGCACAGAAATGTGAAAAAGCCTGTGCAATTTCAGCCCACGTGATCGCGAACATCAACAATTCACACGGCTTTCACCTGTCTGCACCGATTCTGATGCGAGCCCCGCTCAGCGGACATGCCCAGGAAAGTTTTTAGCTAGATGGGCACACCTTGAAGTTGCAGCGGCCACACGCGAAAGTAATCGAGCAGCGATATCTCGGGCCGAGGCCGGCCTCATCAATAACCGCCCATGGAGAAGACCACGTTGATCTGCGTCTCTACTTCCACCGGTTCCCCGTTCAGCAGATAGGGTTTGTAGACCCAAGTCTTCGCGGAGTCGAGCGCGGCCTGCTGCAAGGCGGTGGGCCCGCCCACCACCTGTAGGGTGGCCATCTTTCCCTCCTTATCGATCAATGCCCGGAGTACGACCGTCCCCTGGATGTGCGCCTGCCTGGCGTAATCAGGGTAAACAGGCTTTGTCCGGCTCACGATCTTTCCTTCCATGACGCCGCTGGATACGTTGACCCTGCGGGGCGGAGCTTGCTTTGCGTCCGCTGGGGGCGTGAGGCTGGCTTCATCGACGGTGAGAGTGGGATCGACTTGTTCGACGTCGACTGCAATCCATGGCTTGCCGTGATTAGCCAATCGAATGCTCTTAGCCAGGTAATGATCATGCACCCGCACGATCTCGTTGAAAGTCTGTCGGGAGTCAATCGTGCCCTCAGCGATATGAATACCTTGTGCCATGCGCACCGCAGGCAGGGGATCCCTGAAACAGTAGGACCAGGTGACTGGAGAGAGCAAAGTCTTCTCCCCTTTACTGTTTGTGAGGACCATTTGCGGTGGGAACCCAGCAACTTTATCGCCCTGGTAGTAGCACTGAAGGGTCAGCCCACCAAGCGTCAAGTCTTTCTCGACGAAGACGAGGTCTGGGAGCGTAGACTCCTCGGGCAAAGGATGCAGCAGAAGGCCTCTGACTGTTTCTTCCAGCGCAGACCACCGAGCTTGTCCGGTTACATAGTCGCGTTTATCGACTCTATATTCGTCATGGGAAGTCCCAGCGCTGGAATAGGTGATCTTCGACTTCTCCGCACTGGCAAACCACGCTTCTATGGTTCCTTCCTGCTTAACTAGACCGTCATCCCCAAACTGCTGATATTTAGCGCGAAGGTGCCAGGGATTCATGTCGGCGGCGACAAGGCTGGTAGCGGCCGTTGCAGTCTGCATAAATACACTTGGGTCTGCGGCCGCCGGGCTATCCGGGACCGTTTGGGCTGCGGCCGAGATCGTCAGCAGGCAGCAAGTTAATAAGAGGACGAATAGTCTGGCGCGCATTTTTGTACGCCTCCTGCAAGCAGAGTCATCATACGAGAGGAGGGTGGCTTGTGTAAGGCTTTTGGCGGCACGCTCGCCAAGACACCCATTGACGACTTCACCTAAACCTACAATAATCTCGTTCTTTAGCTGCCGCAGCTACTTTTAACATCTAGCTTTTAGAGGATCGCGAGTAACTCAGGAAGGAACCATGCGTCCACGTCCACGCGTATTCATCGGATCGTCAACGGAAGGCATAAAGATCGCGCAAGCGTTGCAAGTCTTCTTGGAGGACGAGAAGAACGATCAGGAAGAGACGCCTCAGCCGGCCGCGGAAGTCCGGCTTTGGACAGAAAATCCTATCTTCGTAGTCGGAGAGCTCCTTCAAAATTCCTTAATTCGGGCGACGCAGGACTTCGATTTTGCGGTGATGATCTTTTCCGGCGATGATGCCATCACGTCGAGAAATTTGGAGAGCCCGACTCCACGGGACAACGTAGTTTTCGAAGCCGGACTTTTCGCTGGGGCACTCGGCTTCAGTCGACTCTTCGTGGTGACGCCCAAAGGTGTTCACATCAAAATACCATCTGACCTGGCGGGGTTCAATCAAACCACCTACACAAAACGACAGGATGACTCCATCAACGTGTCTGTCGCTGGAAGAGCAATCGCCACTGCTATCCGCAGGCTTGGCGTCATGCGGCATGACGAGATCGAACCAAAAATTCGGACCTTGGTTTCTCGCGCGCGGTCCGCTTACAACATCGATCACGCGCTATTTCATGAGTATCTGGCGAACTGGTGCGACTCAAGCTTGGAAGAGAGCGACTCCTGGCCGCGGGGGTCTATGACCATCGACAGCGCAACAGGTCGGTGGCTCGCGAGCGTATTCAAGCAGGCGAAAGTGAACATCTTCTCCACCAGTATTCCCCTTTACATGACAATCTGGCGCAGCGCGGTCGGCAAGCAGTTGCTCAAGGCGCAGGCTGCGGCCGCTTGTCCCTCCACTCGAGTTTTCGTCTTCCCCAGTGAGCGCAGCGTTACGCAGGCTGACAAAGAGGTCATGACTGAGCATGCTGCGGCAGGTATTCAGGTACGGACTTTCTACGATCAGGACATCGCAGAGTTTGCGTGGAACCCCGGCAACATTGATACAGACTTCACCTTCATCGACGATGGTGAGGTCATCGGTGTTACCGAAGAGACGCGAAGGAGGTACCGCTCACGTTGGTACTTCAAGCATCCGGAAAAAACCAAGGAATACGCAGGCTACCGGGAGTCCTTGATCAACTTTTCAGAGCCTTTCAACTGACTCTGCCTGAATCAATCCCCGATTCTCAGAAACTTTCGTCGGCTCTTCGTCTGGCGTCTGCCGGGTGACCCACGCCTCGCTTTTGAGCCACGGGACCACATTTGGGCCCCCGATTCTAGCTCCTAAGACATGGACCAATCCAAACACGTCCCCCAACCATAATTTTGGCGTAGTGCTGACGACGGCATTTGTGTCAGGAGAACCACTACGCGTCTTGACAGGCTAAAGTGCTTTAAACTAGGTTGGCACTGCGCGAGCTAGATAATGCGCGCCCGTCCGTGAGGCCAAAATTTCCAGGGGAAGTCAGAGAAAATCATGAACAATAGTGGATCGTGCAGGGCCGTGCTGGTTGCCGCGTTCTGTGGAGTAATTTGTACTGCCGGCGCGCAAGAGGCCCTGCCGTACTTGAACCCCTCGCTGCCCGCTGAGCAGCGTGCGACCGATCTCGTTCACCGCATGACGCTTGATGAGAAGGCTACGCAGCTCGTAAACCAGGCGCGTGCCATTCCGCGTCTCAACGTGCCGGCCTATGACTGGTGGAGCGAGTCGCTGCACGGCGTCGCGGTCAACGGCACCACCGAATTTCCCGAACCCATCGGTCTGGGCGCTACCTTCGACCCGCCTGCCATTCACGAGATGGCGATCGCCATCAGCACCGAGGGCCGCATCAAGCATGCGCAGGATGTTCGCGCCGGCCATAGCAACATCTTCGAGGGCCTCGACTTCTGGGCGCCGAATATCAACATCTTTCGCGACCCGCGCTGGGGCCGCGGCCAGGAGACTTATGGCGAAGACCCGTTCCTGACGGCGCGCATGGGCGTTGCCTTTGTGACCGGCATGCAGGGCGACGACCCTCACTACTACCGCGTGATTTCAACGCCCAAGCACTTCGCCGTCCACAGCGGGCCGGAGCCCACTCGCCATACGGCTGACGTTACCGTCAGCAAGCACGACGAAGTCGATACCTATCTTCCGGCCTTTCGCGCCGCAGTGACAGAGGGCAAGGCCGGCTCCGTCATGTGCGCCTACAACAGCATCAACGGCCAGCCCGCATGCGCCAACGAGTTTCTGCTCCAGGACCAGCTGCGGGGTAAGTGGGGATTTAAGGGTTACGTAGTATCCGACTGCGAAGCGGTGCGCAATATCTACGGCGGTCACCACTACACGAAGACGCAGGCTGAGGCCTCGGCCATCAGCCTGAAGCGAGGCATGGACAACGAGTGCATCGACTTCGTCTTCAAGGTCAACGACGACCACGACTACAAGCCCTATCTCGATGCGGTCAAGCAGGGCTTCCTCAAAGAGAGCGACATCGATGTGGCCTTGGTGCGGTTGTTCACGGCGCGGATGAAGCTCGGCATGTTTGACCCGCCGGAGATGGTGCCTTATACAAAGATCGATGAGAAGCTGCTCGACAGCGCGCAGCATCGCGCTCTGGCGCGCAAGCTTGCCGACGAGTCGATGGTGCTTCTCAAGAATGACGGCGTACTGCCGCTTAAAACTTCCGGCATCAAGGTCGCGGTCGTAGGGCCGCTGGCCAGCCAGACCAAGGTGCTTCTCGGCAACTACAACGGCACGCCGACCCACTCCGTCTCAGTGCTCGACGGGCTGCGGGCGGAGTTTACCAACGCCACCATCAACTACGTTCCAGGCACCCGGTTCCTAAGCAACGAAGCCGACCCTGTCCCAGCCGCATTGCTCAGTTTTGGCGGCAAGCCCGGCGCCCAGGTCACCTATGGAGTGCTCGATACCAAGGGGCCTATCGGCGCAAATACTTCGACCGCCACGCTGGCCACGCGGATTGAACCCACGGTCAGCTTTTCTTCGAGCATGATTCCGCCAGAAGCAGCAGGGAAGAAGCCACTCACCATTGTCTGGGAGACAACGCTCACCGCTCCAGACACGGGCGAATACAGCCTTGGATTGAGGGCGAACGGCTACGGACGGGTCATGGTCGATGGCAACGAAGTGGCGAGCACCGACCAGTCCTATGAAGCGCAGACCAAGCTTGGTCGCGTACATATGGAGCAGGGAAAGGCATACTCGCTCAAGGTGTCTCTGCTGGTGAATGGCGATGGGGCCGCTCCTGCTGAGCTGGTGTGGGCCAAGGCCGATATGACGCCGAGCCCCGAAGCGATTGCGGCCGCAAAAGACGCAGACGTTGTGGTCGCGGTGGTCGGCATCACCAGCCAGCTCGAAGGCGAAGAGATGAAGGTCAGCGAGGAAGGTTTCAAGGGGGGCGACCGCACCAGCATCGACCTTCCCAAGCCGGAGCAAGCCCTCTTGGAAGCAGTGGCCGCCACCGGAAAGCCGCTCGTGGTAGTGCTGATGAATGGCAGCGCCCTCGGAGTGAATTGGGCCAAGGAGCACGCCAACGCCATTCTCGAAGCGTGGTATTCGGGCGAGGAGGGCGGCTCAGCCGTCGCCGACACGCTCTCTGGTCGCAGCAACCCCGCTGGCAGGCTGCCCGTCACCTTCTATAAAGACGTCAGCCAGCTTCCACCATTCGAGGACTATGCGATGAAGGGGCGCACCTACCGCTATTTCACAGGCGAGCCACTCTATCCCTTCGGATACGGCCTGAGTTATTCGAAGTTTGCCTATAGCAATCTGATGGTCCCGACAAAGGCAGTGAAGGCGGGAGACCCGGTCACAGCGGAGGCGACAGTGACCAACGCGGGGGCAGTTGCGGGTGACGAAGTCGTTCAGCTTTATCTGCAATTTCCCGGCACACCGGGTGCGCCACTCAAGGCTCTGCGCGGCTTCAAGCGCGTTCATCTTGAGCCCGGCGCTTCACAAAGGGTCACCTTTGAACTCAAGCCACGCGATTTGAGCATCGTCTCCGAGGCGGGAGAGCCGATGGTGCCCGAAGGCAAGTTCTCGATTTCTATCGGAGGGGGGCAGCCGGGCAGCGGCGCGCCTTCGGCTACTTCCGCCTTCACAATGAAAAATAGCCTTACTCTCCCGGAGTAATGGGAACGTTGGCAAGCCACTAATAAAGCGGCGGTCTGAGTTAAGGTAGACACGATGACCGCCGCTGATCGCTTGCTCCGCCAGGTGTTTGTGCTCCTCGCGCTTCTGGTTGCTCCTGCTTGCATTTGCCGGGCGGCGAACGCGCCAGTCGAAGGCTATAAGGTTGTCGCCAGGTATCCCCACTCGGCCGAAAGCTACACCGAAGGCTTCTTTTATCTCGACGGCCTCTTCTACGAGGGTACCGGGATGAACGGGCGGTCGAAGGTGATGGCGATCGAGCCGAAGACGGGCAAGGTAGTCCAGCAGATTGATCTTGCTCCGCAGTATTTCGGCGAAGGTATCGTCGACTGGGGGCCGAACATTTATGAGTGGACCTGGCAGTCGCACGTTTGTTTCGTTTATGACCGATTCTCGCTGCGAATGATCAAACAGTTTCCTTATAGGGGCGAGGGCTGGGGCATGACACGGACGGCGAAAGAGATCATCACCAGCGATGGAACATCGGCGCTGCGGTTTCGCGATCCGGAGACCTTCAAGGAAGTGCGGCACATCACGGTCAAGGATGGGGCGAGGCCGATTGAGCAGCTCAACGAGCTTGAATACATCAAGGGCGAAATCTACGCCAATGTCTGGCATTCCGACCGCATCGCTCGCATCTCCCCGCGTGATGGCCACGTGATCGCGTGGATCGACCTCACAGGCCTGCTACCCGAGAACCAAAGGATCAACGAGGAGTCCGTCCTCAATGGCATCGCCTACGATGCACAGCATGATCGGCTGTTTGTGACGGGGAAACAGTGGCCTACGATCTTCGAGATCAAGGTCGTTAGCCGCAAGAAATCACAAGCTAATGTGGTGACTCGTTGATACCTTCAAGAAGCTCCTCATCCCGACCCTGGGCCGCCGACTCCATCATCCTGACCCTAATCGCAAACTCCGTCATTTCTCGTATCTCTACAGTGAGTGTCTGTTGTTTGGCTGACACTGTTTGCAGTGGGGGAACCGAGGCATCGGTTCCCCCGCGGGCGGACGGCTCCCGTCCATCCTGTGGTGGTCTTGCCGCCGTCGCTCAGCCGAGGGACCGCTGCCCA
>DASWUZ010000326.1:0-1936 GCA_036401395.1 Acidisarcina sp.
GCTGCTGCTCGATTATTTGCTACAGTTCGCAGCGCTCATGTTGCTCACCTTCATCCTCTACCTGGTCGGCAAAAGCGCCGCTGATAATGGCCGAGCAACCCTTACCAACGCTCACCATTTTGATCAAGCCACCGTCGAGAAATGGGTCGAGGCGATTTTTATTCTTGTCCCTTTCCTGCTGCATTGGGGCTACTTCACCCTCTTTGAGGCGTTGTGGAACGGCCAGACCCCCGGCAAGCGCGTCGCGAAAATTCGCGTCATCAAAGACACCGGTCGCCCCATCGGCCTCTTCGAATCCATGGGCCGCAACCTGGTCCGCATCGTCGATATGCTGCCCGGCATTTATGCGGTTGGTGTAATAACCATGTTCCTCAACCGCCGCCAGCAGCGCCTCGGCGATCTGGTGGCCGGCACGATTGTCGTCCACGAACGCGTCGCTGAAGCGCCGATGCACGGCACGTCAGGCAATCGCACCTTCACCGCCGGCGCATTCGAACCAGCCACCCCGCAGGCCCGCACCCGAGCCTCCACCCTGCCCGGCACCGCCGTCGCCCGCCTTTCAGGGGACGACCTCCGGGTGATGGAAGGCTTCTTCGCCCGCCGTCTCGACATGCCTATGGATACGCGCGCCCTGCTGGCGCAGCGACTCGTCAGGAGTATAGCTTTGAAGATGCAGATCGATCCGCTACCCGAGATGAGCGAAGAAACATTCCTCGAAGAGGTAGCCTACGCCATGCGCGAACAGGGCCGTCTCCACTAACTAATTCCGCACCACCTATCGAAAGGCTGTCCCCGTGACTGAACCGCAGAACGAAAAGCCCCAGAATTACGCCAACCACGCCAGGTTCGATCCGTGGTTCCATTTCACCCTCGCGCCGATCCTGATCTTTCTCCTCATTTCCGGCGTCGTTGGCATCGTTAGAGCAAATCACAACCGTCATCAGCACATCGTGATCGCGGTAGGTGCATTCCTGCTCCTCTGGATCGTGGTACGCGCGCGCACCTACTCGCTCAGGGTTCAGGACCGCGTCATCCGCCTCGAAGAGCGCATCCGCCTCTCCGTCCTGCTCCCCGACCCGCTCCGCGGCCGCATCCCCGAACTCACCGTCCAGCAACTCGTAGCCCTTCGCTTCGCCTCCGACGTCGAGGTCCCCACCTTAGTAGAAAAGACCCTCGCCGAAAACCTGGAACCAAAAGCAATCAAAAAATCCATCCAAAGCTGGCGCCCCGACCACTTCCGTGTATGAAGGTCCGCACTTTCGAGGCCGCTGATCGCTCTGATGTCAGCTGCCGATAATAAGTCATTGATACAGCGAGCGAGGGAGCTTCTTTTGAGAGTCACCGTGGAACTGGATGACGAATTAATGCGCAGTGCCCAGGAGCTTTCGGGAATTATCGAACGAACGACGCTACTGCGCGAGGCTCTGAAAGCGCTCATTCACATCGAAGCTTCGCGCAGGCTTGCGGCGCTCGGCGGAACCGAACCCGACTTGAAAGACATCAAGCGCTTCAGAGCCTAAGCCTGCTTAGCTTCCAACTCGGCCCAGCGTGCATAGAGGTTGTCGAGCACATGCTGAGCCTTATCCATCTCAACAAGCGCAGCCTGCAGACGCTTGGCGTCGATGGCTACTGCCGGGTCCTCCAGCATAGCGCGACACTCATCCATCCGCTCCTCCGCTGCTGAAACCTGCTCTTCAATCGCGGCATACTCGCGCGCCTCAATGTAACTCAGCTTCTTCTTACCCGCCGAGTTGACCGCCGGCGAAGCTGCAGCCTTGCCTGTACTAGCCATAGGCTTAGCCTTGCCGCGCTTCTGCTCGTCCTGCCAGGTCTCCCACTGACTGTAGTCAGCGAAGCGCTCCGCACTACCCAACCCATCGAGGCCGAGCACCACCGTCGATACGCGGTCGAGCATGTAGCGGTCGTGAGTCACCAG
>DASWUZ010000327.1:0-3583 GCA_036401395.1 Acidisarcina sp.
CGCGGTGGTTGCCGGTGTGGGTGGCGCGGGCAGGAATCCCGCAGGACGCTGGAGCGTCGCGGAGGAAGTCGCCTTTTTCGCATCGATGGAGGCGCGCCATGCCGCCGCGTACGGTTTGCTGATGAGCGCGGTGACGGGCGCCGAACTGAAGTCCGGATCGCCGAGGTAATCGCCGCGGTCCATATACGCCCGGCGGAAGGCCTCGATGATGAGGTGCATCTCGGCCGGCGTGCGGTCGCCGAGGTGCCTGAGGTCGTAGCCCTCCAGGATGTTGAATGTTTCGAGCATCGTGATTCCGCCAGAGGAAGGCGGCGGCGCGCCGATCACGGTGTAGGTTTCGCTGCCCGATAGTGGCTTATAGGTGCCGACCAGAGGCTCTCGTTCTTTGACCTGATACGCAGCCAGGTCTGCGGTTGTGATTAGGCCGCCATCCTTCTGAATCGTCTCCGCGATTTCGCCTGCAAGCTTGCCGTGATAAAAGTCTTCGGGGTCATCGGCGATGCGTTGCAGGGTGGCTGCTAGTTGCGGCTGTTTGAATCTTTCACCGGCCTTATAGAAGCGACCGTCGCGCTGGAAGATGCGGCGGCTGTCGGGGAATTTTGCGAGGTGCGGCTCGTGCAGTTGGGCTGCCTCTCCTGCGGACAGGGTGTAGCCGCCGTGGGCCAGACGAATGGCCGGGGCGATGACTTGCTTGAGGGTTAGGCGACCGTACTTGCGCTCGGCATAGACCATGCCTGCGACGGAGGCTGGGACGGCTACGGCGCGGTAGCCGATTGTGCTAGCGTCCGCAATTACGTTGCCGTGCGCGTCGAGGTACATGTCGGCGGAGGCGGCGTGCGGCGCTTCTTCGCGGTAATCGATGAAGGTGCTCTTGCCGTCGTGCAGGCGGATGAGCATGAAACCTCCGCCGCCGATGTTGCCCGCGTCAGGATAGACGACGGCGAGGGCGAAGCCGGTGGCGACGGCGGCGTCGATGGCGTTTCCCCCCTCACGCAGCACCTCAACGCCCGCGTCCGAGGCGAGGTGGTGGACGCTGACCACCATCGCGTGCCTGGTACTTACGGGACGCAATGACGCCGGATCGGTCTGTCCCTGACCCGGCACTTCTGTTGCGGCCACACCCATGAGCAGCGTAGCGACGAGCAGGGGCGTGCTAAGCGATTTAAGCGGCATGGGGGATTGTAACCCGCTCGGTTCCATCCAACCTGCGCGCCTTCACTGGGCCGACGCGAGAAGCAGCTTCTACTCGCAGCCATCAGGTACTCCGCGGGATTGAAATTTATTAGACCGCGATGGGACGGGATAAACACTCTCCGTGATCGAAGAACAACAGCTTTCGTTGCGCTCGCCTCAAAGCTGGCATGGCAACAAAGGAAGCATCTACAAAATCGGCGGCAGCAACGCGGACAAAGAAGACGGCGGCCAAAAAGACTGCGAATCCCTGCTGGCCTGGCTACGAGCCTACTCCCGGCAAGAAGCCGTTTTCGAAGGGAAGTTGCAAGCCTGAGGCGACAGAGAGAGCGGCGAAGAAGAAAAGTGCGTAGGCAGATTAGGCAGTGCTTTTGTTCAATCAGTGATGGAACCCGGTAGACTCGCTGGGTGGCGACACACGTCCGTTCATATTCGAAGATAAATCTTGGCCTGAGTATCGGGTCGCCGCGCCCGGATGGATTCCATGAGCTGACTACCATCTATCAGACCCTGGCTCTGCATGATCTTGTGACGGTTACGGCGCGGGTTACTCCCGGTAGGGCAAGCGAGATCAGCCTTACCAGCAATCACCCGTTCGTCCCCCCCAATGCGAAAAACACGGCGTGGCGGATTGTGGAAGCGGCGCTGATGGCGATGGGTATTAGCGCGCGCGTCTGCATTGATATAGACAAGCGGCTTCCAGTGCAGGGTGGACTGGGCGGCGGGTCCGCCAACGCGGTGGCTGCTCTCGTGGGCCTCGAAAGCGAACTGGCTAAGCAGGGGCGTGGAAGACAGAGGGGTGGACGCGGGTTTGACGACGCGGCGCGGGTGCGACTGGCTGCGAGCATCGGGTCGGATGTACCTCTGTTTCTCATCGGAGGCACAATGCTCGGCCTGGGGCGGGGTGAAGAGGTTCACCCGCTGCCCGACCTGCCTGTGACGGAGTGCGTAATTGTTTCCCCCGGGATTGGGGTTTCAACACCGCAGGCATTTGCGGACTGGGACTTTCTGCAGGCGGGCGTCCCTAATGATGAGGGGTCGGCCTTGACCGCTGCGGGACAGTCCGATAGAGTTGAAGGGTTGAGTCGGTCCTTCGCCGCTGTATTGGTAGCTTCAGCACAAGGCGGGCCGCATTCCTCCGGTGTCTTCTCCTGGCGAGAAGGCCTGGCCGAGAACCCGCTTCTCGCGCTTGTCCGAACCGGGATCGAAAACGACTTTGAACGGGTCGTCTTTCCTAAGTATCCCCTCCTCGGTACGATCAAGCGCGTCTTGTCAGGTTCTGCTGCGGCTCCTGGTTTGGATACAGGTGTTCCGGAATGTGCGGTGGGTCATGCCGCTATGTGGGCTGGACTTTCCGGTTCGGGTTCAGCGCTCTTTGGGCTGTACTCGTCCGCAGAGGCAGCAGAGGCGGCGGTGCGGAGAATCGAAGCGTTTGGGCTGGAAACGCGGGGAGTCGGGGCGCAGGGAGTCAAAGCGTTTCGAACGAAGACGTTGCCGCGTCAGGATTACTGGAGCGGTATGCTAATAGAAGCCTGAGCGGTGCGATTGCACCGAGGCAGGCTCCGGTAGCAGGCTTCAGTTACTGGGCGATCGTCTAACGGTAGGACAGCGCCCTTTGGAGGCGCTTGTCTAGGTTCGAATCCTAGTCGCCCAGCCAGAGATTTGGGTTCCAAAGATTTGGGTGTAGGTCCGGGGAACTTCCCGGGCAAGGGATTGAAGCAGAACGGCTTAAAGTAACCGGTAGTCAACCGCCGGAAATGCAGGACAACCAACGCAAACCAGCTTGGGAGGTTCTTGTGGCTGATTCAACGACAGAGATGCCGCTGCCCGTGATATCGCGGGAAGCAAATGGACGGAACGCAGCAGCGACTTCAGTAGCGACAGGTACGGTGCACGTTCAACCGGACGGTGCCGGCACTAAAAAGCAGGAAAAGCCCGCAGGCGAGCGCAAGCGGGCCGGAAGACTGAGCGAAGACAAGCGGTTCAAGCTTTTTTCGGGCTCAGCGAACCGCCCGCTGGCGGTCGAGATTTGCAAGCATATCGGCGTACCGCTGGGGGAGACGAAGATCCAGCGCTTCGCCGATGGTGAGGTTTATTTTCAGCTGCTGGAGAACGTTCGCGGTGTAGACGTTTTCATTGTGCAGCCAACATGTTTTCCGGTAGATCAGCACCTTGTCGAGTTGCTGATCATGATCGACGCGCTGAAGCGCGCATCGGCCGGGCGGATTACGGTAGTAGTTCCGTATTACGGCTACGCGAGGCAGGACCGCAAGGACCGGCCGCGAGTAGCGATTTCATCGAAGCTGATTGCCGATCTGTTGACGACTGCCGGGGCGAACCGGGCACTTTTCATGGATTTGCACGCGGCCCAGATACAGGGTTTTTTCAATAT
>DASWUZ010000328.1:0-22356 GCA_036401395.1 Acidisarcina sp.
ACCGCCTCCTTCCGGAAGGGTGCTTACACAGATGCCCTCAATGCCGCCGTGCAAGTCTCGGAAGAAGGCCAGAAAGACAGTGCGTATCAATCGTTACTCGGAGACATCTACGCTCATCTCGGAGAGAGAGACCACGCTGAAAAAATCTTCAAGGATGTAATTGCGCGCAACCCCGACAACGACCAGGGCTACCTCTCTCTTTCGCTGTTGCGGCTTCGCTCGAATGACATTGCAGGGGCCAGGCAAATTCTGGTGCAGGGCCAGGCCCGGACCCCAGGTTCCGGGAAGATAGCCTGGGGCCTCGGATTGGTTTCCGCTCTCGAGGGCAATACGGCGCAAGCTGCCGGACTCCTCGAGCACGCTGTTGATCTGCTGCCCGAGTGGCCCGGAAGCTATTCCACCCTGGGCGTATTCTACTTTCAGACCGGACAGATGGAAAAGGCCAGAGAAGTCCTCGGCCGTTTCAAAAACAGCAATGCGGCTGGAGCGCTCGATGTCAATCGCATTGAGCAGGTGCTCGCCGCCGCCAACACAGGCACCGCGACCGATGGCCCTATGTCGCTCACGAAGCGACAGCAACTGCTTCAGGTCGCGCTCTCTCTCGCGGATCGCACTCTATAAGTACGTCTCATCACAGGCCCTTTTCCCAATTTCGCCCAGCGGCCGTGCCGCGCATGTAAACTTTTCAAGCGAATCCTCCATGGGCTACAACACGAAATCACGCAGGCAGCGATCATTCAAGTCCGCCATAAGGAGTCTCGGCTTGCTCGGGACACTCATCAGCGCCATCTCGGCGTGGAACGCAGTGGCTGCCCCGCCGGCGCCGCAAGTTGCAAGAGTTGAGGACCAACCAATCACTGTTACGTACACAGACATTCGCAAGGCTGCTGGAATCACCTTTCTTCAGGACTCCACCCAGACCGATCAGAAATACTATCTCGAGACCATGGGCACCGGCGTCGCCTGGATTGACTACGATCAGGATGGCTTGATGGACCTCTACTTCGTCCAGTCCGCGGCCACCGATCTCTACAAGCCGGCTACACCTTTGCGCTCCGCTCTCTACCACAACAATGGCGACGGGACGTTCACTGACGTCACCGTGAAGGCGGGTGTGGGAGGAGAAGGCCACTACGGGCAGGGTGTAGCGGTGGGAGACTTCGACAACGACGGCTACCCAGACCTTTACGTGACCGGCTACGGCCGCGCGATTTTGTACCACAATAACGGAAATGGGACGTTCACCGACGTCACAGCCAAGGCCGGCGTTGCCGACGAAGGTGGATGGTCAACCAGCGCGGCATGGATCGACTATGACAAAGATGGATGGCTTGACCTGGTCGTGACAAACTACCTCAACTGGACCCCCGCTAACAATCTGTGGTGCGGAGAACGCGCACCCGGCTATCGCTCCTACTGCAATCCAGGCAACTATAAAGGTCAGAAGACGAAGCTTTACCACAACAACCACGACGGGACCTTTACGGACGTGAGCGAAAAGTCGGGTGTCGGCCTCCCTGAGTCAAAAGGCATGGGAGTCGTGGTTGCCGACTTTAACAACGACGGTTGGCCTGACATCGCGATCGCCAACGATACCTGGCCTAACTTCCTCTTCCTGAATAATCACGACGGCACGTTTAAGGACGTTTCCCTAATCTCCGGAATGGCAGCAAGCGAGGACGGAAAATATGAGGCCGGCATGGGCATTGACGCAGCCGACGTTGACGGCGACGGACTGCTCGACGTCTACATCACCCACCTTGACTTCGAATTGAACCGGCTTTATCACAACAATGGCGATGGCACCTTCACCGACGACACCTACACCTCGGGCATCGGCAACAAGGCCGTGCTGCTAAGCGGAATTGCGGCCAAGTTCATCGACTATGACAACGATGGATGGCCTGACATCCTGCAACTAAATGGAGCCATGCTCGACAATGTAAGTCTTTATCACGCCGAAGTGAGTTACAAAGAGCCACTGCTGATGTTCCGGAACCTGGGCAACGGCCATTTCGAAAAAGTGTCCGACAAGCTGGGACCCGACTTCATGCACCCTGTAGCCGGGCGCGGCCTGGCAACCGCCGACTTCGAAAACAATGGGACCATCGGCATCGCCATCAATAATCGCGGGGACTACCCGGAGCTGCTGCGCAATGAAGGCGGCAATGCCAATCATTGGCTCGAGATTTTGCTGATTGGCGCTAAATCCAATCGAGACGGCATCGGCGCCGTCCTGAAGTTGACCTCAGAGGGCGTCACTCACGTCGAGCAGTCCAAGGGTGGGACAAGTTACATGTCTGCGAGCGACCCCCGGATCCACTTCGGGCTAGGAAAGCGAACAAAGATTGACTCGCTCGTAATCACCTGGCCCAGCGGGGAAATCGATAAGTTGACGGACGTACCCGTGGATAAGATCATCGCCGTCAAAGAGGGCGTGGGAATCGTCCCTCGTTCCTTCCCGAAAATCGTAAAGCGGTAACACCGCTGGATCACACACACAATTCTTAGGCAGATATATCCTCAGCAGGTAGCTCTACAAACTCTCAAGTATGAATTTTCCTAGACGTCAATTCCTCGGATCCTCGCTCTTTGCCCTCAGCGCTCCTTTGCTGGAAGCACTTACGACCCCACTTTCAAAGTGGGCCGACCCGTCCCTGGTAGTCGCAGCGGTTTCTTCTTCAACTTCGCCAGTCCAGTTTGTCGATGTAGCGAAGCAGGCCGGCATCACCGACGTCAACGTATGGGGTGGAATCGACCATAAACGGTCGATCATCGAAGCGAAGGGAAGTGGCCTCGCTTTCTTCGACTACGACAACGACGGCTGGCTCGACATCTACCTCACCAACGGAGATCGCCTCGACGCCCATTGGCCCGCGGGCAAGGCACCCACCTCCCACCTTTATAAGAACAACCGCGACGGCACCTTCACCGACGTGACAGCGAAGTCAGGCATCGGACGCACCGGATGGCAGACCGGAGTCTGCGTGGGCGACTACGACAATGATGGGTGGGACGACCTGTTCTGCTGCTTCTGGGGACACAACATCCTCTTCCGCAATAACGGGGACGGCACGTTCACCGACGTGACCCACAAGGCCGGGCTCGATCAGCCGGCAGTTCGATGGGGCGCGGGCTGCACCTTTCTCGACTACGACCGGGATGGCCATCTTGACCTGTTCCTTTGTAATTACATCAAGCTTGACCCCGCACAGATTCCTCCGCCCAGCGATACGCATTATTGCCAGTGGAAAGGCGTTCCCATCATGTGCGGCCCCCGAGGGCTGCCCGGCGACACCAACCTGCTCTACCACAATAACGGAGACGGTACCTTCACGGACGTTTCCGAAAAATCGGGCATCCTCAAGCCTGGTCCACGGTACTCCATCACTGCCGTCTCCTATGACTTCGATAATGACGGATGGCCCGATATCTACATCGCGGTCGACTCCGAGCCCAGCATTCTGTTCCAGAACAATCACGATGGCACCTTCACCGATGTCGCCGTCATGGCAGGATGCGCCTACAGCGACAACGGCCACGAGCAGGCAGGCATGGGTGTCGCAGTGGCCGACTACGATTGCGATGGCTGGTTTGACATTTTCAAAACAAACTTCGCTGACGACACCAGTAATCTCTACCACAACAACGGCGACGGTACATTCAGCGACGTCAACTTTTCTTCCGGTGTAGGAATAAACAACAGCTATGTGGCCTGGGGCTGCGGCTTCATCGATTACGACAACGATGGCTGGCCGGACATCATGCAAATCAATGGCCACGTCTACCCGGAGATTGATAACTACAACTTCGGCCAGACCTTCAAAAATCCTCGGCTCGTCTACAAAAACCTCGGCAACGGGCGCTTCAAGGATGTTTCTTCGGAGATGGGTCCCGGCATAAGCGAACATTACTCAAGCCGCGGCGCGGCTTTTGGGGACTACGACAACGATGGCGATATGGACGTACTCATTCTCAATCTGAACGACCCGCCATCGCTGCTTCGCAATGATGGCGGCAACAAACAAAACTGGATCAAGATCAAATTACTTGGGACCAAGTGCAACCGCACGGCTATCGGCGCCCGCGTGCGCGTAATCACCGGGAAGCACGCTCAGATGGACGAGGTGCACAGTGGCTCCAGCGTTATGTCGCAGGGAGATCTCCGCCTCCATTTCGGCCTGGGCCAGGTGGAGACCGTAGACTTGATCGAAGTCAAATGGCCCACCACGCAAAAGCTCGAACGCTTCACCCACGTTAAAGCGAACCAGATAGTTACCATCCGTGAGGGCGAAGGTATTATTGCAGCGGGAAAGCCTCGTTGATGCTTTAGACCTTGCGCGGTCCCATTCCGGGCCATCGTCAGTGGGCAAGATCCTGACCCGGCTGCTTCTGCAGCACGACAAGGAATTGCCTCACCTCGCGGCGCTGCTGTTCCACCAAATCAGCCTGCCGCTTCTCGATGTCGTCGTGAAGCTGGAATTCCCGCTTTGCCTTCTCCTGTTCGCCGGTCTTCTTATAGGCCACGCCCAGGCGGTAATGAGCTTCGCCTAGTTGGGGGTCGGCCTCGATCGCCTTTCGATAAAAGCCGATGGCCTGCTCCAGATCATTCTTTCCGAAACGCAAAATTCCAAGTTGAAGGTAAGCGTCTCCCGACCTGGGATCGAGTGTCACCGCCTTATTCAGCAGAGTTTCGACTTCCTTCATATCCTGCTCATTTGCAGGCGTTCCCTGCCGCTTCAAGATCGCCATAGCGTAGTAATAGCTAGCCAACGCGTTTCCCGGCTGCTCCTGTACAAACCGCGCCAGCTTAGGCTCGACACAGGCCAGCGGCATAGGCGCGGCCATCGCAATCTTTCCTAAAAAGACATACGGCGCAGGATCCGATGGATTCAACTCCGTCGCTTCGCAGAGCCTCAGCGCGGACTCCTCGTACAAGGCGCCTGCAAAGAGGGCCGCGCCCAGCGCTGTCGCCATCCGCGCCGACTTCGGATACGCTGCCGCTCCTGCTCTGAACACCGACTGGGCAGGCTGCACCGCACGGTGGAGCAACAATTCCGAACCCCAGGCAAAATAGTTCGCCTCGCTGGGGTCCAGCCGCACAGCCTGCTCCTCTTCGTGGACCGCAGCTAGCGGATCCCCGGTCCCCTCGTCTATCTCCCCCAACAACCGGTGCAGATCCCCATTGCTCTCACGTGCCAGCATTTTCTGAACATGGTCGCGAGCAGCCGCAAGATCGCCCGAACCCTTGAGGGCCAAAGCAAGCGCAAACTCATTCCCATAGCTGCCGGGCTCGATTTCATAGGAGGCCTGCAGCAGCGGAATCGCCTCGCGATACCGCCCCAGCCGGCAATAATATTCGCCTAGCTCATGATTGGGCCCGAAGCTGTGTGGAGATTCAGCAAGAGCAGCCCGCAACTTAGCTTCGGCGTCATTCCTGCCTGCCGCGCTCGGGACTGGTGTGAGGTGGCCCGGAGCATCGGTCTGGAGTGCCGCAGTTTCACGGGCAAGCGCTTCGCTGGTTCGCAATGTTGAGTCGGAACCATGACCGCCTACCGCGGTCCAGTCCGTGACACCGGCCACTGTAAAGTTCGGCTGGTCTGAAAGCTGCATTCCTTCGGAAGGATTTGGCGACGTTTCCGATCGATCTGCGGAGCGGTCGGCCTCCGAACGGCCAAGCGTCAAATCAATGGACTTTTGTTCTCCCTGGCGCAAAAAAGGAATACGCGCCGTGCCGCTGCCCACTCCAGGCTTAGTCGCGCTCAGGCTATAGGAGCCACCGTGAATGCCGGGAAAAAAGAACACTCCCTCGGCAGTCGTGCTTACTTCAAACCTCGCCGGAAAGTCCTTCCTTTCCAGCACGACCGACGCTGCGGCCACAGGATGGTTCGAGACATCGCGCACAACACCATGGATGGAACCGAGGCCTCCACTCTGTTGAGCGGCAGACTGCCCCAGGACCAGAGGATCAACACCAATGGTGAGAGCAGTCAGACATATCAACCGAGTCGCGATGAACAGCCCCTTGCGCCCCCTGATCCACGACTTCAATGGAAAAGCTCTACCCACGGCAGATACATCGCTCCTGCCGAAGTTTACTACCACGATGACAAGTCCCGGGCCCGCGCGAGGCGGTGACATCTTGAGGACCCACAGGACATGCAAGATACCAAAGACCCGATGACCTGAGCACTAACCAAACCTAGCGCATCGATAAGCCACCAGCCAGCGTAGAGTAAAGTCCGCCGCTGCGCCGGGAGAAAATCGTATGCGCACTCCGGCATACGATCAGCTATTCCTGTTTTGGCTTTATTGATGGATTTGGGGCAAGGAGGGATTGCCAGCGACCAATACTCAAGTTTCTTGAGGATTGGTTGCGGGGGCTGGATTTGAACCAGCGACCTTTGGGTTATGAGCCCAACGAGCTACCGGACTGCTCCACCCCGCTCTTTGATTTTAGCAACGACCAGTCTACGGGTCAAACGAACTGACAACCGAATTGGAGCGGGGCCCGGGTCTGGTTTAAATAGCTCCAGAGACCACTGCTTTCAATCCCGGAAGCGCCCTCTTGCTG
Organism: Acidisarcina sp.; assembly: GCA_036401395.1. Classification (GTDB taxonomy): domain Bacteria; phylum Acidobacteriota; class Terriglobia; order Terriglobales; family Acidobacteriaceae; genus DASWUZ01. The sequence goes on from DASWUZ010000328.1 coordinate 6,575, forward strand.
TGATAGCTTGAAGTTCACGGGACTCGGCTTCGCCGCCTCTCGTGGCAGAGAAACTATTGCAGCAGCCGAACCTTTTTTCGTCCGAAAAGCCCCCCTCTCTGCCCTCCGAAGGCGGCCGTGAGAGATTAGAAGCCTCGCCGTCCAGTCGATTTCCGGCTGCTGACCAACTTTCAGGCCCAGACACAGCCCGGCCACACGCCTCCACAGGCACAATCTGGCTGCGGCGCCTCGACCTCTTCCTCCGGGTCGCGGTCAGACTTTACCTCGGGCTGCTGCTGATCGCTCTGCCCTGGATGCATTTCTGGGACGAAAATCATTTCTTCACTCTGTATCCATCTTTAGGCAGGTTCGCCGAGAGTGGCGCAGTGCGCGGCATTGTCTCGGGACTTGGTTTTCTCAACCTCTGGATCGCGATCTCCGAAGCCTTCCACTATCGCGATCAGGAAGCCTGAGCGATGATAAAGCCCCGGCCACTCAAACCTGCTCCTCTTGCGTACGAAAATCCGGCATTCCTCAATAGCCCCGATGGACGAATTACTCGCATCCTCGCCGAATATTCAGAGCCCCTGGCCCGTTTTCGGCGGGAGCACATCCAGGACACGGTCGTCTTCTTTGGCTCGGCGCGTTTTCGCGGCCTCGACGACGCAAACCAGCAGTTGGAACTCCTCGCAAACGCTGGTGCCAGGAAAGCGGCGCCGAGTACCGAGCAGCCAGCACGTCGAACGGGCCCGAAAAGCCCAGCGGACTCAAGCAAGAGCAAGGCCGTTCCGCTCAAAATCCGCCGGGCGGAGACCGCAGTCCAGATGGCAAGCTATTACGAAGACGCGCGCCGCCTCTCCTTTCTGCTTACCGAGTGGACGCAAACCCTGAAATTTCCGCTGCACAGATTTGTCGTGACCTCAGGCGGAGGCCCCGGCATCATGGAAGCAGCCAATCGCGGGGCGCACGAGGCCGGCGGCAAGACAATAGGGCTCAACATCAAGCTACCTTTCGAACAGGATCCCAACCCTTACATCACGCCCGCGCTGAACTTCGAATTTCACTACTTCTTTATGCGTAAGTACTGGTTTGCCTATCTCGCCAAAGCGCTGGTAGTTTTCCCCGGCGGCTTCGGCACCATCGATGAGATGTTTGAGTTACTCACACTCATGCAAACGAATAAACTAGCTAAAAAGATTAGCGTGTTACTTTATGGGTCAAGTTACTGGAAAGAGATTCTGAATTTTGATGCGCTGGTGGACAAAGGCGCAATTTCACCTAAAGACCTCAAGCTATTCCACTTTGTAGATGATCCCCAGCAGGCATTTGACCTACTCAAAGACAGCCTCACGCGCCATCACCTGAATAAGGAAGCCAGGCGTGAGAGCGCTAGAATCGGCGGCAATGCACCTGAAATTACCCCCACCAGATAGCCGCTGCTGCATGTGTAACAGTCAAAGTTGCCAATGTTGGTTCCCCGCCATTTTGCTTGATTCTTCTCTTCCCAGTAATCCCACATTCATGCCAGCGCACGATATTAATAGGGAAACACACGGAGGAGAAGGTGACCCCAAACAGTATTAACTACCTTTGGAAGACCCCTGACGCCGCACGAGGCTTTGCCTCCGGTGTGTCGCTTCATAGCCATACCAACCAGTCGAAAGAGACTCTGGACTTTCTCGCGAACCTGGGAAACGAGTATCGCGTCCTGGGCCGGCTGATCGCCAACGGTACAAGGCGATGTCAGCGGAAGTACGATCTCGCAGTCAACTTCGCGACCAGCTATTGGACACCGCCACTCACACCGCGTCTCGCTTTCGACCTGGAAAGCCGCCAGATCGAACAGTTAGATGTCATGCCGCTGGTCTCGATCACCGACCACGACAACATCAAAGCCCCAATGCTGTTGCGTACAGTCACGTCGGCGCGGCACATCCCGGTGTCGGTGGAATGGACAGCACCTTTCGGCGGCGATCAGGCCTTTCATCTCGGCATTCACAACCTGCCATCAGACAAGGGCGCGGAGTGGATGCGGACCTTCGCGGAGTTTACCGCAATCCCGTCGGAGCCGAGGCTGACTGAGATACTTGCCGAGTTGCACAAGCTGCCCAACGTCCTCATCGTCTTCAATCACCCGATGTGGGACCTCTACCTCATCGGCGCCGAGAAAGCGCGGCAGCGTGTTGACGACTTCATGCGGCAGAATGGCGAGTTCATCCACGCGCTCGAGTTGAACGGCCTGCGCAACTGGGAGGAGAATCGCTCTGTCAAGCACATGGCGCTGCGCTGGAACAAGCTGCTCATCTCGGGCGGCGATCGTCATGGCATGGAGCCGAACGCCAACATCAATCTCACCCACGCTACCAACTTTACTGACTTCGTACATGAGGTTCGTTACGAGCGCCGCAGCGACGTACTCTTCATGCCGCAGTATGCCGAACCGTGGAAGCACCGCATCCTGCAGTCCACTCTGGATGCGGTTCGCGATCACCTCGACTTCCCGCAAGGCTCTCGCTACTGGGACGAGCGCGTCTTTCATCCCGATGCGAACGGAGTCATCCGCCCCGTCAGCGAGCTGTGGGCGAAGGGGCAGGCACCCTTCTATCTGCGGTGGGTCATCGAGGGCGTCAGGCTCATGGGCAGCAGCCCCGTCTCGAACGGCCTCAAGATGGCCTGGGACGAGTCCAGCGAGCTTCGCTTCGTGCTGGGCGAATAAGGCGTACCCGGCTTCGCTGTTTATGTGGTCGCAAATAGCAGCGGGAATTGCAATGCCGAAGGGCATACACTCCGGACATGCCTTCGTTTCCGCGGGTCGCTTATTTTCCCGACTCCTTCCACGAGGTCAATGGAGTGGCCCACACCAGCCGCCACTTCGAGGCCTTCGCCCGGCGGCGAGGACTTCCCTTCCTCATGGTGCGGGCTGGCGACCGGGCCGATCCATTCATCGTCGAATCGGCGCTGGCAAGCCTTGAGCTGAAGCGCGGCTTTCTCTCGTTCGCGCTCGATAAAGACCTTCGCTTCGATCCGGGATTCGTGCGTCACATCCCACTCATCCTTCGCACCGTGCGCGATTTTCGCCCCGACATCATCCACATCACCGGGCCCAGCGAATTAGGCATGATCGGTGCCTGGCTTGCGCATAAGCTGAAGGTGCCGCTGGTTGCTTCGTGGCATACCAACGTCCACGAATATCTAGCTCGCCGCTCGCGTTGGCTGCTCAGCGTGCTGCCTCCGGGAAACGCCGTCGATGGAGGAAAGCACATTGAGGACCTTACCCTCAAGGCGGCGGCGCGGTTCTATCGGTTGGCGCGCATCTTGTTTGCTCCGAATGTAGAGTTGACCGAACTGCTCTCGCGCGCCACCGGCCGTCCGTGTTTTCTCATGCCGCGCGGTGTGGATACACTTCTCTTCTCGCCTGAGCAGCGCGACCGCCCCACAGAGGACAAGACTTTTGTGCTCGGATTCGTGGGGCGTCTTGCGGTTGAGAAGAATGTCGCCCTACTGGCAGACATCCATCGGCAGCTGGTCACCAAAGAGATAACCGACTTTTCGTTTAACGTCATCGGCCAGGGTGCGGAAGAGTCCTGGCTCCGAGAGAACATCCCTGGGATCAAGTTGCCCGGCGTGCTGCGCGGCCCTGACCTGTCACGCGCCTACGCCAACATGGATGTCTTCGTCTTCCCCTCGCACACCGACACCTTCGGCAACGTCGTGCTGGAGGCACTCGCATCGGGGGTCCCCGCCGTAGTCACTCCCGACGGCGGCCCGCGTTACATTGTTTGCGACGGCGAGACCGGGTATGTGGCTTCAGACGAAGAGTTCGCCGATGCGGTTGCGGGGATCCTGCTAGACCCGCCGCTCCACACCCAGATGCGCCTCAACGCCCGCACCCACGCCCTCTCCGCCTCCTGGGACGCTGTCTTCGAAGGCGTCTACACCGCCTATGAGACGGTGTCGCTCCCGCGCGGAGCGCAGCCGACAGCAACAAGGTAATTAGCGGGGGCGGATCTGGGTAACTCTGTTGCTCCTGACCTATTTACCGACTGGCTGTAGCTGTCCTATATAGACACCGAAGGCGGGCAGCTCGATCGCGTCAAGCGAGGCCGGGTCGCGACTGCCCGGAGTCTTCATCAGCGTGGCCCCAGGCTGCTTAGTGTAGCCCTGGGGCCGGAATTCGTAGCCTACCTTGATGTTCTGGTCAGTAAAGTTGCACACCACCAGCACGGCTGACTTATCAGGCGCAACGCGCACCCAGGAGAGGACGCTGTTGTCGGCGGATTTGTCTTCAGCGCTCACCATGATGTTGTCGCCATCGTGCAGCGCGGAGTTAGTGCGCCGCAGTTCAATCAACTGCTTGTACCAGTTCAACAGCGAAGAGTGATCGTCAACCTCGGCCTGCTCATTGACGAGGCGAAAGCTCGGCGGCACGGGTAACCAGGGATTCTGCCCCTTGGTGAATCCGGCGTTGGGCGTGTTGTCCCATTGCATCGGCGTGCGCTCGCCGTCGCGGCCTTTCTCTTTCGGCCAGCCCGTCTTGCCGATGGGGTCCTTTACGTCCTCTTGGCGCAGCGGCGGAGTGGTTTTCATCCCGATCTCATCGCCGTAGTACATCAGCGCCGTCCCCCGGGTCACGAAGAGCACGGTCGCGAGCACGCGGCCGATGTCGGTGTTGTAAACGCCGTTGCCGAGCACGCCCTCGCCGTAGCGGTCCCAGCGCGGGTTGTCATGGTTGTCGAAGACGATCAGCGGCTGGTTGCCATCGAGCTGCGTCTCCGCTTCGTTGATGCGCTGGCGGAACCAGGCCACGTCCAGCTTGCTCTTGAGCCCGATCTGGGTGTCCATCGGCAGTTGCAGTTCGTCGTCGTGCTTGCCATACATCACGCGCAGGCCCTGGACGCTGCTGATGTAAGTCTCGCCGACCAGCACGCGCTGCCCCGGATAGCCATCAGCAATCTTGCGCAGGTCTTTGAGCACGTCATGTACCTTAGGCTGAAAGCTCGTGCGGCTCTCATCGACGACCTGATCACCGAAGGCATTGATCAGCGGCTTGCCCGATCCGTCCTTTGCCACACCCTCGTCGGCCAGTGAAGGGTCTTCATATAGCGTGTTCACCGCATCAAGCCGAAAGCCTGCAACGCCTTTTGCCAGCCAGAACCGCGCCACTCCATACATCGCCGCCTTCACCTTAGGGTTGTACCAGTTCAAGTCTGGCTGCTGAACGTAGAATTTGTGATAGTAGTACTGGTTCGTCTTCGCATCAAACTGCCACGCCGAGTGACCGAACAGAGACGTCCAGTTATTCGGCGGCTGGCCCGGTGCCTTGCCGTCTCTCCACACATACCAGTCGCGTTTCGGGCTCTTCTTTGAGCTCTCTGAGGCGAGAAACCACGGATGTTTATCGGAGGTGTGGTTCAGCACCAGGTCCATAATGACGCGGATGTTCCGCTTCTTAGCCTCCGCAACCAGCTGGTCAAAATCCACCATCGTCCCATACTGTGGGTCGATCGCCTCGTAGTCGGAGATGTCATAGCCGAAGTCCACCTGCGGGGATGGATAGATCGGCGTTAGCCATATCGCGTCCACGCCCAGTACCTTCAGATAATCGAGACGGCTGGTGATGCCCTTGAGGTCGCCGACGCCGTCGCCGTTCGAGTCCTGAAAGCTCCGCGGATAAATCTCGTAAATCACCGCATGCTCCCACCACGGGTCAGCAGCGGCCATCGACCTTCCATGGACTGCCTGTCCGGAGCGGGCTGCGGCAGACTTTAAGGTGGATTGTGCATGTGCGGTTGCCAATCCGAACATCGCAAGCAGTCCGAGGACAGCCATCGGCAAACTCGTCGAAAACTCGCCTTGTTGCTTCTGCATCTGGGAACGATATATGCGGACCGCGACCCATGTCCAATGGGGCGGATGCGTCTCGCCGGCGTGAAATGCTGCCTCGATTCGCGAATGCACGCTCGATACCCGAGTGGCGGGTCTAAGGTTAAACGGCGAGTCGCCAAAAATCCTCATTTACGTGGCGGAGGTTGCGTAAGCATACGAATCATCCTCTGTTGATACTCGGGATGAATAGTCTGCGCGAGGTGGATGGCATTTCCAATAGCCTGCTGACCTTCCGGGATCCGGCCCGATGCCATCAGCGCCTGGCCGAGGACCGCCTGCATCGCTGCCGAACCAGGAGAGAGCGTGGCTGCTGCCCGGGCTGCTGCGACAGCTTCCGGCATCCTGCCCATCCGCATCATCGTCAGGGCTGTGCTCGCGTCCCCGTAGGCAGCAGCCAACGGTACGTTGAAGGTCCCGCGATATACCATCATCACGTTACCGGGCTGCGCGTCCGGATGCAGATGCTTGAACTGTTCATAGGGATTGAGGCCGTCCGGTCCCCACATCAGCCCCTCGACTTCGCTTCCGCTAAGCAATACCGTGCCGCTAATGGTAGGCGGCACTAAAGTCGGCGCCGGCCCCGCTATAAGCGCCCATGCGCTTGGCAGAGGCTTACAGGGTATGCCGTAATAAACTGGGTTCACAGACGGATTGAAGTAGTCAAGCCAGCAATCCGTGATGTGATTCTGATCTAGATATCGCTTTGTCCACTTAAGCTCCTGACCCCAGTCTGAGTTGGAGTCCGTGACCAGACGATACGTATTCGACGGCCCCCCAAAAATCTCGTTGGAGTACGCAAGATAATCGGGAAAGGCATGGAACGATGACCCCGCCGCAAATACGAGTAGGGCAGCTAGTGCCAGGGCGTACCAGCGCGATCTGCGTGCAAAGGCCCATCCTGCTGCAGCTGCCAGCAGAATGAAAAACGGATAGACAGGCAGGATGTGGCGCACTCCAAGGTTCAGCTTAGAAGCGATGGCCAGGAGCAGAAACGCCATCGCCGGCACAGCAAGGAACACCACTTCGCGACTGCGGTTCCATAGCCCTGCAAACGGAGCGAGCGCCAGCAACAGCAGCAGCGTGATCGTGCTCTTCAGCAGAAACATCGCCGGGAAGAAGAACCATCGTCCCTGTGCATAGAGTTTGCCGAAGAGGAAGGTCGCACGCGAGCCCGGGATAAGCAGAATGTCGACCCAGCCGTAAAGGTAAGCCTCAGGGAAAAGATGGTGGCGGGCGCAGAAGAGAATTACGGCACTTTCCGCTGAGTTGGTGAGACCGGCCGCATAACCGCTCAATGATGGCGTTATCTGTAGCGCACCCGGCCGCGCGGCATAACGAAAGCCATAAAATACCCAGAGCAGAACATAGCTGGTTAGTGCGATGGTGACAAAGGCGCCGGCAAGAATAGCTCCTCTGCTCCTGAGGGAACTCCAAGAAGACCTTTTCTGCCCGGTAAGCCGTTGCTCACGCAACAACTCCGCCAAGGCCAGCAGCGCGAGGATTGCGAGCGTGAGAACACCCGAATGCTTGGTCACGACTGCCAGTGCCGTGCTCAGTGAGCAAAGCGCCAGGCGCAGCAAAGATGGCCGCAGCACAAAGCGATAAAACAAGTAGACCGAGAGGAAGAAAAGGCACGTGAGAGGCACATCCGTTGTTATAAGCGGGCCGTTCGCAAGGAAGTTCGGTTCGAACGCGAGCAGAACCAAGGCGAGGAGGCCAACCTGGTCCCCCCACATCTCTCGCCCGGCGAGAAACACGAACAAGGCAAGAGCTAGGCTGAAGATCGCAATCATGCTTCGCCCGCGCGCCAGGAGAGCGTCCGCATCGGCTCCATAAAGGAACTGAGTGCCGTTCACATAGTCCAGTGCCTTGAAATAGGGAATGGGCAACGCCCCCGGCTCCTTGAGGTGGAGGGGTAAGAGAGGGAGCGCGGCTATCAATTTCGCGAGTGGAGGATGTTCCGGGTTGCGGCCGAAGTCAGCGTGCTTCCAGTATTCAAATCCAGCGTAGAGGTGCGTGGATTCGTCGAACGTCTGCGACTCCTGTCGGGCGGAGAAGAAAAGTTCCCCGGCGATGATGAGCAGAAGGCCTAGAACGGCCGCCCAGCATGCGGTCTGCGGGAGCCTGCGATCTGCACTTCGGTCTTGGAGGGTGCTGCTGGCTGCGGCGCTGCCGCCCGAAGCACCGCTTGGTGACTGACTGCCTGACGATACGTTGCTGACCGGCACGGCAACACCTCCCGCCCGGAATGCTAGCACGGCCCTTCCAGAGGAGAAAAGGGCCTTTTATTTATCCGGCCTCTCAACATGTGTGGTACGCCACTCAGGGCGGGTGAATTGGCTACGAACACAACAAGCACAAACAACCCTGTCACCATGACCCTGAGCGTGCGAAGGAGAAGGATCTGCGTAGGCCGAAATGCTACCCGGGCCCCCCTTCTTACCACTGGGAAGTGCTCTCATTTACACTCATGAATGCCACTTCAAGATATTTTCGGGCTCATTCCATTCAAATTTATTAGGAGCAATTAAGAGCATGTCTCTACTGCGCATCAACGACGAAGCACCAGACTTCACTGCCGACACCACGCAAGGCACGATCCATTTTCACGAGTGGATCGGAGACAACTGGGCCGTGCTCTTTTCGCACCCCAAGGACTTCACTCCCGTCTGCACGACAGAACTGGGAACACTGGCCGGTCTGGAATCCGAATTCGCCAAGCGTGGCGCAAAGGTCATCGGCCTCAGCGTCGACCCGGTCAGCAGCCACAGTAAGTGGGCCCTCGACATTGAAGAGACCCAGGGGCACAAGGTCAACTACCCCATGATCGGCGACCCAGAGTTGAAGATCGCGAAGCTCTACAACATGCTTCCTGCCGACTCCGGCGAGACATCGGACGGGCGCACCGCCGCAGCCAACGCCACTGTCCGCACTGTGTTTGTAATCGGCCCCGACAAGAAGATCAAGCTGCAGCTCAGCTACCCCATGACAACGGGTCGCAACTTCGAAGAAGTTCTCCGGGTGCTCGATTCCATGCAACTTACCGCGAAGCACAAGGTCGCGACCCCTGCAAACTGGAAGAACGGCGAGGACGTGATCATCTCCGGCGCCGTTTCTGACGAGGAAGCTAAGCTGAAATACCCAGCGGGATTCAAAACGCTAAAACCCTACCTGCGCATCGTCGCCCAGCCGGAGTAAACGCTGCGAGTGTTGGCTAAGGATTCAGCCGTTGAGTGGGCAGCTCCTTGGCAGCTGCGAATTTGCAAGGCTTTGAGTGCCAGTGAAGTCGCTCAAGGCGTGACTGGCTTCAGATACTGATCAAAGTAGTCCAGCATGCGCGCATGCATGTGCATGCGAACGTCCGCACCGCGCACGGAGTGCGTCTTGCGCGGATAAATCTGGAAGTCATAGGGAATATCTGCCTCGATGAGTTTCTGAATAAACTGCACGGAATTTTCCAGGTGAACATTGTCGTCGCCGGTCCCGTGCAACAACAGCAGATGCCCCTTCAGATTCGCGGCGCTATTCACCGCCGACTCATCGTGATACACCTCGGCATTTTCAGGCGGAAGCCCGAGGTAGCGCTCCGTGTAGATCGAGTCATAGTCGCGCCAGTCTGTGACCGGCGCACCTGCGATCCCAACTCTAAATCGGTCGGAGTGTGTGAGCGCATAAAGAGTGAAACTCCCGCCCCAGCTCCAGCCCCACCAGCCCAGCCGCTTGCTGTCTAGCTGCGGATATTTGGCCAGTACCTGGTCCACCGCTGCCAGCTGGTCTGACAGCTGCACCGGACCAAAATTTCGATACGCGGCCTGGGCGAAATCGCGGCCACGCGCAGCCATCCCGCGATTGTCCACGTGCAGAACTGCGTAGCCGCGCTCTGCCAGCAGTTCGTCAAAGAGCCTGCCCTGCCCGCCCCATTCATCCTTCACTCCTTGAGCGCCCGGCCCACCGTACGGATTCACGATTAGCGGCACGCTGCGTGACCCCATGGTTGCCCCGCCGGGCGGCAGCAGCAACGACCCATAAAGCAGGCCAGCTCCGTCCCCATTCTTCAGCTCCAATCTTTGAATTGGGCTCAATTTAAAGCCGAGCGGAGTGGACTTCCAGATCACGTGACAATCTTGTTTGTGGCAGAAGCTCACTTGGGGAGGCGTCGCTGCGTCCGATGCCGTGTCCAGATAGAGCCCGCCCTCGGCAGAAAAATTAGCCTCGTGAAAGCCCGGGTCTCGGGTCAACTGATGCTTTTCTTTCCCATCAAACTGTACCGACCACGCCTGCTGCCCGAGTGGGTCGTCTTCATTGGAAAGGTAATAAATCGATCCTCCCGGCTCGTCGATCGCACCTATCGAGGACACATCATAGTCGCCGGCGGTCAATTGCTTTACCAGCCGCGCCTCGCTAGACATCGGATTCGATTGATTGAAGCTGTATCGATAAATGTGGGTATGTCCATCCTGCCAGCTCGTCAGAAAAAACTCTGATGAAGCGAAGTCGACATCGTAATCCGCATCAAAAAACTTCGCGTCCATCCGAGACAGCACCAGGCGAGTCATCCCGCTCTGTACATCGGCGAAATATAGATCGAGGTGCTTCTGGTCCCGGCTCAGCGTTTCAATCCACAAGATTTTTTGATTGACCCATCCGAATCGAGGGATGTAGTCGTTGCCACTCTGGAACGGCAGCTTGATCCAGTTCGTCTTGCCGCCGTCGGCGCTCACGACCCCGACCCTCACGATTGGGTTCGCATCACCAGGCACTGGATAGGGCTGCCTGTCGACGCTGGGATGAATCGGGATCCAATCCGTAATCGGATACTCAGGCACGTTGCTCTCATCCATCTGGAGGTATGCAATGCGCCTGGAGTCGGGCGACCAGAAGTAGTTGCTGTGCACCGCGAGCTCCTCCTCGTAGACCCAATCCACTTCGCCATTGAGCACCAGCCGCGAGGGGTCAGGCGAGAGATCCCGGATGCCCTCTTTTACCTTGGACAGAGGCACTTCCTGACCCTGCGCGCGCAACCGGCGAAGATAGATATTGTGGTCTCGGATATAGGAGACGTACGAGCCGTTGGGTGAAAACTTCGGATCGTCCCCGCTGCCCATGCCGGTCGACGCGATTTGGAGCCCGGTGCTCGTCTTAGGCGAGTAGAGTGTCAGGTCGCCCATGGTGTTGAGCAGGATGTGGTCCGAATCAGGACCCCAGATATAGTCCGGCTGGCCGTAGCGTGCGCGGTGGTCGCGGTCCTTTTCGCTGGCTGGCGAACTTGTGAGTACATTCAGCCGTGTGTGGCTGATGAGCATCGTAGATTTGCCGGTCGCGTCGACCGCCATCAGATCCCCATCGTCTGACCGGTAAAGCGCCTTGCTTGAGTCCGGGGCCCACGCGAAGCCGCTGGGTGGGTTTCCGGTCAGACTTCCATGCCCGTATATAGCCGCTACACTTAAGGGTGGCGCCGTTTGCGCTGTTAGCGCCAAAAAACCGGAAGCGAGAAAGAGCACAACAATCATCGGCCAGGTGAAATCACCGGAGCCGTCCGTGCGGAGTGATCTGACGAATCGGCTCTTCCTGTTCTTGGTCAAGGGTGTCTCCACTGACTTTGCAGTCTATAGCACGCAGTGCTCTGAATACGTTAGTTCCTCTACAAGGAGTTTGATCCAGGTTTCATTCATGCTTATCACGGAAATTTGCCGACAAACCCGCACGGGAGCATTCGTGGAAATGGCGTATCCAAACAACAAGAACGCTGAATAACAGTGCGATGGTAAACTTTACCTACACCCAATGGATGCTGGACTGGACCACCTAATTCGCGTGCAACAGGTCGATCAAAAGATCTCTCAGCTTCGGGAGTCGATCGCCTCCCTGCCCACCCAACTTGCCCGGCTCGAAGAAAAGCATCAGGAACAGCAACAGGCCATGCAGAGGGTGCTGAAGGACATTGCCACCGAAGAGGCCCGGCGGCGCAGCCTGGACAGCGACCAGAAGGACCTGCAGCAGAAGCTGCTCAAATATCGCGAGCAGAGCAACGACGTCAAGAACAACGAACAATATCGCGCCTTTCAGCACGAGATGGAATTTGTCGAGGCCGAGATTCGCAAGCTTGAAGAGTCAACCATCGTCAGTATGGAGAAGACGGACAACCTCGAACGACAGCGCCAGGAACTCGAAAAAGAATTAGTGGCGCAGGCCTTGCTGGTGGAGGGAGAAAAGACCCATGCCAAAGGAGTCGCGGAAGAACAGCAGACCCAGATCAACATCCTCAATGCCGAGCGCCTCAAGCATCGCAGCGCAATAGAGCCCGGCATTCTGGTCAATTATGACCGTATTGCGTCTTCCTCCCGGAAGACGGGACTTACCCGCGTCCAGGGTCAGCGCTGCCTCGCCTGCCAGATGTATCTTAGACCCCATGTATGGAACCAGGTGAGGAGCGGAATGCTTCTGACGTGCGAGAGTTGCGGGCGTCTACAGTACTACGACGCATCCCTCGAGCCGCTTCCAGTTCCGGTGCAAGTACCTGTAAAGAAAGCCCGAAAGAAGAGAACGCCTGCCACGGAACGTGAATTGGTTGAGTCCGGCGGTGGGTCAGTCGAATAGGTCCAGCGATTCCAAATATTCTCCTTGCCATGAAGGAACTGCATCTGCGGCTAACGTTTTCCGATGCTATGCCGAAGAGGGAATCAGGACTAGATTTGGATTCGATACTGACCTTTAGTAACTTCGCGCTGACGCAGCACTCCGTTTTCCGGTTGCGCGCCAGCTAGACTCCAGAAAGAGCATCATTCAAAAACTAATAGGCCCGGACTTTGTGCAGCAGAGTTGCGCCACAGCGATCGGGCAAAGTTCCAGCACATGTGAATTGGAAACTTAGAGCCGTTAACAGGCGGAAAACGGGTATTCGACAATGACCTTACAGGCGTCGCCGCTTCATACAGCAAGCTCCGATGATATCGACTCCGCCGTACTCGAAAATTCGCGACCGGGGCCAAAGTATTATTCAGTTCCCGTGCCGCACCTGACGTTGGTCAAGCCGGTTGTAACCGCCCCCACGAGCAGATGGAGCGTCTCAGCGGCCAAACGTCTTATGGACATTGTTGGAGCTGCTGTCGCGCTGTTCCTCTTGTCTCCCCTGTTCCTCCTCGTTGCGCTGCTTGTGGCGATTAGTTCTGAGGGACCAATACTCTTCCGGCAGAGACGCGTAGGGCGGCTCGGCCAGTTATTCACTATCTATAAATTCCGGACAATGCGGCCCGGCTCGCAGCATTGCGCCTCGGCGCTTACCCAATGCGGAGACCCTCGCATTACCCCAATCGGCAGAGTGCTGCGCCGGCTAAAGATCGATGAGATGCCGCAGTTCTACAATGTCCTGCGTGGGGACATGAGCCTCGTAGGCCCGCGGCCAAAGCTTCCGCAGTTTGAGGGCATGCATATGCCATTCCGCCCCGGGATCACGGGCGCCGCCACCCTCGCCTTTCGCTGTGAAGAGGAAATGCTGCGAGACGTGCCCCAGGCAGAGCTTGAGTTCTACTACGCCAAAACCATCAAGCCGCTCAAGACCACAATCGATGCGGAATACATGCAGAACGCGACCATCTTCTCTGATCTATCGTTGCTCATGAGGACGGCCGCCTCATGTAGCCTGCCTCGCCGCTACCACCCGATACTGCGGATCAATAGTCCGGACCTCGGCAGCTTCGACCTGGACCGCATGGAACTTTCCATGGGCGATCCCGGATAGTACACGCAGGGCGCTACCACCCTCAATCCTGCGATGTTGGATTCCGTCACTCGAATGGCATATCAGATGATTCCGAGGGAATGCGCTTTTTCCGCAGTGGCGCGCTTTGCCGTTGGCTGTCTTTCTTTGCTCTACTTCAAGAATAGCAGTTTCGTGGCTTCACTACGCCAACGCGGTTTGCCGGATAAAGCGCTTGTCTTGAATGGTTTGGCAAGTTGCCTTGCGCTTCACCTATTGACAAGATTGTCGGTGCCCGCTTCTGGCACAGCGCCCCGCGCATATCTTCAGACTGAGGCCTGAGATGGCCTGGTACAGATATGGTCGCGTGCACGAGTTTAGACAATGCGGCTAGTGGCCGCCCGGGCGCGCGGGTGGGACACTGAAACCACATGAAGGTCAACATGCCAACGAGGAACCCTGACCGTGCACAAACCCGTCCGCCGGGATAGCCGGGCTTGTTCCCGCAGCAAAAGAAATGGGACCAGCTAAAGCTGGTCCCATTTCCGTTCGCACACTTGCTACAGGATTACTTGGTGTTTCCGTCTGCGTCCATGACGATACCGCCGCCACCCTGGTTCTTCTTCTCCTCGTTAGTCTTCCGAGTCCCCATCGCCCTTTCGCGCCAGTCGTCTGCCTGAGCGAGGTCAGCCTTACGTGCGGCGTCATTGCCGCATTCAAGGTCGGCCTTACGGCGGTACATCAGGTTGATATAGGCCATGGCATCGTCGTAGTTCGGACGAATCTGAATGGACTGGTCCAGATATTGCAGCCCCTCGGCTATGAGACCTGAGTTATCCTGAGTGATCTTCTGACAAACGGCCTTAGGCGCCTTGGGGTTGCCATCGCTGGTGTCCTGCATTCCCGCAGCCTTCAAATCGCTCACCGCGTTGCGATTTGCCTGGGCCCAATCGATCTGGCCAATCGAATAAGCGGCCTCCGCGTCCTTGGGATCGACCTCAAGAACTTTCTTGTGCCACTCTTTAGCCTTGTCGTACTGGTTAGTGTTGTAGTACATCACCGCAATACCCTTCAAACTACTCAGGTCTTTAGGTTCCTTGGCAAGCACTTCTTGGAAACCGGCGATGGCCATCTGCGCGTTCTTCAGATTGTCCGGGGTATCGGCTCCGGGAACCACTTGTTGCGCGTAGGCAGTCGCAAGATACAGCCGGGCCATGGGAAGCGAGGGATCCAAGTTTACAGCCTGCTGGAAGTGATTGATCGCATCTTCGAACTTCTGGTTTTTATAGGCACGAACGCCTTTGTTCAGTTGGTCCCGTGCCTCGAGCGGTCTACAGCCGGTCATCGGAATCAGCAGCGAAAGGGTGAGGGCTGACAGCACCGGTAAACGCGCAAGTCGATTCATTCTGCTCTATTTCTCCTTCATCGCGAGGGCCGCCCCGGCGTTTTTCTTTTCGCTTATCGCGACGCCGTATCGACGGTAGCGATTGTATTCCGTTTTGGGCAGCCAAAAAAACTCGTCTGGTGCGCGCTGTCTAAACTTTACTGGCCAGCGAGGATCTTAGGCGTCATAAGCCCGATGTGATCGACGTTAGCTGCATGACCGATATCAAGTACCTGGGCCACATCGACGAAGTTCAAATCGTCGTCGCCCTTGATAAACATCACACGCTCGGCACGTGTCGAAAAAATAGTTGTGAGACGCGAAAGCAGGTCTGCCTGGGTGGCCACGTCATCCTGATTGATCTTATAGCCCGGCGTCCCGCCACCAGGCCGATGAATGACTGAGACCACAATGGTGCGGCTGTCATCGGGCTCGTTCTGTGGGTGCTTAGGTGGCTGCGGAACAAGCGCATCGAGACCCTTCGGGGTCACCGGCACGATCACCATGAAGATAATCAGGAGCACGAGCAAGACGTCGATCAGGGGCGTGACATTGATGTCAGAAGAAAGTCCACCCGGTCCACCACTTCCCATTGCCATAAATCAGGTCCTCGCTACTTGATTGGTTCTATTTCGGTTGATGCACAATCGCGCTTATAGTCCGCCGGTGATGAGTCCGATGTGGTCCACGTTCGCAGAGCGACCAACATCCATAACCTGGGCTACTTCGGCAAAGTCAAGGCTTTTGTCCCCTTTGACAAACATCACTCGATCAGCCCGGGTCGAGAAGATCGCAGTTAACCTTGCCCGTAAATCTGCTTCATTAGTTACATCGGTT
>DASWUZ010000329.1:0-17577 GCA_036401395.1 Acidisarcina sp.
GGAGCCTGATCAAAGATGTCTCCCGCATCGCTGACGTAGCGAACCACAACCTTGGGATCATTAAAAATGCCGATGAGCTGATGCCGCACCTCCTCCCGTGAGTGCCCTGGAAGAATGCGGCAGTTCACGTTAGCCTGCGCCATCGCCGGTAGTGCATTGTTGGCGTGCCCTGCGAGCAGCCGCGTCGCAACGCAAGTCGTACGAATGCTGGCATTGTTGCCAGGCTTCTCCGACAGCCGCGCGATCGCCGCCTGATCGGGCGGCGTCTCGAGAATCCCTCGCATGTCCGCAGCCAGCTGCCCCGATTCCAGCTCACTCATGCGCTTGAAATACGCGCGGGTCACAGGGTTCAGCTCAAAGGGAAACGTATAAGCCTGTAGCTTCGTGAGTGCGTCGGCAAGATGATAGATCGCATTATCCGGCACGGGCAGCGAACTATGCCCACCGGGATTGGTGACCATCAACTGATAATCTGCGTAGAGTTTTTCACTGGCATCAAGGTCCACGCTGAGCGGCTTGCCATCGCGCGTGTCCACGCCGCCGCCATCGTGGTTCAGCACGTACTCAGCGTCGACCAGATCGCGGTGGTTCTTGAGCAGCCAATCAATGCCGTTCGATTTACCGCCCTCTTCGTCGGCCGTGAGCGCGAGGATAATATCGCGGTCCGGCTTAAACCCCTCGCGAAACATGCGAATCAGGGTCGTGACCATGATCGCGTCGCCGTCCTTCATGTCCTGCGTGCCGCGCCCGTAGTAGTAGCCGTCCTTCTCCACGAACTGGAACGGATCAGTCGTCCAGTCTACGCGCCGCGCCTCAACCACATCGATGTGGCCTATCAGGAGCACCGGCCTGTGAGCCCCCGTACCCCTCAGCCGCGCCACCATATTTCCTTTGCGCGCATTTGGCCCCAGCACCACCACATCCGCTGCCGGAAAGCCGGCATCACGCAGCCTCTTCGCCATCGCCTCCGCGCAAAGGGTGGTGCTGCCCACGGAATCGGTGCTGTTAATCTCAATCAGTTGCTTGAAGATGTCTCGCGATAGCTGGCGCGTCTGCTCATCGACCTGAGCGCCCGCGATCACCGAACAAGCCAGCATCCCAGCCGCAAATAACCCGCACGCGACCGAGCGCCCCGGAAATTTCAACCCGCTCAATCTCACCATCCCCATTCCCACCCTGTCTCGACGCATCGATACTCCTACTCCTTGAACAGCGAAAGTCCGAGGCTAACAGATGCCCGGACGCCTCGATCTCTGCACACTCCCCCAGCATCGGCCACGATTCATGCAGCCTTGAAGAAGAAAGATTTCCTACGTGACCGGGTTTTCGCTATATTTAGAGTCTCACGCTAGATCAGAATCCATAGAAGGCTGTCAAGTAACCAGCCCGTCAACGCATCTCCCTTTTCACCCCTTGGGGCAAGCGCGGACACCAGGCAAGCCCCGGCAGTCTCGGGGGAAATTTCCAGCTTAGAGGGAAACTATGAGTCAACAAATTCGAATTGCCGGCCTCCCCCCGGCGCAGGGGCTCTACGACCCGCTGAATGAGCACGACGCCTGCGGCATGGGCTTCGTCGCCAATATCCGGGGCGAGAAAAGTCATGACATCATCCTCAAAGGAATTGAGGTCTTAATAAACCTCACCCATCGCGGCGCGTCCGGCTGCGACCCCGAGACCGGCGACGGCGCTGGCCTCCTCATCCAGATTCCGCATAGCTTTTTCGTTCGCGAATGCAAGACTCTCGGCATCACCCTGCCCGAGCCCGGGGCCTACGCCGCCGGCATGGTGTTCCTGCCTGTTGAAAAGCAGGAACGTTTGCAGTGCGAGGGCATCTTCGAGCGCATTCTCGTCGAAGAGGGCCTCACCACCCTGGGCTGGCGTGACCTGCCAGTCGAGGGCAATGCGATTGGGCGAGACGCGCGCGCTTCGCAACCATATATAGAACAGATCTTCGTTGCGCGCCCCGACGGCATGACTGAAGACGTATTCGAGCGCAAACTCTACGTCGTCAGGAAGCGCACCGAAGCCGAAATCGCAGCCACCGAGGAAATCGAGAACAAGGAAATGTTCTATATCCCCTCGTTCTCGTCGCGCACCATCATCTATAAGGGCCTGCTGCTCGCCCCACAGATCGCCCACTTCTACACCGACCTCGCCGATCCCGAGGTCGCCAGCGCACTCTGCCTTGTGCATCAGCGCTTTTCGACGAATACGTTTCCGAGCTGGCCCCGCGCTCACCCCTACCACTACATCGCCCATAACGGCGAGATTAATACCGTGCGGGGCAACATCAACTGGATGCGCGCCCGCCAGTCCATCATCGAGTCACCCCTGTTCGGTGACGATATCAAGAAGCTCTTCCCCATCATCGAGCCCAGCGGCAGCGACTCCGCCGCGTTTGATAATGCGGTCGAACTGCTCTTCCAGGCAGGCCGCTCCCTGCCGCACGTCATGTCCATGCTCATCCCCGAGGCATGGTCGGGCAATCCTCACATGGAGCCGGAGAAGCGCGCCTTCTACGAGTACCACGCATCGCTTATGGAGCCATGGGATGGCCCCGCCGCAATCGCCTTCACCGACGGCCGCGTGATCGGCGCGACCCTCGACCGCAACGGACTGCGCCCTGGCCGCTACCTTGTCACCAACGACGACATGGTTGTCGTGGCCTCAGAGGCCGGCGTGCTCGATGTCCCCTCGGAAAATGTAAAGAAAAAAGGCCGCTTGCAGCCCGGCAAAATGTTTCTTGTCGACACTGTCGCGGGCCGCATCATTCCCGACAGCGAAATCAAACAGACCCTCTCCTCCCGCCAGCCCTACGGACAATGGCTCAAGGAAAACCAAATCTCCCTCGACCAGGTTGCGGAGCCGACCCGCGTCCACGGCTCCGACCACGACACAATTCTTCGCAGGCAAAGGGCCTTCGGTTATTCCGAAGAAGACCTCAAGATGATCCTCGGGCCAATGGCAGCCAAGGGCGAAGAACCGATCGGCTCCATGGGCACCGACACACCCCTCGCCTGTCTCTCTGACCGCCCGCAGATGCTGTTTAACTACTTTAAGCAGCTGTTCGCGCAGGTCACAAATCCGCCCATCGATCCCATCCGCGAAGAACTGGTGATGTCGCTGATCAGTTACATCGGCACCGAGCGCAACATCCTCGAAGAGACCCCTCTTAACTGCCAGACCCTCTGCCTGCCGACCCCGATCCTGAGCAACCGCGACCTTGAAAAGCTGCGCCGCGTCTCGACAGGAGATCTGCTCGCGACGACTCTGCCTGCGCTCTTCCGCGCCGCCGATGGCGAAGCAGGCCTGAAGCGCGGCCTCGACGAACTGTGCCAACGCGCTTCCTTAGCGGTTCGATCCGGCTACACGCTACTCATCCTCTCCGATCGCGGAGTGGACGCGCACTACGCGCCGATCCCGAGCCTGCTCGCGCTGGCCGCAGTCCACAACCTCCTCGTCCGCGAAGAGACCCGCACCCAGGTCGCACTCATCATCGAGTCCGGCGAGCCTCGCGAAGTCATGCACTTCGCACTCCTCATCGGTTATGGCGCGAGTGCGGTCAATCCTTACCTTGCTATCGAATCGCTGCGCAACCAGGCGCGACGCGGCTACCTGCCCAGCGGCATCACTCCGGAAATCGCCGGTAAAAATTTCTTCAAGGCCATCAACAAGGGCCTGCTCAAAACCTTTTCGAAGATGGGTATCTCGACCTTGCAAAGCTATCGCGGCGCGCAGGTCTTCGAGGCCATCGGTCTGAACAAAGAGATCATCGACAACTACTTCACCGGCACCGCATCGCGTATCGAGGGCATCGGCCTCGCCGTGATCGCGCGCGAAGCGCAGCTAAAGCACGAATACGCTTTCCGCCCGGCAACCGAATCGGAAACGACTCTGTCCGTCGGCGGCGCATACCAGTTCCGCACCGATGGCGAATATCACCTGCTCAACCCGCTGACGATCAGCAAGCTTCAGCACTCGGTGCGCTCCAACAACCCCGCCACGTTCAAGGAGTACACCGACCTGGTCAACGACCAGAGCCGCGTCCGCTGCACCCTGCGCGGCCTCATGCAATTCAAAAAGGCAAAGGCCCCGGTCGCGATCGAAGAAGTCGAGCCCGCCAAAGAGATCGTGAAGCGGTTCACCACCGGCGCGATGTCCTACGGCTCCATCAGCAAAGAGGCCCACGAGACACTCGCCATCGCCATGAACCGCATCGGCGGCAAGTCCAACACCGGCGAGGGCGGCGAAGACGAAGAGCGCTTCACGCGCGACGCAAACGGCGATCTGCGACGCAGCGCCGTCAAGCAAATTGCCTCCGGCCGCTTCGGAGTGACCACCAACTACCTCATCAACGCCGATGAATTGCAAATCAAAATGGCCCAGGGCGCGAAGCCCGGCGAGGGGGGTCAGCTCCCCGGCCACAAGGTCGATGAAGTTATCGCCCGCACCCGCCACTCTATCGCCGGAGTGGGCCTCATCTCACCGCCGCCGCATCACGACATCTATTCCATCGAAGACCTCGCGCAGTTGATCTTCGATCTCAAAAATGTAAATCCGCGCGCGCGCATTGCAGTCAAACTTGTCGCCGAGGTCGGCGTCGGCACCGTCGCCGCCGGCGTATCGAAGGCGCACGCCGACGTCGTGCTCATTAGCGGAGACAGCGGCGGCACCGGCGCTGCCCCACTAAGCTCCATCAAGCACGCGGGCATTCCCTGGGAGCTTGGACTCGCCGAAACTCAGCAGGTGCTGCTGCTCAACGACCTGCGCAGCCGCATCCGCGTGCAAACGGACGGCAAGTTGCAGACCGGGCGCGACGTCGTGATGGCAGCTCTGCTCGGCGCGGAAGAATTCGGATTCGCCACCACGCCGCTCATCACCATGGGCTGCATCATGATCCGCAAATGTCACCTGAACACCTGCCCGGTAGGCATCGCGACCCAGGACCCCGAGCTCCGCAAGCAATTCAAAGGTCAGCCTGAACACGTTATCAATTTCTTTTTCTTCATCGCCGAACAGGTCCGCGAGCTCATGGCCGAACTCGGATTCAAGACTGTAGACGAAATGGTAGGCCGTGCCGATATGCTCGAGTCGCAGCCGGCCATTGACCACTGGAAGGCCAGCGGCCTCGACCTTTCCTCAATCCTCTACAGCCCGGCCCTTCCCTCTCGCGTCGCGCGTCACTGCGTGCAGGGGCAGGACCACGGCCTCGATTCGGCGCTCGATCATCAACTGCTCGCGATGGCCAACGGCGCGTTGGAAAACAAGATGCCGGTCGAGGGCGCCTTCGCCATCCGCAACGTACACCGCACGGTCGGCGCGATGCTGGGCGGCGAAATCGCGCGTCGTTACGGCTCGGCCGGCCTCCCCGACGAAACCATTCGCTACAAATTTTCCGGCTCAGCCGGCCAAAGCTTCGGAGCATTCGTACCGCGCGGCATGACACTGACCCTTGAGGGAGAGGCCAACGACTACGTCGGCAAGGGCCTCTCCGGCGGTCGCATCGTGGTCTACCCGCCGCGCAACTCCGGCTTCCTGCCAGAGAAGAGCATCCTCGTCGGCAACGTCGTCCTGTATGGCGCGACCAGCGGCGAAATGTTTCTAAACGGTATGGCCGGGGAGCGCTTCGCAGTCCGCAACTCGGGCGCAACCGCCATTGTCGAGGGCGTCGGCGACCACGGCTGCGAATACATGACCAACGGGCTCGTCATAGTCCTCGGTTCGTGCGGCAGGAATTTCGCAGCCGGCATGAGCGGCGGCATTGCCTACGTACTCGATGAATCCGGCGAGTTCACCGAGAAGCAATGTAACCCGGCGTCCGTCGACCTTGAAAAACTCGCCAGCCCCGAAGACATAGGACTCGTCCACGGATACATTACCCGGCATCTTCAACTGACAGCCAGCCCGCGCGCCGCGTGGATCCTCGACAACTGGGAAACAGTCCTGCCGCGATTCATCAAAGTCTTTCCCCATGAATACAAACGTGTCCTCGGCGTGACCCGCGCGGGGGAGTCAGCCGGAGAGTCGTCCTACGCCCCGGCCGCTCCCCTGACACTGCAACAAATCGCCGCCGCACACCTCCCCGTGCCAAGCGCAGTGGGCCAGGTGCAGCATGGGTAAAGAAACCGGATTCATGGAGTACCCGCGCGAGCTGCCACAACGGCGTCCCGTCGAACAACGCGTTAATGACTGGTTCGAGATTTACCAGGACTTTCCCGAAGACAAGCTTCAAACTCAAGGCGCTCGCTGCATGGATTGCGGCGTCCCCTTCTGCCACACGGGCTGCCCCGTCAACAACCTCATCCCTGACTGGAACGACCTTGTCTACCACGGCCGCTACAAGGACGCGCTACGCCGTCTGCACGCCACCAACAACTTCCCCGAATTCACCGGTCGCATCTGCCCCGCGCCCTGCGAGGCCGCCTGCGTCCTGGGCATCAACAAGCCTGCGGTCACCATCAAGCAGATTGAGAAAAGCATCATTGAGCGCGGCTTCGACGAGGGCTGGGTCCATCCCGAAATGCCGGAGCACCGCACCGGCAAGCGCGTCGCGGTGGTGGGCTCTGGCCCGGCCGGCCTCGCCGCCTCGCAGCAGCTATGCCGCGCCGGTCACCTCGTCACCCTCTACGAAAAAGCCGACCGCATCGGTGGCCTCCTCCGTTACGGCATACCCAATTTCAAACTTGAAAAACATATCGTCGATCGCCGCCTCGAGCAGATGGCCGCCGAAGGCGTTGAGTTCGTCACCAACGCACACGTCGGTCACAACGTCTCTGTCGAAGATCTTCGCAAGCAATACGACGCCATCGTGCTCACCGGCGGCGCCGAGCAGCCGCGCAACCTTCCCGTCCCCGGACGCGAGCTCAAAGGCATCCACTACGCGATGGAGTTCCTGCCTCAGCAGAATCGTCGCAGCGTTGGCGACACCGTGCCCGATGAAGGTGCGATCCTCGCGACCGGCAAGCACGTAGTCATCATCGGCGGTGGGGACACCGGCGCAGACTGCCTCGGCACCAGCCATCGTCAGAAGGCGAGGTCAGTACGGCAATTTGAAATCATGCCTCAGCCCCCCGGCGAACGCGCGCCGCAGACCCCGTGGCCACTCTGGCCGCTACAGATGCGCACCGAAAGCGCCCATGAAGAGGGCGGCCTCCGAGACTGGAGCCTCGCCACCACCAAGTTCACCGGAGACGAGCAAGGCAACGTGAAGCAACTTCATGGGGTCCGCGTCGGGCCGCCGCCTAAGTTCGACCCTCAGGCCGGCAGCGAATTCACCCTCGACGCCGACCTCGTCCTGATCGCGATGGGCTTCCTTGGCCCTGTGAGAAACGGAATGATCGAGCAGCTAGGCCTCGTTGTCGATCCCCGCGGCAACGTAGCCACCGATGAAAACTACATGACCTCGGTAGAGGGCGTCTTCGCGGCAGGCGACATGCGGCGTGGCCAATCCCTCGTTGTCTGGGCCATCTCAGAGGGCCGCAAGGCCGCAGCCTCAGTCGACCGATACCTCGCGCGCAACGCCGAGACAGCCGCGTTGACTGGTCTCTCCGCAGCCAGGCTCTAGCTCGACTACTTCCTGACGCAGCTGCTCCCTGAAATACTGCAAAAGAAAAAGGCCGCTGCCTGATTGGGCAGCGGCCTTTGCATTGCGTTACTTGTTAGCGCTTAGGTCCGTAGAAGCCAATAAACGCGAAGGTAAGAGTGTTTTGCTGCTTTGAGAATCCAGTTGTGCCCTTGAAGAATACGGGCCCGTCTGCAAAGTCTCCACGGTACTCCACTCGAAACAACGCGCCCTCGACCATCTTGTACTCGCCCGTGAGGGTAATCTCGCCAACGGACAGTTCAGACGGCCCTGTGTTCGTGGTGTAGTACTCGCCGCGCGGCGAGAACGCGACCTTGCCGGTCGCCTGATAGTGAAGCGCCATCGCTATGCCCTGCCAGCGAGTCAGGTCAGTTGCGCTGTAGGTCACGTCAGACGCCTTGAACCTGGGAGCGAGCGTGAACAGCGCCGGATTGAAGCCGGAGAGAGACCCAAAGCGAAGAGCACCGGGCCGGAAGCCGCCAGGAATGGCGCCGCCCGTAATTCCCCCGGATATGGCAGCGTTACGGTTCTGGCCGTAATCGTAGTTGATATAAGCATTCAGCTTGCCTGGAGGGGTCAACAGAATCGTGGTATCGAACAAGTTCCTCCAGCCAACGTTGGTGCTCGCGTTCTCAGGCCCGGTGTAGTAGTTGCCAAACAGACTGTACTTCGGCTTCACTAAAGCTCCGGTGAAACCCATCGTCTTCCCGCTGTTGTTGTCCTCGATATTGTTCCAGCCATTCACCAGTTGAAAGCCAGCCGTGAAAGTCTTGCTCAGCGGCATCGTCGTTCGCAGACCGAAGTGGTAGTAAGGAATGGCGTTCGTGAACAGCAGCGAGCGCGAATAGTTCCAGTTGTCCTTCGCCTCGATAACTTCTGCGCCGGCTGACGTAACGAACTGCCCAAAGTCTGCTTCGAGGCCCTTAGCCTTAGCCGGTTTGAAGCTCACGAAAGCCTGCTCAATATACTTCTCCGCCGTATCGTCGGCCGGGTCACCGAAGTGAAGGTCGTGAAAAGTCCGCCCAAAACCAATGTCAAGATGTGCGCCGACCGGGTCGGGGTCGTGGTTGAAGGTCAATTTGGCCATGCTCAAGTCGAACGAATCCGCCTTGTCATTGAAGTTGTATAGACCATTGAAGGCATTCGGCGCATTCGGATGATTGGAGTTGTAGGTGAAGTAGCCGTCAATGGTCCCACTGATGTCCAGAGGGCCAATGCTCCATGTCGGCGCGGCTGCAGGAGCAGCCGGGGCCGCTGGAGTTGCCGGAGCCGGAGCAGCGGCGGGTGAAGTCTGATCGGCCGCCACCGGAGCCGGCGAGGGCGAAACACTAGGCGGAGGTGGGGTGGTCTGCGGAAAAGCAGCTATAAGCGCGAACGAATTGAGCGCCGTAAACATTGCACACTTTTTGAGTAACGACATTCTTTCTTGCCTCCTAAGAGTTCCAAAGGTGTTGCGCACACAGAGCTACGCATGCGAGATGCAGAGGTGGTGTCATGACGCCATCGAGCAATTCGGCAAAGCAAAAATTAACTTTCGTGGGTCAGTGCTTAGGGTTTATCACAGGCTTGATTGGAGACAATCTACAAACGGCCCGTATTAAACAAATTAATCCGGACAATTAAGCGTTTTGATACCGGGGCCGAAAATCCATAAGCAGCAAAGCCGAAGACTTGAAATTTGCAACCATAGCCGTTACAAATTAGTAGCGCTTATGGATAACTTTCCGCTAACGGCTCACCAGGCATTTACAGCGAATTATTCCCCTGGCCAGTGGCGGCATCAAGCGTACTCAGCTTCATCGAGAGCTCGTTGAGCTGTTGGCGAAGTTCCTCCACTTCGCCTCGCAAAGCCTCCACCTGCGCCGCCAAAGACTCTACGCTGCCGTTTTCCGGCGCGGAGGTGGAAGACTCAGGCACAGTTCGAGCGACACTGACGGCGCCATGTTCGACCACCGGCTCAGCAGAGAACAGATGGACATAGCGCGCCTCCTTCATGCCCGGCTGCCGCGCCAGCACAGCCACCAGCGCCGGCTCACGGCGCATCAGACGCTCGAGCCCCGACTGTACGTCCCCCACATCTTCAAACGCGAAGAGGCGCTCAGACCGGCTGCGCAGTTCGCCCGGTGTCTGCGCTCCTCGCAGCAGCAGAACGCAGAGCAACGCCTCTTCGCGACGGCCCAGGTTTAGGACCTCAGGCAGACGGTGCTCATACTTCGCGACACGCCCACCGGACGGCGCAACATTCACGAGCCCCTTATCGCCCAGAGTGTGCAGCGCCTGGCGCACTTCGTCCTCAGGAAGATTGAGAAAAGGATCGCGATTGGACTTCTGATTACAAGCATTCACCAGCGCATTGATCGACAGCGGGTAGTACTCCGGGGTGCTGATCGCCTTCTCAATCAGCGAACCAAGCACACGCGCCTCTTTAGTCGACAGCCTCCACTCTAGCGAATCCGACGAGCTTACCATGCGCGCCTTTCTCAATCTGGAAAAATCGCGAATCGCCGCTCGTAACGTCGGCACAAAACCATCTGGCGTCCCCGACCGGATTTGAACCGATGTTTTCGCCGTGAAAGGGCAATGTCCTGGGCCGGCTAGACGACGGGGACGCTTGAGGCATTCAATCCCGAGTGACAAGAATCGACGCGCCACACTCGATGCTAGCAACCGCCCAAACACGCGTCAAAGAAAGGCGAAGCCACGATTCGCCGCACCCAGTCAAGAGCGACCTGGCCGCTGCCTGCTATAAAACCTGAGTGTTAGCATCGGGGTCGGAGTGGAAGGCGACTTCGCGCATGGCATGACCTATCTCGCGGTTTTTCATGAAATACTCCCAGACAAATCCGCCCCGCAAATTCTCCGCCATCAAAACACTAATCCCCTGGTCAATCCCAAGAATGTCTTCCGCAATCCACCCGCTTTTGGGATGAAACGCATCCGCAAATCCATATCGCGTCCAGACCTTCGGTCCCATCTTCTGACGAATACTCAACAACACATGCGAACATTCCGCCGGCAAAAACGGCAGCGATCCCGCAGCCGCGCAAGGCACCACCGTCCCGTCCAGTTCACCCATGGCCGGAGGGCCGCCCCAAACGCGATAGCCCTCCCGCGAGTCCGAAGCCGTAATTCCCCACATATCCTGATCGATCCACGGATACTTCTGCCCCAGCGTCATGCACCAAAGTTGATGCGTCCGCGTCGCTGCAATCGAATTCGTAAAGTAATTAGCATGTCGGTCGCGCAAATCGCGATAGTCGCACCACGCATGCGCATATTGATGAATAAATAGCGGCGCAACACCGCTGATATATTCGATCCCGCCGAACTGCACCAGCGGCCGCTGCAGCGCGTCCCAAGTCTTCGCATCGATGGCATGAGTTGGCGATCCAATCGCCAGCAGATACATCGTCATCAGTTCGGCATAAATGTCCCAGCGATGCTGCAGGAAGCCCTGGTCCGGCAGCCATCCCATCGAGAGCGTCGGCCCCGCGTTTAACATCCACTGCCAGTCGATGCGCCGGTAAAACGTGGTGGCCAGCGCCGCGATCCGCGCGTTGCCGCTGAAATATTCCCGGCAATGCAACACCCCGCAAAGCAGCATCGCCGTATCGATCGACGATAGCTCGCAGTTGAACATCCGCTGCCCGCTCTCAATGTCGATGAAGTGATACAGAAACCCATGCTCGTGCGGACAGTCCTCAAGCAGAAAAGCCAATGTCTTTTCAACACGCTGTTCGCAATCGATCGGTCGCAGGTAGTTCCGTTTGGCGGCGATGCACAGGGCGCTCAGCCCAAACCCAGTCGCAGCGATGCTAGCCACTCGGCTCACCGAACGGCCCACCGCCGGGGCTCGATCGCGCACCAGCCCCGTCTTAGGGCTGGCCTCGTTGTAGAAATAATCGCAGCCGCGACCTTCAAGATCGTCCAGAAGCGCGTCAGCAGCTTTTGAAACCTGAGTAAGGGGCCGGTTGATAAACACACCCGGCGGGTGCTCGTAACTCGTCGCTGCCTGGGCCTCGGTCTGCGGCTCCTGGCCGGGCTTCACCGCCGGAGCCTGCGCCTGGTTCTGCCCCATCAGCAGCCCCGGCGCACCCAGTGCCATGAGGCCCGAAACTCCAGCTTGACGCAGCATTTGCCGGCGGCTGATACGCGCGCGATCTGTAGGATTAGAGTCCAAAGGCAGGCAAGTCTCTCGCGATCTAAATCCTCATCGCGCGTTTTGTAAAGGCCAACAG
The DNA here is from genome assembly GCA_036401395.1 of Acidisarcina sp. Lineage (GTDB taxonomy): Bacteria > Acidobacteriota > Terriglobia > Terriglobales > Acidobacteriaceae > DASWUZ01. Next base: position 11,821 of record DASWUZ010000329.1, read on the forward strand.
TGTTGCAGCTTCGTTGAATTATCGTTCATTACGCAAGTGCTACTGAACAGACGCTCAGATAGCTCCCAAGGATTCCCACAAGGATTCCGGGGGCCTTCCGCATCCCCCGGCGTCTGCCCGCATCCATATATGATCAAAGACGCATTGGCATCGGCAACTCGCCATGCGTCTACTCAGGGTGTGGGGACGGAAGTTCTCCGCCAGCCTGAACTATCAAAGCGCCAGACGCCCGACAGCCGGGCCAGACTAGACCAGGAGAAAATAACGTGGCCCATCAACTACCGCCGCTTCCCTACGATTACGCCGCCCTTGAACCCTTCATCGACGAAGCGACCATGAAACTTCATCACGACAAGCACCACGCCACTTACGTCACAAACCTTAACGGCGCTATCGAAAAACATCCCGAGCTCGCCACCCATGCCCCCGAAGATCTACTGAAAAATCTATCCAGCATCCCTTCTGACATCCAGGCCGTGGTGCGCAACAACGGCGGCGGACACGTGAATCACACAATGTTCTGGGCCATCATGAAGCCCGGCGGCGGCGGCGAACCCACCGGCCCCGTCGGCGATGCCATCACCAAAGACTTCGCCTCTTTCGAAGACTTCAAAAAGCTCTTCAACGAGACCACCGCAAAACAATTCGGCTCAGGCTGGGGCTGGCTCGTGTCTGAGGGCGGAAAGCTCAAAATCGTCACCACTCCCAACCAGGACAACCCCATCAGCCAAGGCCTCTACCCCATCCTCGGCAACGACGTCTGGGAGCACGCCTACTACCTCAAATACAACAACCGACGCCCCGAATACCTCGCCGCCTGGTGGAACACCGTCAACTGGGACGAAATCAACAAGCGCTACGAACAAGCCACCAAATAATCCGTTTCCCGAAATGCGACAAACGATGAGGTGCCCTATTCATAGCCGCGCCCTTGCGGGATGTGTGGGACGGGATAGGTCCCGCCATCAAAGCGATCCAATGCCTGCGCGCCCATCTCTCCGCACTGGAAGACGCGGTTTCTCGATGCGAACAAGACGCCCGCGCCCCAACATACCCGCGCTCACTGCGGATGTTGGGGCGGAATGATCAGAGCACGGGGTACGGATTCACTCACCCATCTGGGGACGGTGGGTCATTACGCAAACAACCCACCCAGACATCCACCAACCTTCCAACGCATCCCACTCCTTGAAATCAAGGAGCACCCATGCGTTCGCGGGCCCGTCTAGTCTCACACCCGATTCATCCGATCCTTATCGCGTTGCCAATCGGCATGTGGACTGCAAGCTGGGTCTTTGACATCCTCGCAGCCACGCTCAAAAACTGGAATTTCGCCAACGCCGGCTACTACCTTGCCGTCGGCGGCTCCATCGGTGCGCTCCTCGCCGCCATTCCAGGCGTCATCGACTGGGTCAGCGTCATCCCTTCAAACTCCAGCGGAAAGCGCAAGGGCGCGGTCCACGGCATCCTCAACACCGCGGCCCTGCTGGTCTTTGCCTTCATTGCGTATTACCGTCGCGGATTCGACCACGCGCCGTCGCTGATGACGCTCGTCCTCTCGACGCTCGGTATCGCACTGCTCGGCGTCTCCGGCTGGCTGGGAGGCACGCTCTCCTACGAACTCCAGATCGGAGTCTTCCGCCGATTCCCCGGCGGCCGCCCCATGCTCGAACACAGCATCGCGGACTTCGAAACGCCCATCTGCAAGCAATCAGAAATAAGCGACGGTCAGATGATGCTGGTCCACCTGAAGCAGTCCGCCGAACGCGTAGTAGTAGGCCGCTCCAATGGCAAACTCTACGCCTTCTCGGACCAATGCACTCACGAAGGTGGCCCTCTCTGCGACGGCGCCCTCGTCGGCACAACCGTCCAGTGCCCCTGGCACGGATCGCAGTTTGACATCGCAACCGGCAAAGCCATCGCAGGTCCCGCGACCTCGCCTCTCAAGTGCTACGACACGGCGGTCAAGGGTTCGGAGATCTACCTGCTGAATACAACGCCCCGGTCTTGAATCCAGACCCTGATCTGTCGAACACAGCCAACCATCGGCATATTCCGCCGAAAATCCCCCGGCACACATTGGAGCCAAATGATCCGCAACCGTGAACTCCAGATTGCCCTCGTCCTTATGCTCTTCACGTGTATCGGCGTCTTTCGTGGTCGTCACGTAGTTGGCGAAGACCTGTCCTCCTCTTACGTCGGCTGCCGCGTACTCGCGGCCGGTGGAGGCGCTCACCTCTATAGCCACGATCCGGAGATCTTCCGCACCGTCGAAGATCCGGTCTGGACCAGCATCGCGCGCCAGGCCGGCTTCTCTCCGCTCGGCCTGCTGCACCCCTATGTGCAGACTCCGCTGTGGGCCTACGTCCTGCGCCCTGTCTGCGCCCATACGAACTTCCGCCGCTTTTGCCAGTTGTTCCTGGTCTTGATCATGCTCGCAACGTCAGGCGTCATCTGGCTCGTTTCACGTTACTGGACGCCCTCCCTCTTCCATCCCGCCTGGACAGCCCTGATCTACGCCGCCCTCATGCTATCGGAACCATTCAAATACGCAGTCTTTCTCACCCAGACCCACATCCTGTTCGTCTTCCTGACGGTACTCGCCCTCGTGCTCGCAGAACGGGACCGCGAAATGCCCGCCGGGATTTGTCTGGCTCTTGCCGCGCGGCCGTTAAAATCACGCCCGGCTTCCTCTTGATCTACTGGCTGCTGACCCGGCGCTACAAGGCGTCCCTCAGCTTCGTCGCCTCCTCCCTCCTGCTCGCTGCGGGCTCCACCCTTGCGGTCGGCCCCGCATTGATGCTGGCCTATCTTCGCGAGCTTTCCGAAGTCTCGAATGTTCTCCTCGTCTCCTTCAACAATCAGTCCCTGGCCGCCTGGTGGATGGCGCCAAGGCATCCTGCTGCGGAACTGTGGGAGTGGCGCATCTTCCCGCTCCCATCCTTTGTGAAGGCGGTCTCCACGCTGTTCTGTATCCTCGCGTCCATTACAGGAGGCTTGCTCGACCGCAAATTTGCCGCGCGCAATCTACCCAGCCCACCCTGCGGCGCGGCGCTCGCCATGGTCGGCGCAACCATTTTCACTCCCATCGCCTGGACCCACTACTACATCGTCCTCATAATTCCCATGATGTTGCTGCTCGATGCACTGGTCATCAGCACAACCGCCATACGTGGCCCCTCCAAGGCCTTTTTTCCTGGTCACTCCCATCGCGTTCGCGCAACTGCTATATCTTTTGCCATGCTGGCTGCTATCTACGTCCTCAATCTCTATCCATTGGCTTTTCGCGCTGTCACCCACGGCTTCAAGGCTTATTCCCTTATTCGCAGTCAGTTTTATTCGGGAATAGTCTGTCTTGCCGCGATGGCGATGCTAAGCATCTCGTCATCGTCTGTCCGCTCCACTACCCAGGCGACCTGGCCTGGAACTCGAAACTGACTTCGAGTGCGAATGCAACCGATTCCCTGCCCTCTCTATCCGATAATTGCAGGGCCTATCCCGCAGGAGCTATGCCATGAGTGCCAACACCACTACCCTCGAAAGTCCACCGAAAGCCCAACAACAATCCTGGCCGGGGACCGACGCGGAGCTTCAACCCCGCGCCGACCACGGCGAAGAATCCTACCAGGGTCACGGCCGCCTTAAGGGCAAGGCTGCCCTCATCACCGGTGGAGACAGCGGCATCGGTCGCGCCGTCGCCATAGCCTTCGCCAAAGAGGGCGCCGACGTCAGCATCGTTCATCTGCCTGAAGAAGAAGACGATGCCCGCGAGACCTTACGCCACATCAAAGCCGCCGGACGCAAAGGCCTGAGCACTGCCGGCGACATTCGCGATCAGGACACCTGCCGCAAGCTGATCGAAGACGCCGTCAGCGAATTCGGGAAGCTGGACATTCTCGTCAACAACGCCGCCTTTCAGCGCGTGCACAAAAAGATAGAAGAGTTCTCTGCTGAAGAATTCGATCGCACTTACCGGACCAACGTCTTCGCTACCTTTTACCTGAGCCAGGCCGCGCTGGCCCATATGAAGCCCGGCGGCAGCATCATCAACACCACCTCCATCGAGGCCTACACTCCCGAGGGCAGCCTGCTCGCCTATGCGTCAACCAAGGCCGCCATCGCCAACTTCACCAAAGGGCTGTCCAAGATTGCCATCGAAAAGGGCGTGCGTGTCAATGCGGTCGCACCCGGCCCCATCTGGACCCCCCTCATCCCCTCAACCATGCCGCCCGACCAGGTCGAGAGCTTCGGCCAGTCGTCGCTATTCAAGCGGCCGGCCCAGCCCGCCGAACTTGCCCCGGTATACGTTCTCCTCGCCTCCGATGAAGCCAGCTACATCAGCGGCGAAGTATATGGCGTGACCGGAGGCAGAATGCCGCTCTGATGCCCTGATCAATTCAGCGGCGGCGAAGTACGAAAACGCCGCCGCTGCGGCCCTAAGCCTTGCCATCGTGAGGCTACTGTCCATATTCGATCGCAAACTCTATCTCTGCCGACTTCTCCAGCATCCGCGAAATCGAGCAATACTTCTCCTTCGAGAGCGCGACCGCGTCTTCGGCCGCCTTGGCAGAGACGCCGCCCGCAACCCGGTATACCAGTCGAATATGCGTAAAGACCCGGGGCGCTTCAGCGGCCTGCTCCGCCACAGCCGAGACAACCAGCCCCGTCACCGGCTCTCGCTTCTTCTTCAAGATTGAGACGACATCCACGGAAGTGCATGCGCAAAGCGCCATCAGTACTGCTTCCATCGGGCTCGGCCCTGCGACATGAGCAGCATCGGCGTCAAACACGATCCGGTTGCCATTCTCCGCCCGACTCTCAAAGATCGAGCCCTCGCTCCATGTAGAACTAGCAATCATTTTCTATCTCCTTCACAACCGCCAACCACAATTGTTTTCCGTTGAGCCGACACACAGCGGGTGCCCATTCATCGCGCTTTTTGCGATGAGTGGGACTGAGATAAAATTTCCCTAAACTGGATCTCCCCTATGAAAAGATCCCGCCACGCCCGCCATCATGCCGGTTATCGCTCTGCGGCTCAGGGTGAATCAGCACCCGCTGCACCTCGGGGCACTCCAGTTTCAACCGCGCCTCGAGCGCCGTGATCACCTCGTGCACCCGCTGCATCTTCAGCGAATCGGGAAGCGTGCAGTGGCACGAAAGCTGCAAATGCTCGCCCGTCCGCCCGATAATCACGTCGTGAATGTCGAGGATCTCCGGCTCATGCGACCCAGCGCCACGAAGGCAAGCCTCGATGTTGCGATCGCGCTCGATGCTCACATGCTGCTCGATCGTTGCCGGCTCGCTCTCGATATGCGTAAGCACCGACTCCACTTGAGGCAGCTCGTGGCAAATCTCATCTTCGATCCGGCGAACAAATGAGTGCGCCGCTCGAAGCGGCATTTCCTCTGGCACTTCGACATGCTGCTCCACTCGCAGATGCCCGTCAAACGATTGAATGCTCACGTCATGCAGCACGATATTGTTCCGCGCCGCCACCGCACGCACCTTGTCAAACACGCTTTCCGCCAGCGTCTCCCGCGGCACCGTGTGAATCACCACGTCCGCGTTGGGCAGCACCCGCTGCACGGCCTCAGTCGCCTCCCGCACCAGTTCCTCGGTCCGCGAAAAAGTTAGCTGCCGCGACAATGATAGCGTCAGATCCGCAAAATAAGACGTGCCCGCGCGCCGCACCCGCGCCTGGTCAACCGACAGCACTCCATGCGTCTGCCGCACCTCATCCATCATCCGCTGACG
>DASWUZ010000330.1:0-14082 GCA_036401395.1 Acidisarcina sp.
CCAGTCAAAGGTGCCTTCGGTATCCGCAGTGTGATTGTCCCAATGCCTTGTGGCGGAGTCGCGAATGTAATCGTGCCAGACCAGAGGTACGTGCGGGTGGAAGAGATCGTATCCATGGGTGAAGGCGCGGACGGTCATGGTTGACTCTTCACCGTAGAAGTAGAGTTCCGGGTCGTAAGGAACTTCTTGAACAAAGCACCCCGGCGCGAAGACAAAGCCGGCGCCGATAAAGCGCGCGCGCATTGGGGCGGTACGCTGCCGCCACCCCACCATGGAGACGGGCCTCAGCTCTGGAATCTTGTCTTCAGTAAACGTCTGGAACGCGATCAGCATGGGGTTGGCATCGAGGGCTTCCTCCTCTCCCGCCTGCTGCGCCGGCTTAAAGGGCGAGCCGTAGGTGCTGATAACAGGCTTAGTGCTGCCAGTCTGCCGCGCCAGTTCGATCAGGGTCTCGTCCCACCCGAGGGCGAATCGGCAGTGCGAGTCCACCTGCAGGAACCACTCTTCGCCGCGCCAGAGCGACATGATCTCCGCGCGGGCCCAGCACGCGCCCTTGCTCGCACGCCAATCTACATCGAGGATCCGGAACCGGGGATCGTCAGAGAATGGAAGCGTGGGCTCCCTAGGGCCGTGCTGCCAGCAAATTCCGAATCGGAGGCGGTCCGGATGTGTCGCCTTGGCGATCAGGTCGTTCACCGTCGGGACCAACTGCGCGTCACAATAAGACGCAATCGAGATGAAGATTTGATTGTTCGCCGCCGTCATGATTATTTTCGCCGTGATTCGGCCGCGAGGACATCATGGGGCGAAACGACTTCTATATCGCCGAATCGTCGGAAATCTTTGACGTTAAGCGTAAGCAGGTGTTGAATTTTGTGGATCCGCATCGCCGCCACCAAACGCGCGTCGTGCACCTGTATCCCGGATACATTCGCGCCGACAATGATCCTGCGCCACTCTTTATGCGTCTCTTCGCTCTCCGGAGCAAAGCGGAGTTTTGCTTCGATAAGACGCGCCCGTTCGTCGGCCTCTGCGATGGAGAAACCGAACCCGTTTCGGTTTGCGGGCCTGGTACACACATTCCAGAATTCGCTCAGGTTTTGAGAAGTATAAAAGAGGTTCGCGCCCTGCGCCCACAACAGTTCCGTAGATCTTCTTATTACGCCGTGCTCAGGACTATCGGGCTGTACCAGTCGTAATAGAACGTTGCTGTCGACAAGGTAAGAAGCGGCCATCAGTCATGCTCGCCGTAGATCATCTCGCGTGAGAACGTTTCTGATCTGAGGTGGAGTACGTCTGGAGCTTTGCTGGCCAAAGCGTCAAGGAACACCTCGAACTCCTGCTGGCTTGCTCGTGAGCGATGTCGTGGCCTGGATTCGATCGCCTTAACAAGCAGGCGCTGAGCGTAGCCTTCCAATGCCAGGCCTTGCTCCTTTGCCTCGGCCGCCAATTCCGCTTCTAACTCAGGATTCAGCTCGACCTGGATTGTCATCGATCCGCCACCTCTGGTTCTCTATTATCTGATACATCGCGTACGTTTGCTCTCCTCGAAGGCGGCCAGCGGCAATCAGCACCCTCTTCAAAACCGGCGGCGCGTCAGAAGACATCTAAGTCTCCTGTAATCTGTTGAGCATCCTTACCAGTTGCTCCCACTTTCTGGTGGGAGGCGCGTCACAAATACCTGAGGGTTAAAAATGAAGACGTGGCTGATACTGGCGGTTTTATTGGCGTGCTGCGGGGCCTCTGCGGAAACGAGGCACCGGGAGTCACGGTTCGTCCACCAGCAGGGGCGGTACCTAGTCACTGCCGATGGCAAGCGCCTCATGCTGCGCGGTATCAACCTGGGCAACTGGCTCGAACCCGAGGGCTACATGTTCAAGCTCGAAGGCGGCCCGCAGGCGCCGCGCGAGATCGAGGAGTTTTTCAACGAGTTGGTCGGGCCTGACGAGGCGGCGAGATTCTGGAAGGAATATCGGGCAGAGTACATCACCGAGGCGGACATCAAGGCCATTCGTAAGGAAGGTTTCAACTCAATCCGTATTCCTTTCCATTACAAGTTTTTTACGGGAGAGCCGGGAGCAACTGGCGGCGACGGCTTTGCGCTGCTGGATCGTGTAGTGAAATGGAGTCGCGACGCCGGCCTCTACGTGGTCCTCGATATGCACTGCGCGCCCGGCGGCCAGACCGGCACAAACATCGACGACAGCTACGGCTATCCCTGGCTCTATGAAAGCGAGGCCGCTCAGCTCCGGACGATCGCAATCTGGCGCACGATCGCTCTTCATTACCGGGACGATCCAACGGTGCTTGGCTACGATCTGCTGAACGAACCTATCCCGCATTTTCCGGCGTTGCAGCAATACAACTCGAAGCTGGAGCCTCTCTATCGGCGGATTACGACTGCAATTCGAGAGGTCGATCGCAACCACGTTGTCATCTTTGGCGGAGCGCAGTGGGATTCAAACTTCAAGGTCTTCGGGCCGCCTTTCGATCAGAACGCGCTATATGAACTGCACAAATACTGGATGGAGCCGACCCAGGCTTCCATTCAGGAGTATGTTGATTTCCGCGAGCGCTACGATGTGCCGCTGTGGCTCGGTGAGTCGGGCGAAAACACCGACGAATGGGTCGGGAAGTTTACAGCAGTACTCGAGAAGAACGATATCGGGTGGGCGTTCTGGCCCTACAAAAAGATGGCCGCCACTTCGTCTGTCGTGGCCTTTGACAAGCCGATTTACTGGGACGAGATTGTTGCTTTTGGGGCGATGAAGCAGGGAACCGGGAATGCGGAGAAGCGCATTGCGGCGCGGCCGTCACTCGAGCATTCGCGGGCTGCGCTAAGAGATTTGCTGGTGAAGATTCGATTCGAGAATGAGCACGTCAACCCGGGTTATCTCAAGGCGCTCGGAATGCGGTCGCCTTGATTCCTTGGCTCGAGACGCCTTTAGCCATCAGTTTCGGCTGGCGTAATCCACGACGGATTCAGAGCGTCATCCTTTCAAAGGGCAATGGCATCCGACATCCTAGACGTGGAGGAAGTCCTCGCTACCGGTGAGCGGCATCTCCCGAGGATACAATCGTAGCGTTAGCGTTTAGACAGCCGCGTAATCATTCGTAATGACGGGACAGCATGAGCCTGGTTGAAAAGAAGACCCGACTGGAAGAGCGCCTGCGTGAACTGCGCAGCGTTATTGTTGCCTATTCAGGGGGCATCGACTCGGCTTACCTTGCGTTTGTCGCGCATGAGGTGCTGGGCGAGCGCATGGTGGCGATGCTGGCAGACTCCGCCAGCCTGGCGCGAAGCCAGTATGCCGACGCGGTACTGTTTGTCGAGGAAAACGGCATTCCGTTTCGCGCCATCGCGACCCATGAGCTTGAACGCGAAGCGTATGCGGTCAATAACGCAGACCGCTGCTTCCATTGCAAGGATGAGCTTTTCACGGTCTTGGAAGGAGAGCTTGAGAAGATCGGCTTTGAGGCCCTGGCTTACGGACTCAATGTAGATGACAAGCGCGACTTCAGACCGGGGCATCGAGCGGCCGCGCAGCATCGGGTGACCGCCCCGCTCGCCGAGGCTGGGCTGACGAAGGATGACGTTCGCGCATTGGCGCTCGAGGCCGGCTTGCGAATCTGGGACAAGCCCGCGTCGGCATGTTTATCCTCGCGCGTGGAGTACGGACGCAGGGTGACTCCCGAGGCGTTGCTGATGATTGAGACGGCTGAGGATTCGCTGCGAGACCTGGGGCTGCGCCGCTTTCGTGTGCGGCATCATGGAGCCGTCGCGCGGATCGAGATTGCCGAGGAAGAGATGCCCATGACGCTGAATACGGCGACCTTTCGGCAGATGTCGAAGCTGGTGCGCGCCGCCGGGTTTAAGTATGTGACCGTGGATTGCGAGGGTTACAGGTCGGGATCGATGAATGAAATTTTGCCGGTCGAGGTGCTGACGGGTTCCTCTGGCTCTCATGGCGTACTCCTCGCCCAGGCGAAGGAGTAGCGACTATGCGTGTCGGCTATCTGGAATGTTTCTCCGGGGTAAGCGGCGACATGATGCTGGGCGCCCTCATTGACGCCGGCGTCCCCCGCGAACTCCTGGAGCGCACTGCACGGGCCCTGAACGTCGGTGCTGACCTTCGATTCAGCCGCGTCGACCGCAGTGGAATTAGTGCTTCCAAGGTGGATGTAATCGTCGGCGACGCGACTAAGTCAAATCACGTGCACACGCACACACATACTCACGCTGACAGCGCCACCCATACACACTCGCACCACGAGCACCATCACGCCCACGAACACGAAGCCGAACACTCCGCGCATGCACACTCCCATCAGCACGAGCATGAGCAGCCCGGCGAACATCTGCATGGACGCGGGCTTGTGGAAATTCGCGCACTGATCGACGAGGCGGGTCTCGACCCCGGCGCCGCCGCAGTTGCGCGGCGCGCCTTTGAACTACTGGCCGCTTCAGAGTCTAAGATCCATAACGTACCCGAGGAGTCGATCCACTTCCACGAGGTAGGCGCGGTCGATGCGATCGTCGACATCGTTTGCAGCGCGGTCGGGCTTTGTTCGCTTGGAGTTGATGAGTGGGTGTGTTCGCCGTTGAATGTTGGCGGTGGATTTGTCGACTGCGCTCACGGGAAATTTCCAGTCCCGGCGCCTGCGACTGCGGATCTGCTGCGCGGGGCGCCTACGTACTCTTCGGGAATAGCGATGGAATTAGTGACGCCGACCGGGGCGGCATTGATTCGCGCGCTCGGTTGTGAGTTTGGCGACGCGCCGGCTATGAGGGTCGCCAACATTGGCTATGGTGCGGGAAGCCGCGACCCCAAGCGCTTTCCCAACGTGCTGCGGCTGAGTATCGGCGAGCACATCACTGCCCGGCAGGCCGGCGTTCTCGAGGCCGGGTCGTTTCAATCTGAAACAATTGCGGTCCTGGAATGCGCCGTCGATGACCTGAATCCGCAGGTGCTTGCCAACTTTGCGCAGCTAGCGCTCGAACGCGGAGCGCTCGATATTATGTCTGCCTCGGTCGTGATGAAGAAGGGTCGTCTCGGAACGCACGTTACGGTGCTCTGCAGGCCTGCCCAGGCCGCGGAATTTCAGGAACTGATGTTTCGCGAGACCAGTACGCTGGGCGTGCGCATTCGCCGGGAAGAGCGTGTCTTTCTCGACCGCGCCATCGAGCAAGTGGAGACGCAGTATGGCCGGGTGAGAGTCAAGGTGGGTTCGTGGGATGGAGAGCGGATTCACGCGCAGCCGGAGTTTGAAGATTGCAGGCGGCTGGCTCTCGAGGCAGGCGTTCCCGTAAAACTGGTCATCGAAGCAACCATGCTGGCTTATTCGGACAGTGAGTCGCTGAAGGGGTCGCGGGCATGACGCGCGAGTCGATTCTGGAGTTGCTGACGCGGGTGCAGTCGGGCGACGTTAGCACCGCTAACGCGCTCGAACAGATCGCCAGGCTGCCCTATGAAGATGCCGGCTTCGCTAAGATCGACCACCACCGTTCGCTGAGACTGGGTCTGCCCGAGGTGATTTTCGCACAGGGAAAGACGCCCGAGCAGGTTGGCGAAATATTTCTTCGCATGGCCCGGATGGGCGGCGATGTACTCGCTACCCGTGCCTCGGTTGCCGCCTGGGATGCGGTAAAGGACTTGGTCGCGGCGGCCGAATATCACCCGGTTGCGCGCGCTATTACCCTACGTCAGACGCAGTCCTCATCAGATGCGGGGCCGATTGCCGTCCTGTGCGCGGGAACCAGCGACCTGCCGGTGGCGGAGGAGGCGGCGGTCACGGCCGAGTTGCTGGGGGCGAGAGTGCACCGGGTCTACGATGTCGGAGTAGCCGGGCTTCATCGCCTGCTCGCGCAGCGCGACGTGTTGGCTGAGGCACGTGTGGTTATCGTATGCGCGGGCATGGAAGGGGCGCTGCCCAGCGTAGTCGGCGGGCTGGTCGCGGCTCCCGTCATAGCCGTGCCGACGAGCATCGGGTATGGCGCTGCGTTCGGCGGCCTCGCGGCGCTGCTGGGCATGCTCAATTCCTGTTCACCAAATGTAACGGTGGTCAACATCGATAATGGGTTTGGTGCAGCCTATGTAGCCGCGATGATCGTAAAGACTCAGCGCACCGCCGATGAGACTGCCGCACCTCATTTCGCAGGGTAGCGCGCGAAAAGCTTTGCGACCGTAGCCAGCGGCAGAAACAACATACGCGGCTGGCTTGCGAAGGGCAAAAAGCCGTGATGCTGGTAGAAGGCGGCCGCTTGCTCGTGCTTCGCATCAACGACAAGCGCGTATGCCGCCGGAGCCGCATCAAGGGTGCGTCGCGCTACGTTCAAGAGCAGCGCTCCCCCTGGCCCACGGCGATGTCGGAACCAGCGTTTGGTGTGGCCTGCCAGGGTAATCGGTCCAGAGACCCGCGCGTCGGAAAGTTGTCAAGCGCCGGTTCGCGTCGAAAACCCCTAACCATCTGTTATTGAACGCTTTGTTTTACAAAGTAACTTGGCGTAGTGAAGCTGCCCAGACTGCTATCATTGAACTATAGCTAAGAAACGATAAGAGCTGGGTCAGTAAGCGTCGTGCATATTTCCTGTTATCTGACGCGAAGGCTGGTGGTTAGTTTTATATCTTTCGACGAGTCTCCGACTAACAGACTGATAGGTTCCGTTTCTACTTTCATGCCGGATTGTTTTTCGTCCCAGTAGGCTAGCGTCTGGGCTTTGAGGGGAATTTCTACAGATTTCGTCTCGCCCGCATTGAGGGTGACACGTTTAAACCCGGCTAGCTGCTCGGCGGGGCGTTCTACTTTGGATTTGAGGTGCTTGACGTAGAGCTGGACTACTTCGTCGCCAGCCATGCTGCCGGTGTTGGTTACGTCGACGCTCACCGTTACTGTGCCGTCTGAGGCGAGATTGGGAGAGCTGGTTTTCAAGTTAGCGTACTTAAATGTTGTGTAGCTAAGGCCGTAGCCGAAGGGGTAGAGCGGCTCGCCTTTGAAGTACATGTAGGTGCGTCCGTCGCGGATGTTGTAGTCCATCATGGGCGGCTCCTGGTCGAGCGACTTGGGCCAGGTGGTGCTGAGGTGGCCCCCTGGGTTGTAGTCGCCAAAGAGGACTTTGGCGAGGGCGGTGCCTTCGTCCTGCGAGGAGTGAGCCATGTGCAGGATGGCGGGCGCGTGGGCCTGGGACCAGTTGATGGCGAAGGGGAAGCTGGAGACGAGGACCACGACGGTTTTCGGATTGACGGCGAAGACACGCTTGACGAGTTGCTCTTGAACGAGGTCGATGCTTTCACGGTCGCGGCCTTCGCGGCCGTCGCTGAGCTGGCTGCAGGATAGTGTGCCCCCGCCGTCGATGGTGTCGTGCCATTCGTGCTCCATCTCAGGGCCGCATTTGGGGTCGTTGCCGATGACGACTACGGCTACGTCGGAGGTGCGGGCGGCGATGATGGCCGGGTCGCCGAGTTCGCTGCCCGCGTAGTTGACCTTGACGTTGGGGCCTACTTCATCCTTGATGGCCTGTAGCGGCGTGATGGCGTGAGGAGGCGTGCCGCCGTACCAGTCCCAGAGGACGGAGTCAGCGAGCGGGCCTACTACTGCGATCGACTTGATCGAGTCTCTCTTCAAGGGCAGGAAGGAGTTGTCGTTCTTGAGGAGGACTACGGACTCGAGCGCCATCTTTGACGAGACGGACTGGTCGCGGTCGGTGTTCCAGGGCTCAGGGGAGTCTTTGATTTTTGAGTAAGGGACCATATCCGGCGGGTCGAGCAAGCCGAGGCGAATAGTGGTGCGGAATTTGGGGCGGAGCAAGTCGTCGATCTCCGACTCTTTGATGGAGCCGTCTTTAACGGCGGCAGTGGCCTCGACTTTGACGTTGTCGAGGAACTGATTGATACCCGCGTGCATGGCTGCTACGACTGCCTGTTCCATGTTGGGGAAGCGCTTGTGGTCGGTGACGAGGAGCTTGATCGCGCCGCCATCGCCGGACAATATGTCGACGCCCCACTTATCGCGCAGGATGGATTTGAGAATCGGGTTGATGGCCATCGGGGTGCCGTTCCATGCGTTGTAGGAGGCCATCACGCCCTTGGCGCCGCCCTCGAGGAAGGCCATCCGGAAGGGGACGGAGTAGTACTCCCAGAAGAGGCGCTGGTCGAAGACGGAGTTGGATTTAGTGCGGAGGTCTTCATTGCTGTTGGCGAGGAAGTGCTTAAGCAGCGCTGCGGACTGCCAGTATTTGGGGTCGTCGCCCTGTATGCCCTTGGTGAAGGCGACGGCCATGGTGCCGTTGAAGAAGGGATCTTCGCCGTAGACTTCCTCGCTGCGGCCCCAGCGCGGATCGCGGGCCAGGTCGGATTGGGGGCCCCAGAGTTGCAGGATTTGGCGATTATATTTTGCGGTCTGGGTGATGAAACGCGCCTCGTAGCCCTCGACGTCGCCGGCTTGGCGAACGAGATCGGGGTCCCAGGTTTCGCCCATGCCGGGAGGCTGCGGGAACTGCGTGGTGGTGATCATCTCGCGCTTGTATCTGGCGTTGTTGCTGCCGCGCTGGACGAGGCCGTGAATGCCTTCAGAGCTCCCAAAGTTGGGGACGCCGAGACGCGGGACGCCCGTGCGGGTTCCGAGGCAGTCGATCTTCTCGTCGACGGTCATCTGGTGCAGGAGGTCGGTGATGCGCTGCTCCATCGGGAGGCTTGGGTCTTTGAAATGATAGGCGGTTTCCTGGGCTCGCAGGGGGGAAATCGCAATGACTAGCACGGCGAGAGTGCTGATCGCCTTCCGCGCTGAGGGTCGTTTTATAAAGTGCTCGCTCATGGTTGATTAGTGCCTCTAGAGGTTTGTACAAAGACGTTGATGCGTTGGCGCAAGTTTCTACCGGTGGAGTGTCAACAGCCACGCTATCACGCTTATCGGATGCATTCCTATGGGCCGTTGTGGCGATCTTCAGGTATGAAGGCAGGATTACTGCGCCGGCTTGCTTAGCGGAATATCGAGGGTGCCCATGCGCTCGGTGAGCGGGTCGTAGACGCCGACGGTAAGGGTGGTCGCGGCCTTAGGTACATCGAAATTCATTTGGAAGGCAGCCCCGTCGGCGGCGACCTTGGCGCGTCCTTCGGAGGTGAAGTCGAGGTCGAGTGGCTGCCAGGTGGAGATCAATTGCGTCCCGGCAGCGTCGCTGGCTGCGGCGGCGAAGAGGAGGCGTCCCTTTTCGGTAAAGTCAGAGGTTGCTGCTGCCACCGGCGGGTCATAGCGTGCATTGAAGTCGAGCCTGTAGGAGATAGTGCCTGGCTTTGCCGGCTGAACGAGCCGAGTCGCCCGTGCGTTGAAGAAAATCTCGGTCGCCGGGGCAAGATCGGGTCTCAGTGCATCCACGAAATACGGGTCTAGCTTTTCTGGGGTCATTCTTTCCCTGTTATTTTCGCGTGTAGGCATTGGTGGTTCATCGAAGTATCCGCGAGGATACTCGAGGTCGTAGAGAAATCCGGCCACTTTCATTTGAACGACGCGGAAACCGCCATCATGGACCGCCTTCGCCGGAGAGTAGGAAACGTTAAAGCTGTGGGGATTATCGGCTGATGCCATCAAGACAGCCTCGCCCAGCTGATCAGTCTTCGGGAACGACCGGCCTCCAGTGACGGCACCAATGGATTCGAGGTCGTGGAGCTGATCGACAGGCGTTCCCCAGATGGAAACTATCGTCCGCACCATACCGACGGCCAGATCGTTGCCCTGGGAGTCGATAGGCAGTTGGACGGCCCCGGGTGGTGCGGGCTTGTCCTTATTAACCTCTGGTAAGTTTCTGGGCTTATATATATTTATTCCCGCTGAATTTACGGTGTAGATGCTGACCCGCGCTTCCCTCAGGCGGGCCGCGAAGTGGATCATGTCCCTCGTGTAGGCCATGGCATCTTCGAGATTGTCAGCCCCCAGCGCCAGTGCTGTCTTCCTCAGTTGTTCCGGCGTGAGGGGCAGTGGAAAGGCTTGTGCGAACCACACAATGCTTTTTCGCCCTTGGATTCCGTCAAGGTAACGAAGAATCTGTTGGAGTGCTTCAAGGGTCCGCTGCATGCGCATCTGTTTGGAAAAAACGCATCCGTGAAGGGGGACCGCTAAAGCCTCATTCGCGGCATCCCCACTATTCTCTGCTGCGAGGTGGTTGGCCGGCTGCCCCAGGGTGCGCGGTTCGCTGCCAAAGCATTCGCGCAGATCGGGATCGGTTTCAAATTGGGCAAGTACACTTTCCAGGTGCGTAGTGAACTGAGCAGGCGCCTTGCCGCCCTCATCCGTAGCGGCTTTCAGTTTTTCGGTGACGCTGTCGACTGCTGCCAGCAAGGCACTCGAGTCGCCCGCCAGACCCTGGAACATCCAAAGGCGTGAACCGAGGCCGAACACGGCCACGTGGGTCTGGGGCGGAATTTGCTTGAGGTAAGCGATCATCAAATGTTGGCGTTGAAAGACGGCATCGGCAGTGGGCGTATTCATGTTGTCCAACATGAGCACGGTGGTTGAGTCTAACTGCGGGAGTGCGTTGGTGTAGTACTTCACCGGTAGCGAGGTGGCTCGCGGGGCCGTTCGGACTGTGCCGTCGCTCGCCAGTGGGCCGGGATCCGCATCCAGGGCGGGCTTCGACCCGGCCGCTGTGTTGCTGGCCGTCCGCAATGGCGATAGCGTCTCGGCGCGATCTTCGAAGGAAACGATCTGTTGTTGCTCGCCGTCATCGATGACCTGGAACCGATCGCGGGTCAAATCTTTGGCGTACTCGCCAGCGGCGGTGATCGCTGTGACGTCAATCGTCATCGTCCCTGGCGGTGGCGCGCTGGGTGCGGGGGCGGGCGGCGGCAGTGGTGGAAGATCAGCATCCTGGGGTTCCTCTTTTCCCCCGTGCGGGATGATTGCCTTGAGCGGCCGCGCACGAGGAATGCTCAAAGCAGCCCGCATAGGGTCGTAGGCCCCCGGCCGGAGCACCGCGTAGAGCTCCCGGTCGATCAGGCACAGAAATGTCGCCACAAGTTGGTAGCTGTTGTAGTAGCTGCGCGGGTCAATGGCGTCGGCGGTGTCCTGCTCTGAGCCTGGTATCGCGCGTTTTTCATGAGTCACCGAGTGGAGGACGAGGGTCGGAATGCCAGCCCGGCGAAAAGGTCCCGTGTCGTCTACGCTTACAACTTCGTAGCAGCTCTCGCGCTTCGGCATGGTGTTGTCGCCGAGCGAGCGACCCACCCCGCGAAGCACTTCTTCCAGGCCGAGATCTTGCAGGAACTGCGGGGTATTATCCGGAAAACTGCAGGACCTGAGAGGGCTCATGCCAAGATTGTCGAGGCCCAGCACCGCCCGGATGCGGGTGCGGTCTGGACTGGTAGGGCTTTTGAGAAATGCCTGGCCGCCCTTCTGTCCGTCGAGGGCGGCAAATATGTAAGTGGTGTGTCGAGTAGTTGCCTGCATCGCGTGATAAAGCAGGGGGAGCATGGCCGCCGCAGTCCAATTTTCAATCGCGCCGAGCCCTTTTCCCGGATGGTTGTAGTGGGCCGTGATCACGACCGTGTCGGTGCTCTCGCCGGGCAGAGTGCAGATCAGGTTCAAGCCATTCTTGGTCTTCTGCAGTTCCGGCTTGCACTCATCCTTGACGAAAAGAGCGCGCAACCGTTCCAGGCGCTCCGCGTCCGTGGTCGGAACCGTCCGCACCCAGTTCTCTACGAAGGGTTTTGAAGAAGACCAGAAGAGAATCGACGGTGGGGTGGCTGGTTGTGCCTCCGATGGTGGAGGCGGCGCCGTATCGGAGTCGTGGTTTTGCTGGGCATTCGCCAGCGGGTTCTGCCCGGACCGCTGGCCCGGCGCGCTTTGACCGACACGTTGCTGACTCGGGTCCCAGTGCTGTGCGGACGCTCCGTTCACCGCGAGGAAAAGGGCCAGAAGCGCGGTTAGTCGAGCGACTGCCGTGCGCCAGTGCGTGCTGGAAAAATGCCTCGTCATTCCGTCATCCGCGCGTGTTTCCCAACGCCGTTATATCAGGAAGTCCGGCGTGCATCGCTGGATTAATTTCACGCGCTGAAGGGTCCTGAGGATTTGCACGGATGGGCCGCGATCTTCAGGATGCGGCCTTAACGCGCGAGCGTTGATCGAGGAGACTTCGATAAAGATCGATAGTCTGATCGGCGATGGCGGACCAGGCGAATTTTTCCTCGACGCGTTTGCGGCCGGCGGCACCAAACTGGCGGCATCTTGCGGGGTCGGCCAGAAGATCGGACAGACGGCGGGCAAGGTCGCGGGCGAACTGGCCGGGGTGCGACGGGAAGGTGGTGACCGGGTCTTGTTCGAAGGGAACCAGGTACCCGGTCTCGTTTTCGACAACCACTTCGAGGATGCCGCCGGTCGCACTCGCTACTACGGGTGCTCCGCAGGCCATGGCTTCGAGATTGATGATGCCAAAAGGCTCGTAGACGGACGGGCAGCAGAAGACCTGGCAGTTGCTGTAGAGCTGGATGGCTTCCGGCTTCGTGACCATCTTCTCGATCCAGACAATGTGAGGGTTGTGGGCGCGGGCGTCGTCAACTTTCTGGCGCATCTCGGCGGCGATTTCGGGGGTGTCGGGTGCGCCGGCGCAGAGCACGACCTGGGTATTAGGCGGCAGGTAGCGGATGGCTTCGACGAGGTGGGTCACGCCTTTTTGGCGGGTAATGCGGCCCACAAAGAGGACGTATGGTATGGCAGGGTCGACTCCATATTTAAGTAGCGCGGTGGTGTCGGATGTCTTTTGATATTCGTCGAGGTCGATGCCGTTGTAGATGACGTGAATGCGACCGGGATCGACATCGGGGTAGGCACGGAGGATGTCGGCCTTGGTGCCGTTCGAGACGGCAATGATCGCGTCCGCGTCAAGGATCGCGGTACGCTCCATCCACGAGCTCATGGCGTAGCCGCTGCCGAGCTGCTCGGCCTTCCACGCGCGCAAAGGCTCGAGGCTATGAGTTGTCAGCACGAAGGGGACGCTAAAGAGCTTCTTCGCGAGGAAGCCGGCCATCGACACGTACCAGGTGTGGGTGTGGACGACATCGATGCGGCTGAGGTCTTTCTGCTGGGCGAGGTTTAGGGAGAAGGCGTCGAGGGCGGTCTGAAATTTTTCCGGCGGCCCCTCGGAGAGTTTGGCCCAGGGCTCGCCGCCCCGCACATGAAGATTGCCCTCATCGGAGTGCTGATTGCCCCAGCAGTGGACTTCTACTTCGATCTTCTTGGCCAGTTCGCGGCTGAGGTACTCGACGTGGACGCCGGCACCGCCGTAGACGTTCGGCGGGTATTCGCGCGTTAGCAGCCCTGCTCGCATGGATGTCTCCGGTTGCCTGGCGATGGTACCCCGGCGTGGGCCGGCGAGGCCCTAAATGCAGTTTGTTGGGATGCTGTTTGTGGATCGGGTGGCGCCGGCTAAGGTATTTTTCAGGGATTTTGTCGCAGTCTTCCCGGGACCGTTAGGCGACGCGGATCTAAGATGCCCGGCAGCTTAGAACGGGGAGGGCATTCGATGAAAGTATATGCGGCCGAAGGCAGCAGTTGAAGCTGCCCTCGGCCTAAGATACGAAACCAGATCAACGACTGATGATCTGACTCTGTACGAATGGCGCCGAAGTTCCACTTGCGGCGGTCGCGCTTCCGTTTTCCGTTAGCATGAGCTTCGTTACGGTCCCCGGCACGTTGAGATAAATTCTGACCGTGAAAACAGCGCCGGCAGCAAGACTTCCAGCCTGGATAGGCAGGGCCGGAGAGAGCGCCGAATTATAACTTGCGGTCCCCGTTCCCCCCAGGGTCTGCGTTGCAAGGCCATTGATTGCCGTCGAAGTTGATGTTCCGGTGCCTGTGTTCTTCAACTGTAGATCGACGAACAGAATGCTCGAAGAATACCAACCCCTGTTGATTATCGTGGCAGCGATCGAAGGCGCCCCCTGTCCGTTAGCGGTGAACGTCGCCGTGACAGATTTCGCCGCGCTCATTGTCACCTGACAAGAGGCCGTGCCCGTGCAGGCCCCGCTCCATCCAGCAAAGGTCGAGCCGGTTGCTGCAGTCGCGCTTAAGGTTACCGGTGTGCCGCTGTTGTAATTT
>DASWUZ010000331.1:0-15606 GCA_036401395.1 Acidisarcina sp.
AAGGCGCGCACCTCGAAGCGCCGTTCGCATGACGCGCTCACGCCCATCGTCACCTCGGAATGCCCCAACTGCCACGAGCGCAAGTTGCCGCATCGCATCTGCATGAAGTGCGGGACCTATAAGGGGCAGGAAGTCATCGAAGTCAAGGAAGCCAGCTAATCCTGAACCATCCGATGCTGACAGACATCGTTCTCGACGCAATGGGCTCTGACAAGTCTCCTGAACCGGAGATTCGGGGCTCAATACTTGCCTGCAGCACCTTCCCGGTGCGCGTTCACCTGGTGGGGCCGGAGGCGCGTCTGCGCTACCTGCTCAACGAATACCTCGAAGGCGAGCGGCTGCCGATCGAGATTGTCAACGCCACCGAACACATCGGCATGGACGAGAAAGCCGCAATCGCCGTCCGTCACAAGCGCGACAGCTCCATGCGCGTAGGCCTGAAGATGGTGCGCGAAAAGCGAGCTGCCGGTTTCCTCACCGCCGGCAACACGGGCGCCGCAATGGCAACGGCCAAGATGGTCCTCGGCGCTTTGCCCAACGTAGATCGCCCCGCGCTGGCGCAGGTTCTACCTACCGCTTCCGGATCGCCTTGCGTGCTGCTTGATGTCGGCGCAAATGTCGATTGCAAACCGCAAAATCTCGAGCAGTTCGCCGTTATGGGCGAGCTCTATGCGCGCAATGTTTTGAAGATCCGCAGACCTCGCGTCGGGCTTCTTTCGATAGGAGAAGAGGAAAGCAAGGGCAACGAGCTCACCCGCGACGCCTTTCCCCTGCTTAAGCAGCTGCCTATCAATTTCATAGGGAACGTCGAGGGCCGTGACATCTACAACGGCCGGGCCGATGTCATCGTCTGCGATGGATTTGTAGGGAACGTGGCTCTCAAGACTTCCGAGGGACTGGGGCGGCTGGTGAGCGACCTGCTGCGCGCTTCCCTGACCAAGACGGTTACGGCCCAGGCCGGTGCACTACTCTCGCGCAAAGCGCTCAAAGAATTCAAGAAGCGGTTAGACTACTCAGAATACGGCGGCGCGCCGCTGCTAGGTGTGCGCGGTGTCTGCATCGTGGGCCACGGCTCCTCGAACGAGCGAGCCATCTTCAACGGCATCCGAGTAGCCGCCGAATTCGCCCAGGCCGGCATCAACGACCACCTCGAGCAAGAGTTCGCACGCCGTCAGGCCGAAGCTGCTCCGCCAGTGAGTAACAGTCTGCCCATTCAGTAGATCGTCAGATTTGCAAAGGCAGCCGGAAGGCTCTTTCAGCCGCAGAATCGCGTCACAATCAAAATTTGACCAACAGTAATCGAACGATTACTATAATCCATGTTCTCCGTTAGATCGCTCCCTGAGTTCACCGCCTGGATTGATAGGCTGGACGACGAGTCTGTACGTGGTGTGTCGTCGCCAGAATTAAGCGGCTGGAACTGGGATTAACGGGAGATGTTCAGCCTGTTGGAGGGGGAGTTTCGGAGTTGCGCATTCACTTTGGCGCGGGATGGCGTTTGTATTTCACCAACCGTGGAGTGCAGGTCGTTGTGCTGCTGGTCGGCGGGTCGAAGCGCACGCAGAAGAGAGACATCAGGCCTGCAAGGCTACTAGCCTCAACGCTGGATTGAGGGGATAAGTTCATGGGCAATCACTTAAAAGTCGCAGATCTACCGGAGTTCGACGCGGCACGCTATCTCGACAGCGAGACCTCCATCGCAGCCTACCTCACCGACATCCTCGGAGCCAACGATGCAGCTTTGTTGGCCTCGGCTCTCGGTGATATTGCTCGCGTTCGCGGAATGACGGAGATCGCTAAGACAGCCGGAATTACTCGGGAAGCTCTGTATAAGGCATTGCGTCCCGACAGCGCTCCGCGATTCGATACCGTGAGTCGCGTCTGCGGCGCCCTCGGGGTGCGCCTGGTAGCGCAACCTATCCATCCCACCTCAGGTGGAGCGGGCATCGAGAGCAGATAAACACCGTCGATGTCACTCCTCAACCCAGAGCTTAGGCCAACGCCACGTTCGGTTTGCGATCGCTTGGTCAGTCTCGGCGGTGCTCTTGTAGCAGGGTGACGCTATCGACGCCTGACTACCCATTCACCAGTTGTCCGTGGACGTCTGCTGGCACCTGCCACAACCCGTCACGCGCGTATGACTGGAGCTGCATAAACAACATGTCGAGCCAGAGGAGTGACATGGACAAGTCATCGTAGTATTCACCGTCAGCTCTGGCTCTTCTCAACGCGGTTAGCAAATACATGCAAACCATGGCAGCCATCACAATCAGAAACCATTGCGAGGCTATTGCCGGCCTTTTGTTTGGCGCTTGAGGAGCTACACCTCGACGTATTCCCCGATAGCCTCGGACGTAATTCGCGAGATCGCGCGCAAGAAAAAGCCAGCCCATGCCCGCAAGTGCCCAGAATGACCCACGAAAGAAGGGATCCCAGGGAACGTTTGCGCGGAGGTGAGCAGCTAAGCTTAAAAGGGCAGGCGATAATGCCGCGCTAAAGCACAGAGTCTTATATTTCCAAGTCATGGCGCGGAAGGTCTCCACCAGCCAAACGCAGTAAGACTCCGTACCCCACCCGCCAAAATATTTCTTCATTCGCTGCCTTAAGCGAGCGCGGCGTTTAAGTTTTCGATGGCTTCATCAATCTCAGCAGTGCTCTTGTAGCCCAGAGTGACGCTGTCCACCCCCGCATTACGGAAGGCGAATTTCATAGCAGCCTGACGGTCTTCACGGCCAAAGCTGCCTTCCCCGACCAGCTTCATGCTGATGACGCCCATGCCCTCGCGCTTCACCTGTTTGACGTGGCTGACCACCTCGCTCACATCGCCCAGACCTCGCGTCGCGTAGTCTTCCGCGTCCATCGCCGTGCCTTTATGGTTTACGCGGATCATCGCCACGTTGAGCCACTTATTTCCCAGCATCTGCCGTAGGGCGGGCAGTCCATGCACCGAAGCGCCATGGCTGATGATCGCCTTGCGCGACTCGGCCTCCAGGATGCCGTCCTCCCACCGCGCACTGTCCGCAGGCCAAGTGCCCGTGTGCTGCCAGTGCAGCAGCATGATGTCGAAGTACTCGGTATTCGCGAGCCTGCGCAGCTCGTCGAATTTGACCTGCGGGTCGACGCCACCGCGGGTCTCGACTTTGGACATAATCCGATAGCTTTCGCGGGGGAGGCCATTGAGAGCGACGCCAAGCATTCGGTGCATATCGCCATAAGACTCGGCCGTCTCGAAGAAGCGAATCCCGTGGTCATAGGCGTAGCGCACCTGGCGGGTGAACTCCTCCTGACCGAGGGCGCGTTGCACGGCTCCGCTGCCGCTGCCTGTGCCGAAGGCGAGGCGAGTGACCTTGACGTCACTTCTGCCGAGGGTCACCCAGTCGGTCGCCTTCCTGGTCTCCGCCTTGAGCGGCAGACGTCCAAAGCCGGCGAGAACGCCAGCCGCAACACCACTTTTGAGTAGATCGCGTCGAGAAAAATGAGGCATAAGCCCTCCGATACCGCGAATCGTACCACGATTCCGATGTGAAAGTGTAGCCGCGCCTCCTCCACCGACCAAAGCAGACATTGACCGCCGACGTTTTTTGCAAGCCCCGAAGAGCTTGCAACCTGCACTCAACTCATTTGAAATAGCACTCGACTATGACCTCTCCAAATCTAGCTTTCCTGTTCCCCGGCCAGAATTCGCAATCCGTCGGCATGGGCCGCGACCTCTACGACAATTTTCCCGTGGCGCGGCAAACCTTTGAAGAGGCAGACGACGCGCTTGGCTTTGCGATCTCGGCACTCTGCGTCGATGGCCCAGCGGATAAGCTTCAGCTAACCGAGTTCCAGCAGCCGGCCATCTTCACCGTCTCTGTTGCGGCGTTGCGAGTGCTCGCGCAGCACGGAGTTTCACCCGCGATGGTCGCGGGACATTCGCTAGGCGAGTACGCTGCCAACGTCGCCGCCGGTGCACTTCAATTTGCCGACGGAGTGCGGACTGTAAATCACCGCGGCCGCTACATGCAGGAAGCCGTTCCCGAGGGCGTCGGCGCAATGGCCGCCTTGCTGGGCCTGAACGCCGACCAGGCAATAGCGGTGTGCCAAACGGCGGCCTCCGAGACCGGGGAAATAGTCTCGCCCGCGAACATCAACTCGCCGCTCCAAATCGTCATCTCAGGCGCGACCGCAGCCGTTGAACGCGCTGCCGCACTCGCCAAGGAACGCGGCGCAAAGAAGGTCGTAATGCTCTCAGTCAGCGCGCCGTTTCACTGCGTACTAATGCAGCCCGCACAAGACCGTCTCGCCGAATTGCTGGGGACAGTCAACTTTGCCGTGCCTTCGATCCCGGTCGTGGTCAACGTAGACGCTACGCCTGTCAACGATCCGAGCGGCCTTCGCGATGCGTTGGTTCGGCAGGTAACCGGAGCGGTGCGATGGTCCGAATCCGTCGAGTCGCTGATCGGAAATCGCCCCGCTCACTTCATCGAAGTAGGCCCCGGCAAAGTGCTGTCAGGCTTGATGCGCAGGATCGACCGCGACCAATCCACCCTCAACGTAGAAGACGCCGCAAGTCTCGCAGCGACACTCGCGGCGTTGAACTCTCCTTCGCCCGAACCACCCTCCAGCAAATAGCCGACGCAATCCACGCCAACTGCTACTTAAGGCCCGGTATAAAGCTCGTCGGGAGAAAACCCTATCGCCTTGGTCTTGGGGTTAACACGTAGAAATATCGGCGTCTTCCCGCCATTGATCGTAAGCGCGACGATCACGCCATTGCCGAACGATTTCGCCATGATAACTTTGTGGCTTTGGATCTTTCCGTAGTTGCTGCCCGCACCCCAATCTTCCTGGAATTTACTAAAGTCATACGCCGAGTATTTCTGCGGATGCTGCTGCCACGCCGGGTCGGCGTTCCAAAGGCCGTAGGCGCCAGCGAGGTCACCGGACTCCACTGTCTGCATGAAATGGTTTACCCGATGCTGCTCCGGCCACGTCCAGAACCACCACGTCGCAATCGCCCCCAGCACTGCGAGCACCACCAGGGCGATAACAGTGTTGCGGACAATGATGGAACGCCGAGGGTCGTACGATGGTGCGTCTAGCAACGTCATGGGTGGATCCTTTCGCTACGCCGGTCTCTTCACACTCGCTATATCGCCGAGCCCGCCTACTCGGGCATCGTCCGCAGCAGCTCGGCCATTAAGTCATGCACGGCCATTCAGAACCTTAGACACCGCGCCGGGGCCTCGCAGTTTCCTAGAGAGTGTAGCTGGTCTGGTCCTTCTCCGCGCGCCGCTCCAGCGCCAACTCTATTAGACGCGTGATCAGGTCCGTGTAGCTCACGCCCGACGCCGCCCACAATTTTGGATACATGCTGATCGACGTGAAGCCGGGAAGCGTGTTGACTTCGTTCAAATAGATACGCCGGGGCTTCGATTTGGCGCCGTTTTTCTTGTCCGCCTTTTTAGTGTCGGGCTCCATGAGGAAATCGACGCGCGCGAGGCCGGCGCAGTCACAGGCCTTGAAGGCGGCGATCGCTAATTCACGCACATACTTTGTCTCGGCCCTGTTCAGCTTCGCCGGGATGATGAGCTTGGAACCTTCCGTCTGATACTTCGCCTCATAGTCGTAAAACTCCTTGGCCGGCACGATTTCTCCGACCACGGAGGCCTCGGGCCGATCATTCCCAAGCACGGCGACTTCAAGTTCGCGGGCTTTGCCGTGCTTGCCGCCGACGCCCTGTTCGACGACGATTTTGCGGTCATAGCGCGCCGCCAGTTCTATCGCGGGGCCAAGCTCACGCCGGTCGTGCGCCTTGCTGATGCCGACCGAGGAGCCAAGATTTGCGGGCTTGACGAACACCGGATACCGCAGCGCCGCTTCGACCATGGTGACCGTCTTCTTCGGGTGCTGCTGATATTCCGCGCGCAGGAACGTGACGTGCTTCACCATGGGCAGACCCATCGACGCGAAGAGCCGCTTCATCACGTCCTTATCCATACCGACTGCTGACCCAAGCACGCCCGAGCCGACAAAGGCGATCTCGGCGAGCTCGAAGAGCCCCTGGATGGTGCCATCTTCGCCGAAGGTTCCATGCAGCACGGGAAAAATCACATCGACGCTGAGGACGTTTCCGGCGGGCGAGATGGCGGAGGCGGCCTGCAGGTCTACCACTCCCGGATCAAATTTCGGCAGCGCCTTTGCCGGATTGGCGGGCACGTGTGAGACGGCAATTTCTTCTCCCCGCGCGAGCAAAGCTGCCGAAGCAGTCGCCTCCGGATCTCCAGCCCGCAGAGTGCTAGAGTCCCCGGCTCCCGAGTCGCCGCGCCCCAATTCGGCGCTCCCAGATTCGCGACTTCCGGAGCCGGCGCTCAGCAGCCTCTCGGCGTCGGAAGCAGCGACCCACCGCCCTTCTTTGGTAATTCCGATGGGAACTACTTCATATTTACTGCGATCAATAGCGTTGAGGACCGATGCGGCCGACAGCAATGAGACTTCATGCTCCCCACTCCGCCCCCCAAATAGAACCCCTACCCGAAGCTTCTTCATCCGAGGACTATTCTATTTGGTTTCGATGTTTTTCCCTTCTCCTCGAGCACCGAAGATTTCTCTTCTCTGAGGAGTGGCTTACGATCTACCCTGTCAATCTTGGTCTCGTGTTTAAAGGAAGGAAGTTCATGAGCCAGGTTAGAGTTCTCGTCGCCACAAAGAAGGGCGCGTTTATCCTGACGGCCGACGGCGAGCGCGATAAGTGGAACGTCGCCGGCCCGTACTTTGGCGGATGGGAGATGTATCACCTCAAAGGCTCGCCCGTCGATCCGAATCGCCTTTACGCTTCGCAGTCTTCTGGTTGGTTTGGCCAGATTATTCAGCGATCAAACGACGGCGGCGCGACATGGGAACAGGTTGGGAACAAGTTCGTGTATGACGGACTGCCCGGCACGCACCAGTGGTACGACGGCACTCCTCATCCGTGGGAGTTCAAACGCGTATGGCACCTGGAGCCATCGCTCAGCGATCCCGACACGGTCCACGCTGGCGTGGAGGACGCTGCCTTGTTTCGCTCTACGGATGGTGGTGCGAACTGGGAGGAATTATCCGGCCTGCGAGGCCATGGCTCCGGCCCGCACTGGGCGCCGGGTGCGGGCGGCATGTGTCTGCACAGCATCATTCTTGATCCCGCGAACCCGGCGCGCATGTTCATCGCGATCTCTGCGGCGGGTGCGTTCCGCACCGACGATGGCGGCGCAACGTGGCTTCCAATCAACCAGGGACTGCGTTCGGAGCACATCCCCGATCCGAATGCTGAGGTCGGCCACTGCGTACACCACATTGCCATGCATCCGGCGCGACCCAGCGTCCTCTTCATGCAAAAGCACTGGGACGTGATGCGCAGCGACGATGCCGGCGACAAGTGGCATGAGGTCAGCGGGAACCTGCCCGCCGATTTCGGCTTCGTCATTGATGTACACGCGCACGAACCGGAGACGATTTATGTCGTGCCGATCAAGAGCGACTCGGAGCATTATCCTCCGGAGGGCAAGTTGCGCGTCTACCGCAGCAGGACAGGCGGCAACGAGTGGGAGCCGCTCACCAAGGGGCTGCCGCAGATCAATTGCTATGTGAATGTGCTGCGCGATGCGATGACTGTCGATTCTCTAGATGAGTGCGGCGTGTATTTTGGAACGACTGGCGGCCAGGTATATGGGTCGTCCGATGCAGGCGATAGCTGGGAGCCGATCGTTCGCGATTTGCCGGCCGTCCTTTCCGTCGAAGTGCAGACGCTGCCATGATCCCGGTTGTGCTTCCCACGCACCTTCGCACGCTGGCCGGGGTCAATGGCGAAGTTTTGCTCGATGTGGCCGGGGCGGTAACGCAGCGGTCGGTGCTCGATGCGCTGGAAGCACGTTATCCAATGTTGCAGGGGACGATCCGCGAGCATGGAACTCTAAAGCGGCGACCGTTTCTAAGGGTTTTCGCCTGCCAGGAAGACCTCTCCCACGAAGCACCCGACGTGCCGCTGCCCGATGCCGTCATCGCTGCAAGGGAACCGTTACTGATCATCGGAGCGATCGCCGGCGGCTAAAGCCCGGAAGGTGTTGATCCGCAGAAGAACTCCGTTTAGGGCGCGGATCTCCCTACTTACGCTTCCAGCGGACCCCGTCCTTTGAGTCCTCAAGGAGGATGCCCTTCTCAGCCAGTTCCTTGCGAATCGTATCCGCGCGGGCGAAATCACGGCTGCGCTTGGCCTGGGTACGTTCTTCGATCAAGCCCTCGATCTGCGCATCGCTTAACGAGAGCTGCGCCAGCACTTCGGGCGACGCCTCATGTGATCGACCCTCACGCGTTGCCCATTCAACGGCTGCACGGGTTATCTCGGCGTCGCAGTCTTCAAGAACGGCGAAGATTTCGTCGAAGTTCGCAAGCACATCGAGAATCTGAGGCACATTGTCAGAGCGGAGCGTCGCCGCATCCATGGCCGCATTTCCCGCACGCACCAATTCGAAGATTGCGGCCCGCGCTTCGGCGGTGTTGAGATCATTCTCAAGCGCCGATCGGAAGCCCTCAGCTGCGCGAGCAGTCTCGGCGGCGAGCGAGTCGTTCAGCCCAGCAACGATACTTGCGGCCCGCACTCGCTGCTGGAATGTGCGTAGACGATCTACCGCGCCAGTCGACTCGATAAGGCCATCGAAGGTGAAGTTGAGCTGGTGCCGGTACGGCACCGATACCAGCAGAAACCGAATCGCCGAAGCCTTGTATCCTTTGAGCAGCAGGTCGCGAAGCGTATAGAAGTTGCCTTCGCTCTTGGCCATCTTGCGCCCCTCCACCAGCAGGAAGCGGACGTGAAACCAATGGTGAGCAAAGGGACGGTGCGTGGCGGATTCCGATTGCGCAATCTCATTCTCGTGGTGCGGGAACATGAGGTCTTCGCCGCCGGCGTGCAGGTCGAACGAGTCGCCTAGGTACTTCATCGCCATCGCAGAACACTCGATATGCCAGCCGGGACGCCCTGGGCCCAGCGAAGTCTCCCACTGATGCTCGCCAGGCTTCGGCGCTTTCCACAACGCAAAGTCACGCGCCGAATCCTTCTCGTATTCATCGAGGTCGATGCGCGCACCATCCTCAATGCCGGCGAAGTCTTTCTTCGACAGCTTGCCATACTCTGGAAAACCCGCGATGCGAAAGTACCACGACCCATCGTCGGTCTTATAGGCTAGATCGTCCCCGGCCAGGCGCTCGATCAGCGCAACCATGTCGGCGATGCATTCCGTGGCGTGGGCGATGACCTCCGGGCGCTCAACACTGAGCGAGTCGAGGTCTTCGAGGAAGGCCTGTTCATAGCGTGGCGTGTACTCTGCGATCGACACGCCGGCTGCAGTGGCGTTGCGGATGATCTTGTCGTCAACGTCCGTAATGTTCATGACGTGACGCACAGCAATGCCCTGTTGCTTGAGAAATCTCCGCAGTACATCGATCTGTAGGAAGGTGCGAAAGTTCCCAATGTGGCCGTAGTCATACACTGTTGGCCCGCAAGCGTACATGCGGTAAGTGGCGCCATCGATCGGCGCGAGCGGCTCTACTTTGGTTGAAAGGGTATTGAATAGTCGAATGGTCATGCGTAAGGCAGATGGATATTCGCGTTTTCCCTGATTTTACTGTTGCAATCTTAGCAGCGTGCCGTCCGCCAGCCGCGCGTATTGGCCTTGCGGTCAGCTTGGCAAGGAGTACACGAGAGGAGGACAATGTCGGCAATGACCCTGTCGCGCTCTGCCCTTATTGAACCAGCAATCGCGGAGGGTCCCAGAGACGCCGCGTGCATCAAGCCTCGCCCTGGGTGGTTGCTGGATCATTTGCTGAGGACGTGTGACGGCCTGTCGCAGCGGTTGGGCCGAACGCCCCGCCTCGCCCCGCATCTTGAATTAGGTGTTCGCGGTGAAGAGGCTGCTTTCTTTTACCTGCGGCGACTCGGATATGTAATCGTCGCGCAGCGATGGCGCTCGTACCGGCACCCTGGCGACCTCGACCTAATTGGCTGGGACGGCGAGACCCTTTGCTTCATCGAAGTCAAGACGCGCACCAGCCATGCAATTGCCGAGGCCGAGGCCGCCGTTGATCGCGACAAGCGCCGGACACTCCGACGTCTCGCCTGGCATTATCTGCGATACCTGCCCACACCGTCTTCTGAAGCCCGCTTCGACGTGCTCACCGTTTACCTGCAACAAGAAAAAAAGACCGAGTTTCACCTGTTCCGTGGTGCGTTCGGCTGGTCGGAACATCGAGACCGCGAGTCGTAGAGCTACGTGCAGCAGCTACTTCGCGTCTTCGTACTCCTCATGCCACGCCATTTGGATCGCCTCAAGCTTGCTCTCGTTTGACTTCGCGGGATCATCGGCAAAGCCTTCGAGCTCCGTCACCATTTTGAGCAAATCGGTGAAGCGCACAGTCAGCGGATCGATTTCCGGAAATTTTTCCTGTAGTTGGATACCGATTTCTTCAGAGTCGGTCCACATGATTTCGCGCGCCATCCGATATGCTCCTGTGACTGTTACGTATTTTCAGCTATTTGTTTTCCGAGAGGGTAAGGGGCTTGCCCTCGGAGACATAATTGCGGTTCCATTTGGGGATTTCGACTACGTAAGCACCCGGGCCGGTGATGACAGCCTGACAGCCGAGGCGCGAATTTAGTTGCTGGTCGGCGGCCATGTCCATGCGGTCGAGCTCGTCGTCCTCGGCTGGAGTGATCTTGCTTTCACCAGACTTGATCCAGAGGTGGCAGGTGGTGCAGGCGCAGACGCCGCCGCAGGCGTGGTCGAGAAAGATCCCATAGTTTTCCGCAACGTCGAGGAAGGACATCGGCTTGCCGTGATGGTCATAGGGCATCGTTCCGTATGGAAATTCAACCGTCTTGCCCTCAGGCTCGAACGTGACGCGGACTACACCCTCCGCTGGAGGCTTGCTCAAATCAATCTGCTGATGCGTTTGGTTCGACATGGTCTCTCTCGTTCTCTCTTGCTTGAGGCTACTTGATTTCGGCTGGTGCAAAGGGATGCGGCGCGTTCGGTGCGTCTCCCAGATTATTCCCGGCGGCCAGCTTATCGCCCGCGGACTGCATGGTGTGCCCGCCGATAGCGGTGGTTACGGCGTCGTCCATCATCAACTCTGCGAATCGCCGCGTCGCCTTGTCGAGTGCCTCGGTCCCTTTGCGAATCGCGGTCAGATCTTCGCCATCTTTGAGCGCTCGAAGCTCGGCGGCCAGCCGCGCGATCTCGGCGTGTTCCTCGGATGTCAGTTGGTGCCATGCGGGGTTTGCAGGGGCCTTTTGAACAGCGGCGAGTATCGTGTCAACCTCGGTGCGCGACTCGATAAGCTGACGCTGGTAGATGTCCTGCTCGGCGAAGTCGAAGGATTCGAGGATCATCGACTCGACCTGCTCGTCGGTGAGGCCGTAGGTGGGCTTGACCTCGACGGCCGCCTCTTTGCCACTGCGCTGCTCGCGAGCGGAGACGTGGAGGATGCCGTTGGCGTCGATCAGGAATTTGACCTCGATGCGAGGCAGGCCGGCGCTCATCGGCGGAATGTTTTTGAGGTCGAAGCGGGCTAGCGAGCGGCAATCTTTGGCGAGTTCGCGCTCGCCCTGTACGACATGAATGGCGACGTTGGTCTGGCCGTCTACGCCGGTCGTGAAGTGTTCCGTTGCGGAGGCGGGAATGGTCGAGTTCCGCTGAATAATCTTCGCCACGACGCCGCCAAGAGCTTCTATCCCGAGTGACAACGGCGTGATATCCAGCAGCAGCATGTCTTCGGTCACCGAAGATCCACCGCCAAGAATGTGCGCCTGTACCGCAGCCCCGAGCGCCACCACTTCGTCAGGGTTAATATCCGTATGCGGCTTCTTCCCCCGCGCGTTCAGTTCAAACAGATCATTCACCAGCCGCTGCACCGCGGGAATGCGCGTCGAGCCGCCAACTAGGACGACTTCATCGATTTGCGCGGCGGTAATGCCGGCGTCGGCGATCGCCTGCTTGCACGGTGCGGTGGTGCGCGCCAGTACCGGCGCGATCAGTTGCTCGAACTGCTCTCGGCTAAGAGTGCGCTGATATTTGAGGGCGCCCGTCATTTCGATGTTGATCGAAACGTCATCTTGCGAAGAGAGCGCGATCTTCGCATCGATGACGGATTTGCGGATGGCCTGAACCGCTTCCGGACTGATGCGGAGGTCGAGGGCTTCTTCGCCGAGGATGTCGTTGAGCGCGACCGCGATCAGCAGGTTATCGATGTCGTCGCCGCCGAGGTGGGTGTCTCCGTTGGTGGCGATGACTTCGAAGATACCTTCGTTGAGCTTGAGAATGGAGACGTCGAAGGTACCGCCACCGAGATCGTAGACGGCGATGATGCCGTCCTTTTGGCGGTCAAGTCCGTAGGCAAGCGCCGCTGCGGTGGGTTCATTGACGAGCCGCAGCACGTCGAGGCCGGCCATGCGGCCCGCGTCTTTCGTGGCCTGGCGCTGCGCGTCGTTGAAGTATGCGGGGACGGTTACGACGGCTTTGGTGACGGGTGCGCCGAAGTAGCGTTCGGCATTTCGCTTCAACTGCCGCAGCACGAACGCGGAAATTTCGGGAGGTGTGTATTCGCTGTCGCCGAGGCGTATGCGGAGGACCTCACCGGGCTCAATATCATCGGCGAGATGGAATGGAAAGAGCGCTAGCTCGTCGCGAACATCTTCGACACCGCGGCCCATCAGGCGCTTGGCCGAGTAGATGACGCGGTCGGGCGTGGTAGCCAGATATTTGCGCGCGCCGTTGCCGACGACGGGGTCGGCGCGGTGGGCGTCGCTGCGCGCGGGAACTGCGACGACGGAGGGGACGAGGTTGAGGCCATCTTCGCCGGGAATGACCACCGGCATGTTGCCCTGCATGAAGGCGACAAGTGAATTTGTGGTGCCCAGATCAATGCCTACGATTCGTTCTTCTGCCATGTCTTCCTGTATCAAATTACGTCACAGTGTTGGTTACTTATTCAATTACTAAGTGCTTCGTCTACGTCACGAACTAAATTGCGGAGGTAGCGGCGGCGATCTAGAAGTGCGGTGAGCTTTTCTTTCACGTTTGTCTTCTGAGCGTCGTCGCTGGCGTCTACTGCCTGGTCCCAGCGAGCGAAGAGCGATTCAAGTTCCGTGTCAGCGGCGGCGAGTTGAGAATCGAACTGGATTTTCGCGTTCTCCAGGTCGTGGCGCAGAGTGAGGTCTTCTTCGCCAACGTTGCGGTTCATCCGCATTTCTTCCAACTGCATGTTGAGTTCGAAGACTTCTTCGAGTAGATCGGGAGGCGTTCGGGCCTGCTTGTCTGCGTGGCTTGGGTCTTCGAGCTGTACGCCCTCCAGCTTGAGCAGGTATTCGGTGCGGGGCAGCGGCGATTTCAATGTGCGATACGCGTCGTTTAGTAGCGATGTATTGGCCAGGCTCCATTGTTGTTCTTCGGAACTCGAGCGCGCGTAGATGTCGGGGTGGAGTTTGCGACTGAGCTTGTAGAAAGTACGTTCGAGGGCGGGTAAATCAACGTGGAGTTTTCCGGCGAGGCCGAAGACTTCAAAGTAACTGGCGGCCACAGATGGAGGCTGTATTTTTCCGCAGGCCTCGCACACAAGGCGTGCCGCGGTCAAAGGTGAACCGCACGACCAGCAGGCCGTGTTGACGGGATTTGCTTTCTCTAGCTGCATGGTGGTGAAGCTCTCAGAGGTAATCGCCACCGTAACGATGCTGCCGGATCAGGACGAGAACGAAGATCCGCATCCGCAGGACTTGGTCGAATTTGGATTGATGAAGTTGAAGCCCTGGCGCATCAGCGTCTCTTCGTAGTCGAGTATCATGCCGTGAAGGTAGATGAACGACTTGGGATCGACGAAGACGCGCACGTCGTCGAACTGGTAGACGCGATCGCGTTCGCGGGGCTGGGTGTCGAAGCGGATGTTGTAGGAGAGCCCAGAGCAGCCGCCGCCCTGGATGCCGAGCCGCAGTCCGCCCTCGGCGGGCGAGATGTTTTCCTTCGCCATCGCCACTCGGATGCGTTTGAGGGCGCGGTCGGTGACCTGGACGCCCTTCTGCGCCGGCGGTAAGTTTTCGGCGTTGTGAATTGTCTCTGCGGCGATCATTCGCGATCCTTATTGAAGATTGAGCCTTAGTGCTGAACTGGACTTTTTACGGTTGGCCGACCGAAAATCCCTGAGTATTGCTGGGCCGAGTTCCAGCAGAAAACTAAACGCCAATTCACACAAAGACCCAAGCACAGACTCGAGAAAGTCCAAACCCACACTCCCGTGACCGCCGACTAGCTAGCGAAGCCCGACAGCCTCGCTAGCGCGCTGCTGGGGCACATTAGACAGCGACGACGGCGTGGGCTTCTACGCCTTCGGGGACGTTGTTCTTCTTTTTCCAGTCGCCGATAGCTGCGCGGATCGCGTCTTCTGCGAGCACCGAGCAGTGAATCTTGACGGGAGGAAGCGCGAGCTCCTTGACGATGTCGGTGTTCTTGATCTGCATCGCTTCTTCGACGGTCTTGCCCTTGACCCATTCGGTCGCGAGCGAGGACGAGGCGATGGCGGAGCCGCAGCCGAAGGTCTTGAACTTCGCTTCTTCGATGACCTGGGTCTCGGGGTTGACGCGAATCTGTAGACGCATCACGTCGCCGCACTCGGGCGCGCCGACGAGGCCGGTGCCTACTTCGCTGCTGCTTTTGTCCATCTGACCAACGTTGCGGGGATTGTTGTAGTGGTCGATTACCTTATCGCTGTATGCCATTTTGTTGATCCTCTCTAAACTACCTAAATCTGAGAACTTTACTTTACGGAAAGCTCGCCCATATTTAACACCACTTTAGTATCAGGTTTCGGACGCCAATTCAGTGCTGCCCTGATGATCAGGGCTTAAACGGTGCCTGCGATGATTTTTGACGAATAGCCGTGCGTCATCATGAAACGTGTATTGCGGTGATAAACGAATAGCCACTCGAGGAACTCCCCAAAAAGAATGGCGGTGCAAACCAAAATTATTACGCGGCTCCAAGTCATACTTTTCGCAATCTGTTTCCAAGCAAATCTCATTGCAATAGCTCCTGTCTAGTGCGCGGCCCACTCGATCTTCGAAAGGTCGATGCCCTCTTTTGCCATCTCATAAAGCGGCGACAACTCGCGCAGCTTCTGCACGACGTCGATGAGCTTGTCAGCCACATAGTCGACTTCGGCCTCGGTATTGAAACGGCCCAGCCCAAACCGAATCGAACTATGCGCCACGTCATCCCCAAGCCCAAGCGCCTTCAATACATACGATGGCTCGAGGGTCGCCGAGGTGCAGGCCGATCCGCTTGAAACCGCGATGTCGTTGATGCCCATTAGAAGAGATTCGCCCTCAACGTGAACGAAGCTCATATTTAGATTCCCAGGCAAACGATGTTCCCACGATCCGTTGACGTGGATGTAGTCAAGTGAGCTCTCGAACTTCGCCTTCAACTTGTCGCGCAGCCCAGCCTGACGCACGCCCTCGACAGCCATCTCCGCTCCGGCGATCTCGCAGGCCTTGCCCAGACCGACAATACCCGGGACGTTGAGGGTGCCCGAGCGCATGCCGCGCTC
>DASWUZ010000332.1:0-13374 GCA_036401395.1 Acidisarcina sp.
CTTCGCTCATGACCTCCTGCAAATCAGCGATGAAGAGGCCAAGACGCGCACCGTGGCCAGCGTTCAACGGCCAGCGGCGATGGTGCCTGAGACCAAAAAGGTCAACGAACTGCTTCGCGAGATGCAGCATGAGAAGCAGCACATGCGCATCGTCATCGATGAGTACGGCGGCGTCGCAGGCGTGGTCACCATCGAAGATCTGCTCGAAGAAATCGTGGGCGCGATCAGCGATGAACACGAACACGAGGACCAGGAAGATAAGCCCATCGCCGAGAGCGGCGGCTCGTGGATCGTTCCCGGCGCGCTCGAAGTTGAAGGTCTGGAGGAATTGCTCGGGGGAACATGGGACGTCCTCGAAGAATACGACGCGACGACCGTGGCAGGCCTGGTAAGTGAAATTGCGGGGCGCATTCCCGCGGCCGGAGAAGTGGTCGAAGGCGACCGCCTGCGCTTCGAAATCATGGCATCCACCGACAGGCGCGTGGAGCGGCTCCGCGTGTCAAAACTGCCTGAGATTACTTAGTGGGACAGGTTCAAAAGCTTGCCCACACCCTCGGAAAATCTCCCTGCGGCGATTTGTTCTGGGTTGACGGGCAGCCCTTACACTTACCAGTAGGAGTAATACAATGCAAATTACCAGCAAGGGCCAGGTGACCATCCCGCAGGAGGTCCGTAACCGGCTGGGCCTTCTGCCCTACACCGAGGTAGAGTTTGAAGTGGTAGGGGACCATGCGCGTCTTCGCAAGGTCAAGCGGCTCGCGGCCAATGGGGAAAGAGGGAGAAGGGTAATCGAGGCGCTCCGGGGCACCGCCGATAGTCGCATGAGCACAGACGAAATCATGGCTTTGACACGCGGCGAACACAAAAGTGCGACCATCCGGTGAAGACCGTGCTTGCGAGGTTACCGGAGCGCTTGCATGCTTGGCGCGGCGTTTTGGTAGACAGCAACATTCTCTCGATATTGCCCTGCAAGATCCTGACTGGAGCGAATGGTCTCAAACCGCGCTCGCCAAATGCGCGGAGCACTCAACACTCATCATCAACCCCATCGTCTACGCTGAGGTCTCGGTGAATATTCCACCATCGAATCCCTCGATGGTGCTCTGCCCAGCCACCTCTACCGGCGGGAGGCCCTCCCATGGGAGGGAGGCTTCCTTTCAGGCAAATGCTTTCTAGCTCATCGCCGTCGTGGAGGCCTGAAAACCATCCCGCTTCCGGACTTCTATATAGGCGCTCATGCCGCCATTGAGCACCTGGCATTACTCACCCGCGATGCTGCCCGTTACAACACTTACTTCCCAAAGGTCGCACTACTCTCTTCCTAGGGCTACTATGAGCCGCGGCCACCCAGCACACTGTTAGAGTTGAAGTGCCGGTGGGACTGTTCTCTGTGAGCTGTCCGCGATCCGGGCGACTGTTATTGGAGTCAGGCTAAATTGCGATCTGGATTCGTATCGATCCTCGGCCGGCCTAACGCCGGCAAATCGACGCTGCTTAATGCGCTGGTAGGCGAAAAGGTCGCCATCGTCACCAACAAGCCGCAGACGACACGCACCCGCATTCACGGCATCCTCGAGGTCGCTGGGCGGAAGGGCAAGCATGCTGCGGCCCAGATAGTCTTCGTCGATACACCAGGCGTCCACAAGCCTGGCTCGCTGCTGGACAAGCGCATGATGCAGGAGGTCCACGACGCGCTAGAACATCGTGACGTCGTGCTGCTGATGGTCGACGCCACGCGGCGCTTTGATCTGACCCCTGCTGGGCCTGGGGACGAGCCCGCCAGCGCCAAGGCTCAGCGCGAGCAGTCCGAAGACGAATTCACGTTCGAGCTGATTAGCAAACTTGATTGTCCCGTCTTCCTGCTGATTAACAAGATCGACCTCATCAATCGCGAAACTCTTGTGCTCTTGATCTCTCAGCTCAGCGCGATGCACAAGTTCACAGAAGTTATCCCTATCTCCGCGCGCAGGGGGACTGGGCTCGATGTCCTCGTCGAAAAGCTTGTCGGCTCGCTTCCGGAGGGGGAGCGGTATTTCCCTAAAGATCAGTTCACCGACCAACCCGAACGGTTTCTGGTCGCCGAGTTGATTCGCGAGAAAATTTTGACCGAGACGGGCGAAGAAGTGCCTTATGCATCGGCCGTTGTAGTGGAGCGCTTCGAAGAGCCGCCCGTGCAAAAAAAATCGAAGAAGAAGCCGAAGTTGAATGCAGACGGCGAGGACGGTGTGGAAGAAAAGCTTCCTCTCACCCACATCGCCGCCGCGATCTACTGCGAGCGCGCGGGGCAAAAGGCGATCCTCATTGGCAAGGGCGGCGCAAAGCTCAAGAGCATCGGAGCCGCAGCCCGCAAGGAGATCGAGTCGCTGCTTGGGACGCGCGTATACCTCGAGCTGTTTGTAACGGTGAAGGACAACTGGCGCGAGTCCGCGTCTTTTATCGAGTCTCTCGACTGGCGTCGGCAGCTTGAGGACATCGCTGCCTCTGCACCTCGCGAAGCCGGGCCTCGCCAGAAATCGCCAAAACCAGGAGAGCGCTCTACGGCTAAGCCTTTGTAAGTAGCCCACGCTGGCAAGGGTTCCAAATCCGCTGCTGCCCTGAGTTCCGGTTCTGACTAAACTTGTAGCATCGACTACCGCGCCATTTTCGTTGAACCAGCCTCCTTTGCAGAAACGACCGCTGGACGTGCAAGGCTACGGAGGTCTCCCTTACCTCGACGCTCCTCCGGAGTGGGCGCAGGCGTGGTCCTTGGGATTCTCATACTGTGCCTTCCAGCTTCGGCGGCCAGGCCCCAAACCATTGGCCCATTCGAGCGTGCTGAACGCCTGCGC
Organism: Acidisarcina sp.; assembly: GCA_036401395.1. Taxonomy (GTDB): domain Bacteria; phylum Acidobacteriota; class Terriglobia; order Terriglobales; family Acidobacteriaceae; genus DASWUZ01. Next base: position 2,829 of record DASWUZ010000332.1, read on the forward strand.
GATGCTCTTGAGGGCCTGCCCGAACAGCAGCGCACGCGGGCCGAATACAATCGCGTGTTGGATGCGTTCCGCGCCATCTACCATGGGGACCCGGCGTCTCCACGCGCCGATGCTAGCATCTCCGCAGTCGCCGGGCTGTTGGACGAGGAGGGCCGCGTCTTCCAGGACGCGAAGTCCTTTAACGATGCCGTCGCAGAGTACGAATTTCTGCGTCGCGAATATCCCGGCAGCCGCTACCGGTTCAGCGGGCTGCTGACCGAGGGGGAGATTTATCGCCGCGACCTTGGCGATCGCAGCGCGGCTGAGAGCGTCTTCCAGACATTCCTCAGGCTCTACCCCACCAACCCGTTGGCCGAACAGGCGCGCCAGGAACTGAGCGAAATTCAAGCCGAAGAGTCTGCGGAAAAGAAGTTGGCAGCGCATTCCGAGGCAGCAGCGCGGCACATAGGCCGTGCCGCAAGCAGGAACGCTGAGGACGCTTCAACTGAAAGGCAGAAGTCCAGAACGGTTGGACGGGCCAGCGACGCATTAGTGCGGGGGCCGGCACCCGAAAAAGCCGCAGCTGCAAAACAAGTCCCCGCATCCTCTGGGGGCGGGTCGTATCCAGTAGCTCGCCCGCCGAACTCGGGTGCGATGCAGCAAGTTCCTTCCGCGCCCGCCAACCAACCCGCAGTCCAGGTCCACATGCCTGTGCAACAGGCTGCCACCGGGGTGGCCATGGCGCCACCCAGCGAGCCGGTCGCTCCGCAGCAAAGTTCCACGGTCGTGAGTGCGCCGCTCCCACGTCGCGGCAGACTGCCGCTGGTAACCGGGGTGCGCCACTGGTCCACGCCGGTCTATACCCGCGTCGCGATAGACCTGCAGGATGAGGTGCAGTATGAGGCGGCCCGCGTCCCTGACCCGGACCGCATATTTTTCGACCTGCACGGGGCGTGCCTTTCGCCGGAACTGATTGGCAAATCGGTGCAGGTCACGGATGACGGCTTCCTCAAGCGCATTCGCGTCGCTCAATACTCTAGCGACATTTCGCGGGTTGTGCTGGATGTGAGCGACGTCAGCGATTATTCGGCGTTTCTGCTGCCCAACCCTTACCGCCTGATTATCGATATTCACGGCCGCAAGACTTCGCCATCGAAGGCTGCGGGTGAAGTCACGCTGAACCCGCCCATAGCTGCGGCCACAACGCGCACCGCTTCCGGGGCGGCAAGTTCAACCACAGTTTCACCGAATGCGAACCCGCCACGGTCAAATGCGAAGGATCCGCGGCAAGCTACACCGGCCGGAGCACCTAAAGGCTCCACTTACGGCGTAAACACCGCCGCAGAGCGGGACGCCGCGGCGGCAACCGCGGAGTCCGCCACCACCCTACAGGACGTTGCCAGCCTCAGCCGTCAGCCGAACCGTATCAAGGCTACGCGCCGGCCTACGACTGCGCCAATCTCCGCATCAGTTGCGGGGACGACCGGCGCCCCTCAGCCTGACGGCAGGGCGACATTGTCGGCCGTGGGCGCTGCGGGACATGCTTCGGGCCGCACTCAGACGACGAACCCGGCACAGGACAGCTTAGAGCCCGCGAGAATTCATGAGGCGGACCCAAATGCAGGGGGAGGCCGTTCCCTCTCACGAGCACTGGGCCTCAAAATCGGACGCATAGTGGTCGACGCCGGACACGGCGGTCACGACTCTGGCACACTGGGCCCCGGCGGCATTCAGGAAAAGGACGTTGTACTCGACGTAGCGCTTCGTCTTGGAAAATTGCTCCGGCAGCGCCTCGGCGCCGACGTCATCTTCACCCGCGACGACGATACTTTCATTCCGCTTGAGACCCGAACAGCTATAGCTAACAAGGCCCAGGCGGACCTCTTCATCTCAGTCCACGCAAACTCAAGCCAGGATCCCGATGCTCGCGGGGTCGAGACATATTACCTGAGCTTCACTTCATCGGCTGATGCGTTGGAGGTAGCAGCCCGGGAGAACGCGGTTTCTCAACAGTCGATTCACGAGTTGGCCAACCTCGTCAAAAAAATTGCCCTGCAGGACAAAATCGATGAGTCACGCGAGTTTGCCACGGATGTCGAGCGCAGCCTCTACAACGGCCTCACTATCGCGCAGGCCCAGAACGCCGGCCTGCACGACCGCGGCGTAAAGAAAGCGCCATTTGTAGTGCTCATTGGGGCCAACATGCCATCTATTCTTGCGGAGATAAGCTTCCTCACCAACCCTGAAGATGCTCGCCAGCTGCGCGACCCCGCTTACCGGCAGAAAATAGCGGAGTCTCTCTACCTCGGGGTGGCTAGATATGTTGGCGGTCTGAGCGGGGTTCGACTGGCAAGCAACGGGCGGGACAGGTAAGTTGCACTTACTTACTTAGGAAGTAATCGCAGTCGAGTGGGCATCAGTAAACTTCACGATTGAAGAGCCGGTCCTTGGCGCGGCATGGAGCGCAGGAGCACCCCAGAGCACAAGCCATCAGCACGGCAGCGCCGACTCCGGTCACAAGAATCGCGGGCAGGTTCTCAGCAAGGTGGTGGAAGAAGACGACTAGCGCATTCAAAGTCATCGACATATCAAATTCCTGGTACTGCACGCGGTGTGTTGTTGACCACATCGACGTTACCTAATCAGAACCTTAAGGCGGCCTGGAAGTTTCCCTGTTCAAAACTTTATTTGCTGATTCATACAACGGACCCGCACAAGTTAGTAGAAATCATAAACTGGATTTCGCACCCGGAACTCATGCTGTCGGAATTCCCGGGATGGGGCCACCCAGCGCGTCCTGGGCCACCGGCAGATCGCGCCAGCCGCGTTTGAGGAGCTCCGCGTTGAGTTCCGCGCCAATCAGGGTCGCCAAGGCGATGATGTAGAACCACAGCATGAGGACGATGACTGCCCCCAGCGATCCGTAAGTGTTGTTGTAGTTGGCGAAGTGGCGCAGGTAAAAGCTGAAACCATACGAGCCAGCAAACCAGCCGAAGACCGTTATAAGGGCGCCGGGCCAGTTGGAGCCAAAGCGATGCTTGATGTTCGGCCCAAGGGCATAAAGGACTGCGATCCCTAGAACGAAAGTGATGAACGTCACTGCAAGGCGCATTGAGGGCCAAAGCACCGCGAATGACCTCGGTATCGGAAAGATTTCAGTGAGCATATGGCCAAATCGCGGGCCCGCCATCAGCGCAAGCAGTGAGATCGACAACAATCCCCCAGTAGTGAACGTGAGCAGCAGGGCCTGCACGCGATCGCGCCACCAGGACCGCGACGTCTTTACGTCATAAGCGATGTCGAGCGCCTCGATCATCGCCGAAAATCCGCCGGTCGACGCCCACAAGTAGCCGAGAATGCCAAACGAGAGCACGCCGCCCCGGTGCGGAGTCATGACGCTGACCATGATGTGCTGGACCATAGTCATGGCGTCCGGCGGAACAAATTCGGCCATCAGATCAAGCAGTTGGTTGAACACATTTGGCACCGGCAGATAAGCCAGCAGCGACGAGAAGATCACCAGCATGGGAACCAGCGACAGAACTGAGTAAAATGCAAGCGCGGCCGCGATGACGAAGGCGCGGGTACGGAGCAGTTCCGACCACACCACTGCGCCGAAGTGCTTTGCATAGCCGAGTTGTTGGTGCAGATCCACGAATTTTGCTCCCTATCCGCAGCAGCTCGCCGACGCACGGGGGTCAGTGCGAAGAGAATTGTAATTGCTGTGATGTGCCTGTTTGAGATGCCGTTTTGCCTAAAATATGCACCTTAGCGCGTATGGCCGAAGACTGGCGGGCTCTTCGAGCTGCTGTAGCGCGGTACAGTGCCCATTGGAGACATCCTGCTGCTCTCGGCTTCTACCTCCACCGACCTCTGAATTCCTCCACACACCTCGTGCAGTGTCCCCGAAAGCGCTCTGCCGGTCACTACCTCTAGATAACTGGAAGTAACCGGGTATGAGTGTTGTTACGTAACCGGGGCCATGTAAAATTTGCACACATTGATCGCAGGAATGACGCACGAATATTATGAGATACCCATCCGTAAGCCATTTGGTTGTAGCGATTTACGGTAATGAATTTGAACCTGCGTCAAAGCCATGAAGAAAGAGCTTGCACTGTTAGACAGCGCGTGTTAACTATGCTGTTACTACAGTAACTGTTGCGGAACCAGAAATTCCCAGTTGCGACTGGTACGACAAAGGACATTTCCAGAATGAAAATTGGAACTACGATTCGTGGTTATCGCCTGCAAAAAGGGTTCTCTCAGGGGGACATTGAAAAGCGGACAGGTCTCCTTCGTTGTTATCTTTCGAGGGTCGAAAACGGCCACACTGTACCCTCGATCGATACACTATCCAAGATCGCCATTGCGCTGGATCTTCCTCTGGCGCAATTCTTCGCCGAAGACAGTCTCAATTCTGACCTTCAAGCTCAGAAGCTCACCGATGAGGAGCTGCGCTTTCTTACCCAGATTCGGCGTTATTCAAGCAATTTGAATGAGAGCGACCGCAGACTGCTGCTCGCGATGGTGAAAAAGTTCGCCACTGCGGCTGTCGCTTAGACTATTCCGATGGTTTGCCGGAGTCCCCGTCTCTCAGGCGGCGGATTCCGGCTGCCGCATCTTAATGTCGCTCACTTCGCAACCAAGCTGTTCAGTGCTCAGCTGTTATAACGGAAAATCCCATAGCCCAGCAGGAGCAGAAGAAACGCCCCTCCCGCGAAAGCCACCTGCTGCCGCATGCGAACGGCTTCGCGCGGCGCTCCGACTCTAGGAAGCAGGGGTGCTCCCACAGCAAGCCCGCTGAGGAAGCCTCCAAGATGGGCCATATTGTCGATTTGCAGCCGGCTATGGGCCAGCCAGTTAACGTTAGCGTTGGCGAACGAAATTCCGCCGCCAATTAGAAAATTCAGCGCCGCAAACCAGATCACGCTGCGCCGTAAGCGCTGGAGTTCCGCCCTGGGCACGGGGAGCAGCGGCGAGTTCAAGAGCATGATCAGCACCCCGGCCAGGCCGAAAATTGCACCCGACGCACCCACGCTGAAGATGTGGATGTGAACGGCGGTGCTCAACAAACTGCCGCCGATGCCGGTGAGAACATAAACAGCGACGAGGCCCCATGGGCCCAGCAAAGGTTCACCCAGCAGGCCCAGGTTCCAGAGACACCACATATTAGTTGCCACATGAAGCGGGCCGTTATGGATGAAGGTCGAGGTGAGCACGCGCCACCACTGCCCGTAGCCAATTTCGGCGTCCCCGAAGTTCGAACCCCATTCGAGTGCCCAGTTATTGAAGCCCGAGCTAAGAAACATAGGCAGGAAAACCGCAAGGTTGATCGCCAGCAGCACATAAGTCGCGGGAGCGAAGGCCCACTTTCGTCGCTGGGGCGGGGGCGGCGGCGGTCCGAAGGGCGACGTGCTGGTCTGGTCGCGATAGCCGGGTTCACCATAGCCCGTAGCCTGGAATCTGTCGTCATGTGGACCCTTGGGTGCAGGGCCGCCGGGGGGCAAAATCTCAGGCTGTAGATTGGAAAACCAGCCTGGCCTCTCCAGTGAATCGCCCGGCCTTGCTTGTGAATCCACGTTTCGACCTTCTCCCGGTTTTCTGTTCGATGTACCCACGCGGCAGATCCAATTCTTGCCGCTGATCTTCAATGATAGACGATGATATCGAAGCCCTCCTTCAAGCCCATTTTAGGGAAGTTCGCAGAAGTGTCATTGTGCGTGTTCAACGGGAACCATGCGTAATGAAAATATGGATAGTATTCAACAACGCCGGTGCTGACTTTACTCAATAGGTGAAGATAGAACACCAACGAACTCAGTTCGTTGAACACGACTGCCACCAGCGGGTCATCCTTCGGGCGTTCGAATGGCTCGGACCCTCCGCGGCAGATGCAACTCGGAGCGAAGGTCATCTTCTAGCTGAAGCCCCCGCAGCCGGAAGGGTGTACGCGTCGTCAGGGATAGATGCGGTTGAGCGTGCGGGCGAAGGGGATAGTCTCGCGGACGTGTTCGAGGCCGCATATCCACGCCACCGCGCGCTCGATGCCCATGCCAAAGCCAGCGTGGGGCACGGAGCCGTAGCGCCGCAGGTCGAGGTACCACTGGAACGCTTCGAGACGAAGTTTATGGTCTTCGATGCGCTGCTTAAGCAGGTCGTAGGAAGCAACACGCTGCGATCCGCCGATGATTTCGCCGTATCCCTCGGGTGCGAGCACATCTACGCAAAGTGCGAACGTGGGGTCGAGGGGGTCCGGCTCCATGTAGAAGGCTTTGACGGCGGCCGGATAGCGGTGGACCATCACTGGACGATCGAACTGCGATGAAATGTAGGTTTCGTCTGGGGAGCCGAAGTCGTTGCCGTATTCCAAGGGGTTTTCGACCCGGCCCTTGGCGTGGGCATCGTTGAGCATGGCCACCGCTTCGTCATAGCGGATGCGGGGGAACGGCGCCTTGATGGTTGCAAGTTTGGCAACGTCGCGTCCGATTACTTTCAGGTCGGCCGCCCGGCGGGTGAGCACGCGTTCGACGAGGAAGCTGATGAAGTTTTCGGCCAGCGCCATGAGGTCGTCGAGATCGGCGAAGGCCATCTCCGGTTCAACCATCCAAAACTCAGTCAGGTGGCGCCGGGTCTTTGATTTTTCGGCGCGAAATGTGGGGCCGAAGGAGTAGACCTTGCCGAGGGCGAGGGCAGTGCTCTCGATGTAGAGCTGGCCGCTCTGCGTGAGGAACGCTTCGTCGCCGAAATAATCGACGGGAAAGAGGGTGCTGGTGCCTTCGCATGCGGCGGGCGTGAGGATGGGCGGATCGGTGAGGATGAATCCGTTGTCGTCGAGATAATCGCGCGCGGCCTTGATGATCTCGGCGCGGATGCGCAAGATGGCCGATTGGCGCGGAGTGCGGACCCAGAGATGGCGATGCTCCATGAGGAAGTCGACGCCGTGTTCCTTGAGGGTGATCGGGAATGGGTCTTCTTCGGGTACTCGCTGCAGGACTTCAACGTTTTCAACATCGAGCTCGTAACCGCCGGGCGCGCGGGCGTCGGCGCGCACCTTGCCGGTGACGACGACGCTGGATTCATTGGTGAGGCTGCGGACGGTGTTGAAGACCTCTTCGGGCACGGCGGCTTTGGGGACGATGCCCTGGATGGTTCCGGTGCCGTCGCGAAAGATGGGGAAGAGCAGCTTGCCGCTGGCGCGCTGGTTGTAGAGCCATCCTCGCAGAGTCACGGTAGCGCCTTCGTGTGCTCCGATAGTTGCGATGGTCGCGAGCGAATACCCCGATGATGTTTGTGGAATCTCGACTGTTACGCTTTCGGAAAGTGTCGGCTCTATGCTGTCAGTCATTTGCATCTCTTGATTTTCATCGCACTTTATGTAGCTTGGTGGTTACTTGTTATCGCGAATAAATACCAACACTGTTACTTATCATTGATTCGGTTCGTTTTCTACGTCGAGCAGGCCGAGAAGTTGGAATGCTTTGCGCGCTTTGTTGGCAACGGCCTCTGGCTGGTCCTCAAGCGCGTAATGAATCTCAAGCACCGCTGCCGGTCCTTTTGGTGCGGCTTTCAGTTCAGTCATGGTTTCCGGCCATGCAATTGTTCCATCGCCCGGCCAGAGATGCGCGTCCTTGTCGCCCTCGTTGTCGTGCAGGTGGCTGGAGCGCAGGTGATCTTTCAGCTCAGTAATCGCGGAAGGGATTCCATCGCGAAGATGAGCATGGCCAACGTCGAGGCACACGCCGATGTCGTGGAAGTGCCCGGTTGCGATGATCTCGGTCAGGTGGCTCGGTTGGGCCACGTCGCTGTTCAAGTTTTCGATGAGTAACTTGACTCCGAGTGGGCTGGCAAAGGCACGCAGATGTTCGAGCGCGGTCATGGAGTGTTCAAGGGTCCGCAGGGTCCACGTATCTTCACGATCGCCGAGATGCACGATGAGGTATTTGAAATGGATCTGCTCCGCCACTTCCAGGGCGCGCTTGATTTCGTCCATGGCATCGATGCGGTGTGACTTGTCGGGGTGAACGACGTTGAGGCTGGGCGCTCCGCCCCGGCCCATCTCCTTGTCGGGATAGAGGGGCGAGTGCATGGAGAAGGGCTGAACAGGATTGGCGGCGAACCAGTTAGCAATCTCGCGGATGTGGGCGCGGTCGGTGTAGTCGAAGTGCTGCCGCGCGGCGAATATCTCCACACCTTCGGCTGCCCCGCGGGCGAGGATGTCGAGGAGGCCCGGATGCAGACGCTGACGCAGGAATACGTGGGTTGAGATGACCCTCAGCATTGCGCGGGCGCGGATTCCGAAGGACGCATATTGCATTCTCTCATCCGGATCGTGGGCGAGGCTTTAGGCGTTGTGGGGTTACCACTTCCCGGGCCTCTCCCTCGCCCTGCCTGTGTTGTCCAACTGATGAGAAGCGTGTTTCTCAGGACTAACCTTTAAGAGGCACCTAACCATTTTTTGAGGAGTGCATTGGCCTGTTCTCACCAAAATCAAATGGACGCTTATGAAAGCGACTTCACGGGAAGCTCTCATCGACCAGTCCCTCGCGATCGCAAGAGGCAGGAGACGCTGGCTCACAGGCAATTAGCCTTACAAAGGTTAGTTTTTTTGGTACAGCCCTGAACACAATCTCCCCAGACCTCACCATTGACATTACTGTTAGTGCTTGGGCATGCAAAGCTGCAAGCGGTGCCCTGTGTCTGACATCGATCAAAACAGGCATACGTCCGTGATTGGGCATTCGATTTCGCAGTCTTCTCACGATCGGCGGCTGCGCGTTGTTCAGTTGTGGCTCTGCGATCCAACGAGTTCAAGTTCTCTTCAAGTTCCTTGCTACGCAGGTCAATCCTGAGTTGCTGTTGCTCAGCAGCTTGTTGCTCCTCCGCTCGCTTCGCTTCCTCCGCAGCGATATCTTTAGCGAGTTTTTCGCTCCGATCGTTCGCTGATTGACGTGCTTTGCGCTCACTGCTGGCTTCTGCGTTCAACCGGCTTATGTTGCGTGCACCCAAAGCGAGCGACAAGAGCAAGGTCATCCCAGCAAGAACCCAGAGGATGGCAACACGTCTCCGCTGTTCGGATCGCTTTCTGCCTCCAACAAGTTGTGACAAATGATCGAAAGCGGCACCATGGAATTGCGTATCCATCGAGACGCCGTTGTTCTCGATAGCCCACGCCAGTGGTGCAGGTAAATCACGGGGCGGTTCGAAGTCCTGTGAAAAGACAGGAACGATCTGACGATCAAGTCCCCTGGCCTCGTTAATCTCGCGCAGGACCCAATCCTCGCCCTCCCTTGTCTCGAAGCTCCCGTTAGTACAAATCAGGACGACTGCACGACAGGAGCGAATAGCTGCCTGTGCTTGCGGCCAGAATTGGCCCGGGTCCGACTCGGCGACATCTAAAAACGTTCGCAAACCTCGCGAACGCAGCTCAGCATTCACCAAGTGGGCTAGCGCATAACCCCTTTCACGACGGTAGCTGATAAAGACCATTTGTCTCATGAGGATCAGTCGTCAAGCCGATATCTTACTACTAACGATTCGGCACTTCGGAACACGAACGAATTTCCGCTCAAACGGGAGTATTACTTTTCAAAAGTTCCGCTCCCATCCGTCCTATAAACTGCCGGCACTGATGCCGAGTTCCGTGAAACGGTTTCGGTCGGCTCCATTCCCGGAGTCTGGCTTGATGACGAATCGCCGGGTCACTCATTAGGGAGATTCGTCACCAGGGTTGGCTTCTCGCCAGTAGTTGCGCTGGAAAAGCGGATCAACTAGTCTCGTAACCCTCGTGCGGTGCCGGGCATGGGGCAAGATGCCGGGGTTAGTAGCCGGCGGCTTTGCCGAAGTGGGTGCGTTTGTCCTGGCCGGCTTCGAGGGTGCCGGCGGCCGGGTCGATGAGGATGCATTCGCCGTCTGTCCAGCTATCTTTGCCGATGTCGAGGGTGTAACCCATGGCGCGAAGCCGTGAAAGGGTGGCTTGCGGGAAGCCGGGCTCGAGGTGCACTTCGTCGGGGAGGTATTGCATGTGGAAGCGCAACGCGTCGACGGACTGCTGGATGTTTAGACCGCCATTGACGACGCTTAGCAGAAAGTTGGCCACGGTGGTCGGGATGCGCGAGCCGCCGGGGGTGCCGAGGACCATGAAGAGTTTCGCGCCCGCCCCGGTGCCGCGCAGGACGATCGCGGGAGCCATGCTGGAGAGTGGCCGCTTGCCGGGGGCGATGGCGTTCGCGGGGCCCTGAATGAGGCCGTACAGGTTGGGTACGCCGATCTTGGAGACGAAGTCGTCCATTTCGTCATTGAGAATGAAGCCGAGGCCCTCAGCGGTTGCGCCGGAGCCGAAGGAATCATTGATGGTGGTGGTGACGGAAACGGCGTTGCCCTCCGCGTCAACGACGGAGTAGTGGGTGGTGTTGTGGTGGTCGGGCGCGGTGGTTGCCGGTGTGGGTGGCGCGGGCAGGAATCCCGCAGGACGCTGGAGCGTCGCGGAGGAAGTCGCCTTTTTCGCATCGATGGAGGCGCGCCATGCCGCCGCGTACGGTTTGCTGATGAGCGCGGTGACGGGCGC
>DASWUZ010000333.1:0-9169 GCA_036401395.1 Acidisarcina sp.
ACGAGCTGATCGAGCACGAAGCCCATATCGGCGCTCCACGCCTCGACAAGCCGGTTTGCTAGCTGCACCTGCTGGTCCCCGCCTACCAGGTCTGCATTATTCGCCGGTGCTCTTTCGATCACGCGGCCATCCGGAAACACAACCACCGTGCTCCGATAAGGTGCGTCAAAACCGACGACTACGTAACCGTGGCTGGCGAGATCCTCAGCGAGGGTCGAGTAGTCCGTAGTCAGCTTTGCGAGCCCGGCCCTCATCAGCGCCACCGGGTATACCGGCTGGGCCGGCGAGACTGCAGGGTTTTCAAAGCTATGTGCGCGCACCCGCGATATGTCGCGAGAAAGAAACTTCAGCACGCCGCTGTGACGTTCCAGAGCCGTTCGCCACGGGCCGGGCATGTACTCCGCCCGAGGCGCAGACGACGAGGCTGACGCGGGATACCAGATCCAAACCACCAGCTCACGTTTCGTGTCATGCGCTGGCGCCATGGGATCGGCGTGGGAAGCGTCGCTCCATACATACGTCGTGCGCCCGACAGCGAAGGGGCCAGTAGGGGCGGGGAGCGTGGTTTGCCTGCCGTGATCTACCAATAACAATGCAACCATCGCGACGATTGCAATTGCAGGAATCAAAATCGCGATGAGGATAACTCTGAGGATCCAGCGCACCACCTTAGTCAAGGCCACCAAATCCTCCACTCATGCGCCTGCCTTGGTTTCGTCATTCGCCCTACGTCTTCCTAACCGAGGTTGAAAAAGAAAACCGCCCCAACGGAAGCGAGTGCAGCACCCACGTGTTGCGCCAGCACGAGGAGGGCCTGACGCGGAGCACGCCGTAGCCACTTGACTGCGAACACCACGATCACGGGTGCCTGAAGCACCATCAAGAGTTGCCAAAGATGAGCGGTAGGGCCCTCATCCACCTCATGCATCGCTCCATATCGCGCTACGTGAAGCAGCACTAGCGCCAGCGCCGTGACCGACATCGCCAAAGGTAAATATGCGCTAGGCTGCTTCATCACCGAACCAAAACTGACAGCTTCCCGATGCATAGCTCCTCCTTGAGTGGGAAATATATGTTCGCAAAATGCAGCCCAAAAAACATTGGCCACCGCCTCCAACCCACCAGGCCTATCCAACAGCAGCGCCTCAAATTCGTCGCCGTACCGCGCCCGCCAGCCCCGCGGATACAGCCCAACCAGCAACCGAGCCAGTCGCCGATTCATTTAACCTCCAGGCGCTCGAGCCCCGCGCTTGCAAACCGCTGCAGCGTCCCCAGCTTCGCTCGCAGCACCCGTTTCCCCTCAGCAGTAATCCGGTAAGGCTGCCGCCGCTCCACCGCAGCCATCGGGGCGATCCATCCCTGCGCCTCAAGCCGTCCGATCGCGCCATACAGGGTTCCCGGCCCAAGCCGCGTTCCGCACATGCCGGCGATATCTTCAATCATGGCGTGCCCGTGCTTCGGCCCATTGGCAAGGCTCGCGAGCACCAGCAGCGGCGGGTCAGAATAATGGCCCTTTCCCATGTCTTCGTCACTGACTACGTCACGCGTACTTCGCATGACGTAGTTATCTCACAGCACACCCATCGCCCGCAAGAGGATAGTGAAGACGTAAAATGAGCTGAGACCTCCATGACCCACTCCGTCGCACCAGAAGCCGCAATATTGACATCAAAACCTCCGCCGCAGCAGTTGTCTGAGCTTGCCAGCCTCATCGACCATACCCTCCTCAAACCGGATGCCACCCACGACCAAGTCCTGGGACTCTGCGCGGAGGCCGTTCAATACCGCTTCGCGTGCGCCATGGTTAATCCCACGTGGGTCGCGCTCGCTCACTCGGCACTTGCAGGCTGCGGCATCCCCGTAGGCACTGTAATCGGCTTTCCTCTCGGCGGGTCGCTCTCCACTTCCAAACGCGAGGAGTCGGCTATGGTGCTAAAACTCGGCGCTCGCGAACTGGACATGGTCCTTAACATAGGCCTGCTTAAATCCGGAAAGGACGGGGCAGTCCTGGCGGACATCCGCGGTGTAGTCGAGCTCGCTAATGACGCCGGTGCGGTGGTCAAAGTCATTCTCGAGATGTGCCTGCTCAGCACGGAAGAAAAGCTGCGGGCGGCCCAACTGGCCGTTGTTGCCGGCGCCGGCTTTCTCAAGACCAGCACCGGCTTCTCCACCTCAGGCGCAACTGCCTCAGATGTCATGCTGCTTCGTGGCATCGCCGGACCGCATCTCGGCGTCAAGGCGGCCGGAGGCATTCGAACCCTCGCTGACGCCCAGGCCATGATCGCCGCGGGGGCCAACCGCATCGGCGCGAGCGCCAGTGTTCAAATCATCCGAGAACTTGCTGCGCGGTAAATCCCTCCCCGTAGCAGTTAGAATGACACCGCTGCACCTTTTGAAAGCGACAGCAACCGGGAGCAACGTGACCGACCAGAATCCCGAGAGCAATCAGATGGCCGAAGCGCCCCCTCAGCTTGCTCCGGAGGAGGCCGCCGCAGCGAGCCTCGGCTCTGCGGGCGGAAGCGTGCCTGACTCTGTGCATCATCACGCTTTCGAGGGCGACTACCGCCCGAGCAGCGAGGGGCCGCAGACGACCCCGCAGATCCATGTCGATCCAATCCAGAGCGACTTTCTGCTGCATCTGGCCGAGGCGCTCAACACTACACTCGACCTCCGCACGCTGCTGCGCCGCACCGCCGACCTGGTGCGCGCGGTCATAGACTATCGCATCTTCGCTATTCTGCTCATCAATGACCGCACCAACGAACTCCGCATGCGCTTCCAGATCGGCCACACTCCCGAGGTGGAACGGATGCGCATCAAGCTCGGCAAGGGCATTGTCGGGCAGGTCGCCCAATCCCGCGAAGCAGTCCTGATCAACGACGTCTCGCAGGCCCACGATTATATCAACGCCAACCCCGAGGTCCGTTCCGAACTCGCAGTCCCGCTCATCGTTAAAAACCGCCTGATCGGCGTAATCGATATTCAGTCTGAGCAGCTCAATTACTTCCGGCCCGAACACCTGCACCTGCTCAAGCTGACCGCCTCGCGCATCGGCCAGGCCATTGAAAATGCGCGCCTCTACACCCGGGTCTCGCGACAGGCGCAGACCCTCGCGGTGCTGAATGAGATCAGTCGGGAATTGACCTCAATCCTGGACCTCGATGCGCTGCTCGAACGCATTGGCCAGCTCCTGCACCGCCTGATCGACTACCATATGTTCACTGTCTGGCTGGTCAACGAACGCGACCAGGTGCTGGAGAGCCAGTTCGCGGAGCGCTTCGGTCAGCGCTTCACCCCTACGGAGAACAAGCTCCCTCTCAACCGCGGTCTCATCGGCGCCGCAATGGCAGAGCGCCGCCTGGTCGTCGTAGGCGACGTGCGCAAAGATGCGCGGTACTACCTCGTCAATCCTGAAACCCGATCTGAAATGGCCGTCCCTCTTATTTACAAGGGTAAGGTCATTGGCGTGCTCGACCTCGAACACACCCGTTCGCATTACTTCAACGAAGATCATGAGAAGGCCTTTATTACCCTCGCCGCTCAGATTGCAATCGCCATCGAAAATGCGCGCCTCTACCAGCACGTCGCCGCCCAGGAGCAGCGCATGGAGCGCGACCTTTCCATGGCCCGCGAAGTACAGCTTCGCCTGCTGCCGCCGCGCAAGCCGCAGCACGAACACGCCGAAGTCGCGGCCCGCTTTCTTGCCGCCCGCACCATCGGCGGAGACCTCTACGACTTTCTCACCTACGACGAGAACTGTACCGGGATCGCCCTCGGCGACGTCAGCGGCAAGGCTGCGCCGGCAGCGCTCTACGCGGCACTGGTCAGCGGTATCATGCGCTCCTCCGCCAACCAGACGCTGTCGCCATCAAAGATGCTTGAGACACTCAACAACGCATTGCAGGAGCGTCGGATGGAGTCGCAATACGTGACGATGACGTACGCAGTATGGAACGATTCGAACCAGACGTTGCAGATCGCCAACGCCGGCGCGGTCCAGCCCATATTCTGCCGGGCCGGCATTGCAGAGACGATCCAGGCCGAGGGTTTCCCTCTGGGGATGTTCCCTGCGGTACAGTATGAAGAGTTCACCCTGTCAACGCGGCCGGGCGATTCGATCATCTTCTTCAGCGATGGCATCCCAGACGCCCAGAACTCTGCCGGAGAACTCTTCGGCGACGAGCGACTGATGAGCGTGGTCCGCAAGAATCAAAGCAAGTCAGCCATCAAATTAGCGGACGCCATACTTGCCGAAGTAGGGAAGTTTCAAAATGGAGTTGATCGCTTCGACGACGAAACGGTCGTAGTGCTGCGAGTAATTGATCCCCCACCTAAGCCAGCGGCCGGCCAAGCGGCAAGTTGAATACGAATATCGACTTCTACTATGCGGCTGACAGGCAACTGGTTCGCAGCTCATGAGTCCGATTCATAGAGTTTGGCATTTTCCCGAGTTATCGGCGTATGTAATGCATCTCAATTTTTCATAGTGGCGTCGCATCGCCCCCGTCGATTCCTCACCGGACGACAGTGGCTTCGGGTGGTTACCAGAGTGACTTGATCCATCACTTGTTGTTCCCTCCGGAGCGAAGGTATCGAAGGGAATAGTGCCCGCCAAATCCGCGGCAGTAGGTATTTCCATCACGGAAACGATCGCAAAACTACGGTGAAAGACGTGAGAGGGAGCACGCGGCCACTGCACCAGGCCTCCGATAACTGGAAACTCCAGAAACGGAAGGATGATCGGCAGAGGGCGCTTTGCGCGAACGAGCTCTGAAGCGACCGTCGAGACCTCAGTCAGTTTTAGCGAGTCGAGACGAACCAGCGTTGTGACGTCGTGCTTTGCGACACGGGAGGTCAGATCCGGGCTACTGCCGCTGGCTCCCTCCGTGACAATTCCAGAGGTGGAGGCACCAGCAGAGTCGTTGGTTTCGTCGGCGTTCAGGGTGAGATTGAGTTCCATGCCGGATGCCCCATAGAGACTGTGAGGCGTGACCGTAAGACTGACACCGTCTCCGAGCCTGGCAGTGGCTTTAGGCTGGCTCAGAGCTGAGACGGCGCCAAGCGCGCCCGTAACCGCATCGGCGGATAAATTCCCAGTAAGGATTTTCGGCTGATCTTTTTCGGCGGCTTGAAGAGCATCGGCAAACTGTTTCAGAGTAGGCGGGTTGTTGGCATTGAAGAAATTCTGAGTCTGCATCGAGACTGTAGCCTGCGTGTCGCTCAGAGTGCTAACAGTGACGATGCTGCCAGCGCTAAATGAGAGGTGCTGGTCAACAGGATTGCCCACGATCTCTTCCTGTAGTTTCGTCTGGAAGACCTCGACATCGCGGGTGAAGGCATCCATGATAGGCGCTAATGCTGCGTCAAGATTGTGGGCCGCTGCCGTAAAGTAAAAAGGTTCAAGCTCGTGCGGGTTGAGGACCGATATCCTGTAATGAAACAGGAAATTAGCGAAGAGAGCACGGAGTTCCCCCAGCCTGCTGGCAGCAGATGGCGCTGCCGGCCTGGCAAACAGAGCTGAAAGCTGTTGGCGGACACAAGCCAGATTCAGGTGATTAGCGCTCTCTTCCTGAATATAGGACTTATAGTCGGACTCTTCGCATGGCTCCTGACCGGGGCGTAGGGCTGTATTCAGTTCTGTCCGTTTGGAATTATTATTTTCATCTGTTTCTGAGCCGGGAGTGACTCCGTAGGCGCCTTCGAATCTCCCTTTTTTCAACTTTCGGGTCGATTGAAAACCTACAGGCATTTCCATCTGTGCCAGGACCTCGTCTGCTGTTTGTTGCGGATTGTCCGCCGCAATGACAGCAAGCAGCATGTGAGTCAGGTTAGGAGGCAGGGGTTTGAAGAGACCTCGATACCCAAGTCCGGTGCAGGCAGGATTCTCATGATTTTGGGCAGGAGCGGCCAGATATCTGTAGAACTGTTGGCTCAGGAAATCTTGTGTGGGCGAGCATGGGTCAGGCTGGCCTAGTTTGTCAGCGAGCAACTGCCAGCCTCGATCGATAGCGCTCTGGATAATGAGATTGTGGGTGGAAGTAGCGTTGCCGATGGCCTTGGCCTGAGTTTCAATACTCTCCTTGGCATGGCGACCCTGGGCATCGTGTTCATCTGAAGCGCTGATCCTCAGGTTCCACGCAGAGATGGTCACGGCGGGACGAGGAAAATCGGCCATAGCAATGAGCTGCCTCGCTCCTCTGACCTCTTTCTCCTGTTTGGCAGCTTGGGAACGATTAGAGGGATCATCAAGAACTGAACTGAGCAGAATCGTGTCATCGCCAACTGCGGCGGCATGAAGGCCGGGGAACGTCTCAGAAAGTGCGGTTGCGATGGTGCTTGCGTTTCGGTCGTAGAGCAGATGGGCGACGAACGTATCGGGTGGCGAGACGACAGAGTCGGGATTAACCGCGATCTTATCGAGGAGCGCCTTGAGATCGTTCTGCACCTGATCTGTGGTATGTGCCTTGTCGAAAGAAACAAGTATGTGTCTGCTGTCTATTGGCGTGAATACCACATCGTAGCGATTCTTATCGGATGGATAGACCGCCTGCGCGGCGGCAACTACTTTATCACTGCCTAGACCATGCTCCGCAGGGAGTTCATAGAGGAAGTAAGCGCGTTCTGCCACCTTCTTTGGGGGTTCGTCGCCTTTGTCTTGTTTTGCGGGCTGATCACCTTTGTCTTGCGGCTTCGTGGCAGCCGGGCAAGATAATGATTGGCAAAGTAAGTAGAAAAAGAGCAGTCGAAGCGCTGACTTCATCAGGCGATCTCGGTGTAGATTTCGTTCCGGCGATGCGAAGCATTATGCATCGGCTCGGCAGGTCCAGTCTACATACTTGCGCCTCCCCTTCAGGTGACTCGCGCAGAGGGAAGAAAGAGCGCATAAACCGCCGAGCCGTATCGACTTGAAACGTATTGACTTTAGAAGTATATCCATATAAAGTCGAGATTCTATAAAGCGGCCACCCTGGCTGATGCACCACGTGGCACGCCCGGCTACCCTCACCCATCAGATAGTACCCACCATTCATACAGCGGAGCTATCGATGAAACCACGTATCATCATTGTCTCGTTTTTATGGGCGGCCCTCAGTGCTGCACCCTCCCTTGGCCAAATAGCCGCCGATCTGCGCGGCCGGGTGCTCGACCCCTCCGGTGCAGTCGTCCCCAACGCCACCGTCGAAATCACTAGCACCGCAACCAACACCCATCAAACCGCAGCCACATCCAACACGGGCGACTACACCTTCACCAATCTCAATCCCGGCACCTACAACATCGATGTCACCGCGACCGGATTCGCCCACCTCACCCGCACCGGCATCACGGCCACAGTAGGCGAAACCACTACCGCCGACCTCACCCTGACTCTCAGCGCGACCAAGCAAACAATCACCCTCGACGAACACTTCGACGCACCGCTACTCCAGACACAAACCAGCAATATAGAAACCAACATCGCGTCCGAAACCGTAACAGCGATGCCACTCAACACCCGCAATTTCGTTCAACTCGCAACCCTCGCGCCCGGCGTCGAGCTACCTCCCGGCACGCTTCTACCCCGCATCAACGGCGGCCGACCCCGCACAAACGAATATCTCTTCGACGGCATCTCCGCCCTCCAGCCCGAGCCCGGCCAGGTCGCCTTCTTCCCCATCATCGACGACATTCAGGAGTTCACCGTCGAGGCCAACAACGTTCCCGCCGAGTTCGGCCGCTTCAATGGAGGCGTCGTCAACGTGGCCACCCGCGCCGGCACCAATGCCTTCCACGGCAGCCTCTTCGAATTCTTTCGCAACGAAAATCTCAACGCCCGAAACTTCTTCTCCGCCGCACCTACCCGCAGGCCCGAATACCGCCGC
Organism: Acidisarcina sp.; assembly: GCA_036401395.1. Classification (GTDB taxonomy): domain Bacteria; phylum Acidobacteriota; class Terriglobia; order Terriglobales; family Acidobacteriaceae; genus DASWUZ01. The sequence continues at coordinate 7,863 of DASWUZ010000333.1, forward strand.
AATCTCTACGGCGCGACCCTCGGCGGCCCCATCCTGCACGAGCGCCTCTTCTTCTTCGCCGACTACCAGGGAGTGAAGCAGCTGGTCGGCGTCACTCGCATTTCCACCGTCCCAACGCTCGCCGAGCGGCAGGGCATCTTCACCGGCGTCTCGCACATCTTCGACCCGACCACCACCACCGTCGTGAATGGCGTAACCGTTCGCCAGGAATTCCCCAATGACGTCATCAACATCCCGCTCGATCCCGTGGCCCAGGCTTTGCTCGCCCGCTTCCCCACCCCGACCAACCTGACCGCAGCGGCTAACAATTACACCCGCACCGCCAACGACTCCGACCATCAAAATCAATTTGACCTTCGCGTAGACGGGGTGCACGGCGTCCACGATGCGGCGTTTGGGCGATACTCCTATTTCAGCGACGTCGAACAGCCCGTTACTCCGCTTCCCGCTGGCAGCGGCGCCATCACCGGCTCAGTCTTGGGCACAGGCGGAGTCGTCGGACTCTCAAGCATTCTCGGCCAGCAGGCGGTCGCCAACGAGACCCACGTCTTCTCCGTCGATTTATTGAACGACCTAAGAGTTGGCTACACCCGGCGCGGAAACGGCATCCTCGGCTCAACCCTCGCGAGCACCGCGACCGCCGCGCTCGGCATCCCCGGCATTCCCACCAACGGCGCATTCAACAACGCCCTGCCGCTCTTCACCTTTACCGGATTTCAGCAGCTAGGCCCCTCCGCCGGCACCTTCTCTGCATACCAGACCGCCGTGTGGCAGGCCCTCGACACCGTCGCCTTCACCAGGGGCAATCACGCCCTAAAAGCCGGCCTCGACTACCGCTGGTATCAGCTAAATACGATCGCGCCTCCCAACCCTACCGGTTCTTTTGCATTCACGACTACAGGCACCGACCAGCAGGGCGCAACAAACAGCGGTAACTCCATCGCCAGCTTTTTACTTGGGCAGGTTGACACGTTTCAGATTGACCTGCAGGAAAGCAAAATCCGCCCGCGCGATCACATCCAGGAATATTTTCTGCAGGACGACTGGCGAGCCACCGACCGTCTCACGCTAAACATAGGAGCACGCTGGACGCTGGCCTTCCCCTCAACCGAAAAGACCGACCAGGGAGCCGTCTTCAATCTAGCTACGCAGCAACTCGACTACCTCGGGAAAAATGGCTTTTCGCGCAGCGCCCGCGAACTCCACTACGGCAACGTCGCACCGCGCCTTGGCTTCGCCTGGCTCCTCACTCCGGCAACCGTAGTCCGCTCTGGATTCGGTATCGTCTTCATCGACCAATCCGGCAT
>DASWUZ010000334.1:0-1916 GCA_036401395.1 Acidisarcina sp.
TGGCCGGGACTAAGCGCGTTGGTGCTGGGGCCGGCGGTGGGCGGATTTATCACCACGTATGCGAGTTGGCGGTGGATTTTCTTTTTGAATTTGCCCCTGGGTTTGCTGGCTTGCGTGCTGACGCTTTTGTGGGTGGAGAACGCACGCTCCGATGAGCGGCCTGCATTTGACTGGCTCACGTTTGCGCTGGCGGGATTTGCATCGACTGGCGTTTTATATGCAATGGAGAAGCTGGGCGCGGGTGCGGCGCGGTGGCAGATTCCTGCGGGAATATTGGCGCTCAGCCTGTTGAGCGGCGTGCTGGCGGTGGTGATTGCGCGGCGCCGGCCTGAGAGTTCGTTCATCGACATTGAATCGCTGCGGATGAAGACGTATGCGATCGGAGTTTATGGGGCTAGCGCGTTTCGGATCCCGATATCGGTGCTGCCGTTTCTGCTGCCACTGATGTTTCAGCTCGCGTTCGGGCTGAGCGCATTTCACTCCGGGCTTTATCTGTTGGCGCTGTTTGGCGGCGACCTGAGTATGAAGGCGTTCGTGATCCAGGTGCTGCGGCGGTTTGGGTTCCGGCGAATTTTGCTGGTGAATGGCGTGATCACGGCGGCGTCGGTGGCGCTGTTGGCGACGTTCGGGCCCTCGACTCCGGCTGCCGTCATTGTCGCGATTTTGTTCTTTCACGGGGCTTGCCGGTCGATGCAGTTCACTTGTCTGACGACGCTGTCGTATGCGGAGATTCCGCCGGAGCGGATGAGTCGCGCCAATGGCTTTTTAAGCACGGTCATGCAGCTTTGCCTGGGGATGGGCGTGGCGGTGGGGGCGGTGATACTGCGCGTCGTTGCGCATTTGCATGGGCATTCCGCGGCAGTTCCTCAGGTGCGGGATTTCCGGGTGGCTATTTTGCTGGTTGCCGGGGTAGTGCTGGTTTCTACGCTCGATGCGCTCGGTCTGCCGCCTCATGCTGGCGCTGCTACCAGCGGTCACATGGAGCCGCAGGTTGAGGTTAGTGCTGCGTAATTTTACTCGCGCGAAATGGACGCGCTGACTGTGCGCCGCTGGCAGTGCAATACTGTTGCGATGCCGATAAAACTTCCCAACGACTTAGTTACGAGAAGAAGCTTGCTTGCGGGAGCTGGAGCTTTGGCCGCCGCGTCTCTGGTCCCTGCGTCTTTGATGGCGGATGCGAACGCCAATATGGATGCGAGCGCCACGCGGGATCCTCGCGATATGGGAACGCCCGAGCCGTCATCGTCGCCGAAGTCGCAGTCGTCGCTGGGCGAGTGGGTGGATGACGATCTGGGGCTACCTTGTTACCGATATTTGGGGCCGCTGCGGTTTGGGTCGGAGCTAAGGGAGAATGGCGCGACGCTGCTGCCGGACGATCCCTGGTTTTTACTCGGTAATTATCGGCTTACGCTTTTCACACATGCCAGCGGGCTGTACCAAATCATCACCGGGGAGCGGTCTTGGGGGCGTCTGAACCAGGGAGCGCTGCAACCGCATAAGGCCGGAGAGGCGCGGGGCGATGAGAGGTGGAGTGGCAGCAATCGGGCTACGGTCGAGTTCGGCGGCGCGAAGCACGAGCTTATCGGGGTCGACCAGCCTCTGGCCGCGGCGGCGGAGAAACATTTCGGGGTGGGTTTCGCGCGATATGACTACGCGGTTGGGGCTTCGTTGAAAGTGCCTTCGTTAAAGGTGACGAGGCTGCTTTCGGTGGCGCCGTCGGAAAACGTGGTCGCGGGGCAAATAGGCGAGGGTAGTTCGGCGTTTCTGGTGCAGGTGCGATTGCAAAATATAGGTCGCGATGCGCTGGAGCTGAGCTACCGCGAGACCACGCGGGCGCGGTATGAGCCCATCTATGCGGTGTGGTCGGAGGACCGGAGCGAGGTGACCTACACACCGCGCGCCGCTACGCAGGTGGG
>DASWUZ010000335.1:0-16901 GCA_036401395.1 Acidisarcina sp.
GTCTTGATTGTCACTTAGGTCTATCGCCAAAAACCCGCGTCGCTATCGGGTTTTATGGCGGGGACGACGGGGCTCGAACCCGCGACCTCTGCCGTGACAGGGCAGCGCTCTAACCAACTGAGCTACGTCCCCAACTTTCCTCGCGGGTAGCGTAAGATTCGCCACACCCTGCTTATCGTGCTTTGCGCATCCTGCCGAAGCGGCGCCTTTGTGCCGCGGAACTGTCACCATCCCGCTTGCAAATTGTATCAAAGACAAGACGGCGAAGAAGAATAGTCCATTGGGGATCAGGCCGCACGCCTGCCACCCTCCCGCGGCGGCGACTGGCTGAAGCTTATCGCGTGTGAGTCGGGGGTTCCTACGGCGCACACCCCTACTGGTACGGTGATATCCTAGGCCGAATAACGCGAGCCAATCACACATGCTGAATGTAGGTGTACCTGAACTTGACGGGCCGGAGGCATCGGCCGCTCCCGCAGAGCAAAATCCAGAGGAACGAAACCCCGAAATAGGACTTGAGACTGGCGAGAACGCCAATCTCGATGACACTTCCGATCCTTATCTGGAAAAGATCGCGTCAATCGCGCCGGAGGCCACCCCACCGGAAAAGAAAGCCTCGGTCTCTGCGGAAACTACTACTGAGGCGTCGGCACCGGAAGTGGACTCGAGCGCCAGCTTTCCGGTTGACGAAAACCCACCGTCCACTCCCAACGCGGATCACGACTCGCCTCTCAACGCACCTCTAGGCTCATCACATCAAGCGCCTCACGATGAACGGCGCGAAGCGCCTGAGTCTTTCGGCGAGTTGCTCTACGAGTTTGAGAAGACCCATAAGCGCGCCCCGGAAGACGGCAGCAGGCAGATCGATGCCACCGTGGTCAGCGTCAACGCGGACTCCGTCTTCCTCGACATCGGATTCAAGATTGAAGGTGTGTTACCGCTCTCGCTTTTCGCGTCTGCGAAGGAACAGCCCAAGGCCGGCGACAAGCTTCTCGTCACGCCAAAAGGCCGCAATGAGGAAGGCTACTACGAACTTTCTCTCCCAAAGATTGCGCAGCCTAAAGACTGGTCGTCGCTCGAAGAAGCCTTCGCAGCGAAGTCTGTCGTCGCGGGCACGGTCACCAGCGCGATCAAGGGCGGACTCACCGTTGATGTTGGTGTTCGCGCGTTCATGCCCGCCTCTCGCAGCGGTGTGCGCGACGCGGCTGACTTGGAGAAACTGGTCGGACAGGAGATCCGTTGCCGCATCATCAAACTCGACGTCGCGGACGAGGACGTCGTCGTCGATCGCCGCATCGTGCTTGAAGAAGAAGAGCGCAGCACCAAAGAGCGCCGCTACGCCGAGATCACCGAAGGCATAATCCTCGCGGGCACGGTGCGCAGCCTGACCGACTATGGCGCCTTCGTAGATCTCGGTGGCATCGATGCCCTGCTGCACATCAGCGACATGGCCTGGACGCGCGTTGCGACCCCGTCGGATGTGGTCACGGTGGGCCAGCAGATCGAAGCCAAAGTTCTGAAGGTTGAGCTTGATAAGCGCCGCATCTCGATCGGTTTGAAGCAGCTCATGGCCCACCCCTGGGACGCTGTCACCGGCAAGTTTACGGTTGGCGAACGTGTCACCGGCGTGGTCACGCGGCTCACCGACTTCGGCGCATTTGTAGAGCTGGCGCCCGGCATTGAAGGGCTGATTCACGTCTCCGAAATGTCGTGGGCCAAGAAGGTTCGCAAGCCTGGCGACATGGTCAAGGTTGGCGACACCGTCGAGGTGGTCGTGCTGTCAATCAACGCTGAGGAGCGGCGCATTTCGCTCGGCCTGAAGCAGGCGCTCGGCGATCCGTGGGCAGCCATGGCTGACAAGCTCTCGGTCGGCGCAACCGTCGAGGGCCCCGTGGTCAGCTTCACTAAATTTGGCGCGTTTGTGCAGGTTGCTGAGGGTGTTGAGGGCATGGTCCACATTAGCGAAATTGTCGCCGACAAGCGCATCAACCATCCGCAGGATGAGCTGAAGATCGGCCAGGTGGTCAAGGCGCAGGTGCTCGAGGTGGACAGAGAAAAGCGCCAGCTCAAGCTCAGCATCAAGCAGCTAATTCCCAGCAGCCTTGACGAGTATCTTGCCGAACATCACGTTGGCGACACGGTTTCGGGTCGCGTTATTGAAGCGACCGGCGACCGCCTGCTCGCAGAGTTAGGCGAAGGCATCCGCGTCTCATGCCAGGTGTTAAAAGCGGCCCCGGCCGCAGCTGCTGTAAAGGCTGAACCATCTACAGACGTGAGGCCTGACCTCTCCGCTCTCAGCTCGATGCTCAAAGCTCGCTGGAAAAATGGGCCCGCAGTTGACGCGCCGCAGAGCAAGAAGAGCGAGAGCATCCGCGCAGGTCAGATGCTTTCCTTCCGCATCACAGCACTTGATGCCGCCGCGAAAAAGATTGAGATTGAGGCCGTCTAAGAGCGAAGAAGGGAGGAAAAGTATGGCTGGATGTCCGCCGGTCCAATTTGAAGACGTTACGAGGGAGAAGTTCGTGTGCCTGCAGAAGCTGGTCTTTGAAAAGGTGCAGGTCGAGCTTACCGGCGACACAGGCTCCGCTAGCAACGCCGAAGAGAACATGGAGATTGCCTGGAACTTCGATGAGGCGACCGCCACGCTGCGACTTGAAGTGACCAAGTCCGCTTACCCGTGCTTCCTGGTAATGCCGAGGCTGAAATCTTTCGTCGCTACTTGCCTTTAAGGCCGCGTTTCACCGCGACCTGATGCGAGCTGCCCTCCTGCAAGTCCGCCGTATAGCCATTCCCGCTGCCGCCCTGTCATAATGCCTTGCGGTATGGATTGCATTTGGGGGAGCGACCATGTTCGAACATAGTTACAAAGGCGCAGATTTGCTCAAGGCGGCGCTCGGACTTCTAATTCTTGTCTCTGCCCTTGCCGCGACCGCGCAGCAGCGGCCGCACATTCTCGGCATCTCGCACATGGCAGTTTATTCGAGCGACCCCGCTGCGACCGAGCATTTCTATAAAGACATACTTGGCGCGTCGAAGATGCGGGACCCCGAGGATCCGGCCGGTGCACGCTATTACTTCAGCGACCGTCAATTCGCTGAGGTGCTCCCGCTGCCCGATGGTCAGGGAATCAGCCGGATGGCCCATGTTGCTTTCATCACTGACGATGCGGCTGGGCTGCGCGCGTACTTGGTCGCGCGCGGAAACATAAATGCAACAGAACTGAAGAAGGACAGTGACAATAGCTGGCGCTTCGAGACCAAAGATCCCGAAGGCAACTCTGTGCAATTTGTCCAAGGCGTTTTGCAGGAATTCGACGCAATGCATTCCATCAGCCAGCGCGTCATCCACATGGGATTCCTGGTCCACGACCGTGCGGTCGAAGACAAATTCTACAAAGACCTGCTCGGATTCAAGCCGTACTGGTACGGCGCGATGAGACCGGACAAGGTCGACTGGATCTCGCAGCAAGTTCCCGACGGCCACGACTGGATTGAATACATGATGGTCGGCGATGGTTCAACCACGCCGCTCGACCACGTCGATGCCCGCGAACTTGGAGTACTTAATCACTTTTCGCTCGGCGTGCCGAACATGGAAAAGGCCGTCACGACTCTCTACGCCGGCGACCGCCTGAGCCCGCGCCACGACGGCCCGCAGATGGGGAAGGACGGCAAGTGGCAGGCCAACCTCTACGACCCCGATGGTACCCGCGTCGAATTGATGGAGTTCCAGCCGGTCATGAAGCCGTGCTGCTCCGGCTTCACCGCCCCCAGTCCGCTTAACTGATTCGTAGCCACGAGTGCATCGGCTACTCTAAAGACCTTCCGCAAAAACTAGAAGAGCCGCACCCTGACCAGGATGCGGCGCTTCCGTTTGCTCGTTTCGGGGCTCGTCAGTTGATCGTTACGTTGATATTCGTCGTGGCCTTTAGCGTAGCGGTAATTGAATCGACTCCAGTGACAGTTACGACGTAAGCCCCCGTCGTAGTCCCTGGGTTTGAGGTTGAACTGCTACTCCCCCCGCCGCAACCGCTAGCGATCGAAGCCACACCAGCAAACAGGACCACCGCCATCATCGCTCTCCATGCACGCCGCCTTGCTGGTATACCGAAGAGTAGGACACAAGCAAGTGCCGCACCGCCGGCTGCGTACCACTCGCTGTGTCTTCCATGGTTAAAGGGCGAGTTTGCCGGGAAGGTGAGAGCGCCTGTCGTTGGGGTGCTGGTTATCGTCAGCGTCGCAGTCCCCGCCGTCGCGCCACTGATGGTAACGCTTGGGGTAATCGAGCATCCCGGGAGATCCTGAGCACCTACCGGCGAAGACGTGATCGCACAGGACAGATTTACCGTCCCTGTATACCCTCCAGCAGGCGTAACGCTAATGGCCGAAGTATTCCCGCTAGTAGCGCCGTGAGTAAAGGTGATGGCGTTACCGCTAAGCCCGAAGCTGGAACCCCCGCCACCCCCGCCGCCGCCAGTGATTGTGAGTGTAACCACCGGGGACACGGAGCCGGCATAGTTGCTATCGCCAGAGTAAGTGGCCGTAATGTTGTTTGCGCCGACCGGCAGGGCGCTGCCGTTTATAGAGATCGAGGCGGTGCCGTTATCCAACCCCGTGGTCGAGCTGAAAGACCCGGTAACGGTCCCGGAACCTAGTGATGTAGCACCGGACGTGAAGGTCACTGTCCCGGTCGGGGAATTGCCGACGCTGTCGGTGCTGATAGCTGCCGAAATTGTTACCGTGCCACTTGACGCGACCGACGACGCGCTCAAGGTCGCAGCGGTTGCCGTGGCTCCTTTAGTGATCGTCAGCGGCAAAGCGGCGCTGCTCTGATTGAAGCTTGAATCGCCTGAATAGGAGATTGTGGTAGACGAGCCAGGAGTCAGCGACGCCGTTTCGAGCTGGACATACCCCGAACTGTTAAGGCTCTTGGTCTGGTTTATGCCTCCGGAGAAGGTCACAGATCCTGTGGCGAAGCCGTCGTTGGTAGACGTCGTACTTACCGGCGCTACATCGACGATCGCGATGAACCCATAAGGAAGTGTTGCCGCTACACCCTGGGCTCCGCTCGACGGGTCTTCGATAGTAGTCTGCACGTTCAACTGACTGTTTTCAGGCGTGACCACTACGGGGATTGCGTTGGAATCGCTCTGGGCATTGACCCCGTCGCCCCCGTAGTGGGCGGTGACGTTATACGTGCCGCCGGGGAGGTAGGTGATAGAGAAGGATGTTTTGGCGCTCGAGTCTAGAGTGGCTGGCCCGGCGATGGCAACATTGTTAGGATTTGTTGCAGCATTGAGACTATCGACGATTGAAATGTCACCGGTGGGCGTTCCGCTGCCGCTTACCTGCACTCCTACGTCAACTTTCGTGCCATGAACGATAGCGAGGGGCGCAGTCGATCCGTTCAAAGTAAGGGCGGTCGTACTCGCAGCAAAGGTGATGCTGCTCCAGTTGTTGACGAGCGCACTTATATCGACGCTCCCTAGCCCTGTTGCCAGATCGTAACCCGATGCTGCGTTATAACCGTTGAGGAAGCCATTGGACCCGCAATTTGGGGAACCACTGGTGCATACGACGGAAATATTTCCGGTTGTGACATCGTGGAACACCGAAGGCGTTTTCTTCGCCAAAGGATAAATTACCTGGTTTGCCTGTCCGAGCCGGCCACCGACCTTTTGACTTACGAGTGCCAATACTCCGGCAAAGGCGGGGGCGGCGGTTGAGGTCCCGCCAACTCCACTGATGTAATATCTGCCCGTGCTGTCGGGACTACATTCCGTGATAAGAGTGCCGGATTGAGTAAGGTGGCCGCAGAGCGCCCAGGCAGCTCCGTAAAAACCGTTTGAAGCAAACATCGACACATCGGGCAGGTCTCGTACGTGATCTCCATTGTCGAAGAGTTTTTGCCACGACGGCTTGGCGTAACCCTGACACAAGTTACCTGTCACCTGAGCGCAGCTGCTGGCACCCCCACTGGCGGCTACAATGTTGGTCTGATTATTGTTGTTGGGATCGTGATAGGCCACGTTTGAGCTAATCGTGGTATTTGCGTCGGTGGAGTTGTTCCACGGATTTTCCGGGATGTATTTTGTTGCCGTCCCCCGGTAAGGCAGCGTGTTCGTAGGTAGAACAAAATTTGAGAAGCTGTTGAGGAGCACATCGAAATCGGTGCCTCCAACCGCGATGTTAAATGGCGTTGAGGCCAGGCCGTTCACCGCAAGCCCTCCTTGCGCGGTCGTTTCTGAGTTCTGATCATCGCAACCAGCGGAGCCGTCGTCCCCGGTTGAGACGGTCACCGATATACCCTGGGCCGCTGCCTCTTCCCATGCGTTGTAATTCTGCTGGTTCTGCGTATTTCCCAACCCCGCCTCGCATGCCCCGAAGCTCACATTGAGAATGCTTACCGTGTTGTCGTCAAGAGCTCTGTTAATGCCGAAATAAAGGGGATCCTGCAGAGCAAAAGGGTCCGCGAAGGCCGTGTAAAGGAAGACTTTAGCCCCGGGAGCGATGCCGCCGGAGATTTCAACGTCCAGCAATGCCTCTGAGGCGTCACCGTCGCTAAGATCGGTCAGGATCGGAGCATCGCCGTCTACCACGATCGTTGGCGCGTTCGCGCTCAAACCGAAGAGGCTGCGGTAGTTTGCCACGTCGTTGGGGTCGATGTTACCCAGGCCCGCTACGCCGATATTTACTCCCGTGCCGTCGCAGGTAGAGCCGCCGGGGCAGGTAGTGCCGCCGACGAAATTCTTATTTAGAGCGGGGTTTGGCGAGTTGTAGATGGTCGCCGCATCGGATGGTCCGACGTAGAGAGTCGGAGGGGTTCCGGATCCTGTCAGTAGCGGCTTGATGATCTTCGTGGCGGGGTCGAAGGCGGCGACAGGGCCGGCTTTCAGATGAGACTTCATATGGAAGGTATTCATCTGCGCGACGCCCGCGACCAATGGCGCGAGGGCCGCCGGGATCTGCGGGTCGGAGGCGTTTGCGTAGTGCTGTTCGCCCTTGACCATATAGCTATGTATCTCGGTGTGAAAGGCTTCCTGGAGCTGGGCCGCGTTACCAGAGAATTCGACCACAGTCTTCGCTTTGTTTACCTTATTCACCGCAAATCCGTGGCCCTGCAGCCACGTGCTCACGGTTTGAATGTCAGCGTCGGCTGGCCCATAGAGGGCTCCGAACTCTTCCGGCGTGATGAATTTGTGGTAATTGGGTGAGCTGGTCGTCTGCACGTCGGCGAGAAAGGCCGTCAGATCGGCTTCCTGCTGAGGGCTGCGCTTCAAGACCAGCAACATGCGGCGGGCGGGCAGCGAAGCCGGCGCCAGACCGTGGTCATAAAGCGGCTTGGCGAGGGGATGCGTATTGCCGCGCAAAGTGACGAGGGAGGACTCGTCAATCTGCTGCGTGATGCGAGCGGCTATCGGGACATGCACATTGGACGAAGACTGCGCCATTAGCGATTTCCCGTCGCAGAGCAAGCCGGCGAGGGCGATCAAAGCAAGCGAGGCGGGTCTGAGACCGCGATTACCAGAGACGTATGACATATCGATGGAACCCATCCTGTTCGATTTTTGCTACCAGCATGCATCGGCTACATGTGCCGTGCGGGACCTTCAAAAGCGCACTCTGCGTGGGTGACTCATGCCTGCTGACAGCACGTTAGGGAAAGGCGCACTGCGACCTGAACACGGCAGATTCGCGAGGGATAGGCTCCAACGGTTGTATTCCAAAGGAAATCTACTGTCAACGACGGCAGAAGGTTGCTTTTAATCAGACTCCCATCGGCGATTTTTGTCTCGCTCGTCGACAGGAAAATTCTTGGACCATGCCAATCAGCCCCAGCCATCATTAAGGGCTGAGTTCGTTTGACACCCTGCCGAGGCCCGGTTAGCTTCAGATCATGCTGCGCGCTGGCTCTATGCGGCTGTTTCCGAGGTTGATGCTCCTATTATGCTGAAGCAATTGCGACGTTTCTTACTGAATTTTCCTGTGCTAACTCACCTGTTGACCTTACTTCTGCTCGCCGGCACTTGCTCTGCGGCCATCGCACAAGACCTCAGCAGCTTCGAGAAACGAATCACGACCAAAGTCCTCCCCAACGGACTCACCCTCATCATCTGTCAGCGCCCTGAAGCGCCGGTGTTTTCGTTCTACACGGTGGTGAACGCGGGAGATGCCAATGACCCGAGCGGCGACTCCGGGCTGGCACACATGTTTGAGCACCTTGCGTTCAAGGGGACCAAGACCATCGGCACCAGCAACTACCCCGCCGAACAGGTCGCGCTCGACAAGGTCGAAGTTGCCTACGCCGCCTATGACGCTGAGTTTCGCAGGCGCGTCGGCCAGGACCCCGCAAAATTGAAGCAGCTTCATGACAACTTCGACGCTGCTCTGACAGATGCGCAGCAGTATGTCGTGCCGAACCAGTTCACCGAGTTGGCGCAGCAGAATGGCGCGACTGGGGTCAATGCATCGACGTCGCTAGACACGACGCAATACTTCTGGAGCATGCCGTCGAACCGCTTTGAACTTTGGGCTTACATGGAAAGCGACCGCATCGCGAATCCCGTGCCGCGCGAGTTTTATAAAGAGCGCGACGTTGTGATGGAAGAGCGGCGCATGCGTACTGATTCAAGGCCCGTCGGGCGCATGGTGGAGCAGTTTCTTGCTACAGCTTACGTCGCCCATCCCTACCATCGGCCAAACGTCGGCTGGATGTCGGAGCTGAGCCAGATCACGGCGACCGAGGCGATGGAGTTTCACAAAAAGTATTACGTCCCCGCGAACATCGTTATCGCCGTGGTCGGCGATGTGAAGCCCGACAAGGACCTTCCGATTCTGGAGAAATACTTCGGCGCAATCCCAGCGGGCCCGCTGCCCGAGGACATGACAACGGTCGAGCCGCCGCAGCCGGGCGAGCGCACGGTCGTGCTCAAGGAGGCCTCGCAGCCCTTTTACCTCGAGGGTTATCACAAGCCCGACTATCGCGACCCTGACGATGCTGTCTACGACGCGATTCAGGACATCTTCTCCAACGGCCGCACCTCCCGCCTCTACCGTAGCCTGGTGCGTGACCAGCAGATCGCAGCCGCAGTCGAGGGTTTGAGCGGCTTTCCCGGTGACAAATATCCGGGACTCTTCGCCTTCTTTGCCGTGCCGCTCCCGCAGCACAATGACCCGCAAATGCGCGATGCAATTCACAAAGAGATCGACAAGATGAAGACCGTCGACGTCAGCGATGATGAGCTCGCGATGTTCAAGACCCGCGCGCGCGCCGACCTGCTGCGAGGCCTCGGAGATAACCAGGGCCTGGCGGAGCAGCTGGCCGTCTATCAGCAGCGATACGGCGACTGGCGGGAGCTGTTCCACCAACTCGATAAGATCGACAAGGTATCGAAAGCCGATATTCGTCGCGTCTCGAACAAGGTCTTCACCGACGACAACCGCACCAGTGTCAGCCTTGAATTCCAGCAGCCTGCCGCACCCGGTCCTGCGAACAGCGGAGGTGCCGAATGATCCATCTCCGCACCGGAATTGCATCAATTGCGCTCGGGGCAGCTACCATCACCTTTGCCCAGTCCACCGCCCCGGGGACCCCGTATCCTTCCCCACAACCGTGGAAGGCGATCGTCATTCCGCCGCTCCACCCCTTCAAGCCGACCCAGCCCAAGCGAATCGAACTGAAGAACGGCGTGATTATCTTCCTCCAGGAAGATCACGAACTGCCGTTCATCAGCGGCACCATCAACATCAAGGGCGGGGAGCGCGACGTTCCCGCAGCTAAGGCCGGACTTATCGATCTTTATCAGGAGACGTGGCGCACAAGTGGCACGGCGACGATAAATGGCGACAAGCTCGACGACCTGCTCGAAGCGAAGGCCGCCAAGGTCGAGACCGATGGCGATATCGATTCCACTGCAGTGACGTGGAATTGCCTCAAGGCCAACGAAGACCAGGTCTTCGGCATCGTTATCGACCTCCTGGAGCACCCCGCCTTCGACGATCAAAAGCTGCAGTTGGCGAAGCAGCAAATGGCCGCGGCGATCGTCCGCCGAAACGATGAAGCCGCCGGGATTGCCGGCCGGGAAGCCGCGCGACTTGTCTACGGCAAGGCGAATCCCTACGCACGCGTGCCGGAACTCGCCACGGTCATGCCAATCAGCACCGCCGACCTGAAGCAGTGGCACGACCAGACCCTGATCGCGAACAATATTATCGTCAGCGTCTCGGGCGATTTCGACGGCGCCGCGATGGAGCGCAAGATCACTGAGGCATTTGGGTCTCTGCCTCGCGGTAAGCCCGCTCCGCCTGCTGGTAACGATTTTGCAGGGCCGACGCCGGGCGTCTACCTCATCAACAAGACGGACATTAACCAGAGCCATGTCGCTATCCTCGGCCTGGGCACCGAACGCAGCAATCCAGACTACTACGCGCTCAGTGTGATGAACGAGATTTTCAGCGGGGGCTTCGGCTCGCGCCTGTTCCAGAATGTCCGCACGAAACTGGGTCTGGCGTACTCGGTGGCCGGTAGCTATGGTGCTTCCTTTGACCATCCTGGAATGTTTCGCGTCGCTGCGAGCACCAGGAGCGAAAACACCTTGAAAGCCACCCAGGAGATGCTGCGCCAGATCAAGGAATTGAAGACGCTGCCTTTCACCGAAGAGGAATTGAGAAATGCGAAAGACCAGGTACTGAACTCGTTCATCTTTGAGTACGACTCGCGCGAAAAAGTCCTCGCCAACCGCACCCAGCTTGAGTTCTATGGCTATCCCGCTGATTACCTGGAGAAGTACCATGACGGCGTCGAGAAGGTCACGACGGCAGATCTCGAGCGCGTCGCAAAGAAATACATCGATCCCTCGAAGCTGGCAATTCTGGTTGTAGGCAACGCGTCTGAGTTTGGGAACTCACTCGACGACCTTGGACTGGGTAAGCCACAGCCGCTGGACATTACTATCCCCATGCCTCCGGGAATGGCTCCGCCGCCCGGGGGCCCAGGCCAATAAAGTCGATGCGATTTGCGATCGTTATCATGGCCGCGGGGAAGGGCACGCGGCTCAAATCGAAGCGGCCAAAAGTGCTGCACGAGATCGGCGGGAAGCCGCTGCTCTCCCACGTCATCGCAGCAGCTTCGCAGATCGTTCCACCCGGCGACATCTTCGTCGTCATCGGCCATGAAGCGGAACGCGTCAAGGCTGCGGTGGCGGCCTCGGGCGTGCAGTTCGTGCTGCAAACCGAACAGCGTGGGACAGGCCACGCGATTCAATGTGCGCGCGATGCCGTCAAGGGATACGAAAATCTGCTCGTGCTCTCCGGCGATGCCCCGCTGATTCGCCCTGAGACCATTGCCTTGCTGCGGGATTATCACCTTGCGCAGTTTGCCGCGATGACGATTCTCACTGCGGTTCCGGCCAATCCTCAAGGGTACGGGCGCGTTCTCCGTAAGCAGTCTGGCAAACCGGAAGTCATTGCAATCGTCGAACAGAAAGCCCTCACACCCGAACAGCAGTCCGCCCCTGAAATCAACTCCGGCATTTACGCCTTTGCCAGCGCGCCGCTCTTCCAGCACATCGACGAACTGAAGACTGCCAACGCGCACGGCGAATACTACCTCACGGACATGGCAGGGCTGCTCGTAGCGGCCGGCGAGCGCGTGGTGGCGCTGCAAGTCGAAGATCCCATCGAGGTGCTGGGCGCCAACACCATCGCCGAAATGATGGATCTCGACGCGGCCCAGCGCACGGCCACCGCGCGCCGACTCATGGCTGGCGGAGTGACGATTTTCCGGCCTGACACAGTGGTCATCGACGCCAGCGTCACAGTGGGCCCGGATACGATTATCGAACCTTACGTCCAACTGCTCGGCAACACGAAGATCGGCGAGGACTGCCGCATCCGCTCCTTTTCAGTCCTCGAAAACGCGACCCTTGGCAATGGCGTCCTGGTCCGCAACGGCTCCATTATCACCGACTCGAAGATCGATTCAGGCGCGATGATTGGCCCCTACTCGCATCTGCGGCCCGGCAGTGAGATTGGCGAGGGGGCACACGTTGGCAACTTCGTCGAAACCAAGAAAGCCAAACTCGGCAAGGGTGCCAAGGCAAACCACTTGACCTATCTCGGGGACGCGGAAATCGGTGCGGAGACCAACATCGGTGCCGGCACGATCACATGCAACTTCGATGGCACCGCCAAATTCCAGACAATTATTGGCGAGAAGGCCTTCATCGGGAGCGACTCGACGCTGGTAGCGCCTATCACCATAGGAGACGGTGCCTACATCGCCGCCGGCTCATGCATCACCGAGGATGTACCGCCAGACGCGCTGGCTTTCGGCCGCAGCAGACAGACTACGAAAGCGGGATGGGCCAAGCTGAAGAGAGCGAAGTCCTCTTAGCTCTTGCCAGGGCGCAACCGTGCGGGCAGCGGCTAGTTAGAGTTCAGCAGTCTAAACGCCTCTCAGGCTGCGGCCTCAGTGTTCTGCTCGCGGCTGAGCGCGGCACGGAGTCGAATACGTGCAGAGAAAAGCGTCCTTTGGACGGTCGCCTCGGGGAGCTCGACGACTTTGGCGATCGCCTCGACGGAATATCCTTCCACGTCCCGCATCAGGAAACAGAGCCTCTCAGTTGCGGGCAGGTATTGAATCGCCTCTTCGAGGTCCGTGCGCCGTACGTTGCGATTACTCAGGTCATGCGAGCCACTCGGGACAGCCGCAGGCGCCTCCTCCAGAGGAAAGCGGCTGCGTAGCTCACCCACCAGCGCTGAATCGATCTCTGGCGCGGCCGGTGTTTCCGTGCTCTCGAATGCCTGCACGAATGTCTCCGTCAAAATCTGCTCCGCCTCGATCTCGCTGCCGGTCATGTAATACGCCAATGCGAATACGCGATGCCGATGGCTGTCGAATATATCCCGGCGATATTCTTCTGCGGACTGCTTAGCGGCCCTGAGGCAAATTACTGCGGTCGATGTTTCAGTCGAAGACCGCTCGCCGAAATTGAACAATTTCCTCTCCTGAGCGCTTCTGTGCTGGCGACCCGTCAGCCAAAATCCCGTTCCTCACCAAGCTGTCGGACATCTACAGCCCAGTACGAGTCGTGGCCCGTAATTACTTGACGCCACTATTGATGGTGAAGACGCTCAGGAAGGTTGTCAAATGCTGCAACGAATCGGTGCCCGAAAAGCCACCGGGTAAAAGCACTGTAATCGGAGGAGTGTCCGCCCCGGAGACTGAACGGGCCCTCGTTTCGACTCTATAAACCGTCTATCACCCGGAAATCTGGCGGGCTTCTTCCAGCATCCGCTGCACAACCACACCGGATCGCGTGCGCGACTGGTCAGAGCGGGAATAAACCAGCAGCGCTTCAAAGCCGCGGCCTCTGAGCGCGCGCTCCAACTGCCGCTCACGCCAGGGCCACCAGCATTTTCGTGCGCCAATCAGAACGATGGACCGCGGGCGCAACCGTGCTTCAAGGCAATCCACCTGACGACGGCACAGGTGCACTTCAATCGCGACATCCTGCAACTGGGCTTCTTTGACCATCGCCTCGCACAGGCGCTGGTAAAAGTTCATCGAGTCTGAGAGACCCTGATAGAGGTAGCGAAGAGAGACCACTTCCGTTGCAAGCACGACGACCTGCGCTGCCAGGTCTTTGGAAAGACGGGCAGCCGCGTTCAATGCTGCCAAGGTGCCTTCGATGCTGGTAAAGACCACCGTGACGGGAATTTTCGGGCTTCCGCTGCCGTCTGCCTCGGGCTCGCCATCGTGCGTCTCTCCGCCTAAAGTTAATCCGCGAACGCGTTCCAAAATCATTTCATCCCTCCAATCAGGGCAATTTGCTTCACACTTAAACCCCAACCTTCAGCCGCTCCCTAAGGGGTTAATGCATCCCTGATGGTTTACGCCAGCCAACGCTGTCTAGATTGGACTCTTTTCCCTAAAAATTCCGTAAGAAGGTCGTACAAAATCCGTAGAGGGACAGGAATTCCCAACGAGCTGTTATTCCTTCATCGGTCGGAGCTTGGCAACTCGTCATACGTAGCACTCTGCTCTTCTGATTGTGTTCGCTTATGGTGCACCCTTATGAAATCCTTATGCTTTTCTTATCTGACTCCCCGCAAAAAAAATAATAGTTGTAGCAATCCTTAACCAAATTCCTGCATAATGCGCGTGCAACCCCCCTAACCACGTCGTTAGAAATCTGCTTGGAAACCCTTGCCGGTCGAGGATGCCGCGGCATCGCTGCCCCCTCGTCTCTCTTTTTCTCATTACGATTGAAAATCTCAGGAGGATGCAATATGGCGGAACCGCAATCTGGAGAAATGCAAAAAACCCTGGGCCTCACAGGACTTACGAGCAACGCCATGGCGCTGATCGCACCGGGCGCGTTCCTCTGGCTCACCTTCTATGCACAGTCGACCTTCGGTGTTACCGGTCCCGCCATGTGGATGGGCATCCTTGTCGCCACCCTGCTCTGTCTGGCAACAGCCGTGTGTTATGCGGAAATGGCGAAACTTTACCCCGGCACCGGCAGCTCTTACTACTTCGCCGAGCAGTCTTTTCTTAACCGCGAAAATGGCTGGAAATATGCCCGTCTCTCCAAGTTCATCGTCGGCTGGGCCTCCCATCTTTACTACTGGATCTATCCCGGCGTCATGGTCGGCGTTACAGGGGTCGTTGCAGGCTACCTCGTCGGTACCCTCTGGCCCAATGTGATGAACGCCTCCAATCCCGGCATCCTCTTCATGATGCTGGTCGCGATCCTCTTTTCCTTCGCGGTTGCCTACATCGCCTACCGCGGCGTCAACAGCTCCACTTCGGTCAATCTGGCCATCAACATCATCCAGATTACGGCGCTCATCATCTTCTCGATTATGGCCTTGCACTATCGCATGGTCCATCCGCCGGGATCGGAAGGCTGGCAGTTCGATTCCACCTCGGGCGAAGCTTATAACTACGAATACGCCACCACCACGGCCACCGTCGCAGGAGTATCGACCGATACAATTACTCGCGACGCGAGCGGCGTCCCGGTGCCTAAGAAAGACGCTTCCGGCGCGAATGTTCCGTATCACGTCACCTATCCAACTACAGACGCGAGCGGCAACTTCCTCACCCACTCCACCGCAGGCTCCGTGATCGCGCCCCACAAATGGAGCTGGGTCTTCCTGCAGGCCACCGTCGCCATTCTGATCCTGGTCGGCTTTGAGTCGGTTACCACGATGGGCGGTGAGGCCAAGAACGCAAAACGCGACGTGCCTATCGCCGTAATCACCTCCCTGCTCGTACAGGGTGTGGTGTTCTACCTCTTTGAATACTTCTGCGCAAACTACTTTATGAGTAGTGGGTACACCATGCAAAGCGCGGCCGGGTCGGCAGCCCCCATCGGCGACATGATGGTGACCGTTGGAGATGCAGTGTTTGGCGCCGGCAAGGGCCGCATCTTCATGCTCGCCGAAGCTTTCACGGTAGTGCTGGCGCTCATCGGGACGACCCTGTCCTGCATGAACACGGCAGCCCGCGTTACCTACGCAATGGGTAAGGACGATGAACTGCACGGTTCACTCGGCCGGCTTCACAAGAAAAACCTGACCCCCTCACGCGCGATCTGGACGCTTGCCATCATCTCGGCCATCATGGGCTGCGTTGCTGTCAGCCTCTACTTCGCCGATGCTGGCGCACCCACCGACGCGGCAATTGCTGCTCTGCCGCACGGCATTTTCTCGAGCTTCGGCTACTCCACCCACGACAAGATGGCAGCGCTGCCAAACACCATGCTTACCGTCACCCTCGCATCGAACTTCGGCACATTCCTGCTGTATGCAATGAGCTGCATTCTCTGCATGGTGGCATATCATGGCCGTCCGGATTACAAGATCGTTCGCCACCTTATAATCCCGGTCTTCGGGCTGCTGGCCAATATAGCCTGCATGTCGGCTTACATCATCGGCCCCTTTATGGGGCTGGGAACAAAGATGGAGCCTCTCTCGGCGCTTGGTATAGCCGTAGTCTGGGCCATCATTGGAGGCATTTACTTCATGTGGAACAGCAAGTCCTCTGGTAGAGGCGCGCTGATGGAGACGCGAGTCGCCGCAGCCATTCACCAGTAGACAAGCGCTCCATTCCAGCAACGAACCCAATCGCTGCCGTCCTTTCACAGGGCGGTAGCGATTGCTTTCTGTACCCCCTCGCACATTGAATCGCAAAGGCGCCTCATGCTGGATGTGGAGTTTTCTCAACTCACGGATACGGGTCGCGTTCGCGGCGGCAACGAAGACTACATTGACTGCGTAACTCCCGTCGATGAAGAAGAAGTCCGCTCCCACGGCTGGCTTTTCACATTGGCCGATGGAGCTGGGGGCCACAACCAGGGCGAGGTCGCCTCCAGGACCGCTGTCGAGTGCATTCTCGCCGGCTTCCGCAGCGCTCCCAAGGCCGAGCCGCATACCGCGCTCCTGCCCCAGCTCATCCAGGCAGCCAATGAAGATGTCTACGAGACGGGCCGCCTCGCCGGCGAAGGGGGCTCAGGTATGGCGACCACCATCGTCGCCTGCGCCCTTCGATACGCCAGTGCGGTGGTTTCGCATGTAGGGGATTCGCGTTGTTACCTTATCCGCCGCGGCGTCGCCACCCAGCTTACGCGCGACCACACACTCGTAGCAGAACAAGTCCGCATGGGTCTCCTCAAGCCCGAAGAGGCCGCGACATCCGCCAATCGCCACGTCCTCAGCCGGAGTCTTGGCAGTGGAATGTTCATCTCCGTCGATACCCGGCTCGTCCAGCTACAACCCGGTGACATGATGCTGTTATGCTCGGATGGCCTCCACGGCGCCCTTTCAATGGAGAACATGGCGCGAATCGCCACCACCAGCCCGAGCCTCGACGAAGCGACCCGCAAGATGATCGCC
>DASWUZ010000336.1:0-22626 GCA_036401395.1 Acidisarcina sp.
CGCGTCTTCCCAGGGATTGCACGCGCTTCCAGCCCCACACGGCTCTTTGCGCCGCCTTCAACGAAGGCAATCGATACCCTGGCCAATCGACTCGGCACGACCACGGCTGTCGCGGCGGCCGATTATCAATCTGTGCTCGATGGGCTAGCGAGCCTGCTTGGTTCCGTCTCCAGGTCCGCCCATCAGGTGATCCTGTTCCCTAAACTGGATTGGCAGGTGAATAGTCGCAATCACCTGACCTTTCAATACAACCGCATGCGATGGCGGTCCCCCAACGGAGTGCAAACCGGAGCCTCAGATATTTTTGGAATCAACAGCTTTGGTGATGATTTCGTCAAGGAAGACTGGGGCATCGCCCGCTGGGAACTCTTCCTTACGCCAAATATCCTGAACGAGATGCGCTTCCAATATGGCCGCGACACCGAGTCGGAGCTAAGCCGCCCCCCAGGAGTGTTTGAGAAGAGCTTCGCCAACAATCAATTCGGGAAGCCTCCGCAGATTTCGCTCGCCAGCGGCAGCGGGTTCACCTTTGGCAAACCATCTTTCCTCGACCGCGTCGCTTACCCCGACGAGCGCCGCGAACAATTTGTCGACACGGCCACCTGGGTAAGGGGCGATCATGTCTTCAAGGCCGGCTACGACACCAGCCGCGTCAGCGATTACACCAATAATCTATATGACGGCGGCGGCACTTATACCTACACCAATGTCCTTAATTTCGCCTCTGACTACTTTGCTCCCAGTCATTGCGACTCGTCAGGCCCCGGGGTAGGAACCTTGCCTTGCTACTCTCACTTCACGCAGGCGCTTGGAACTACCCGGTTCGAATTTTCTACGGTTGACTATGCCGGCTTCGTTACAGATGAATGGAAGATAAGGCCCGGTGTCACTCTGAGTGCGGGTATTCGCTACGAATATGAGCGGCTACCGAAGAATATTCCATCGCTGGTGAACGCCGATATTCCCCAGACAGCAAATGTTCCCAACGACAGGAATAACTTCGGACCGCGGCTAGGCATTGCATGGGATGTTTTTGGCAACGGAAAGACGGTCGTTCGCGCCGGATATGGGATCTACTTTGGGCGCATCATCAACTCGACGGTGTTTGCGGCATTGACGGGGACCGGCGCCCCGGCGGCGCAACGCAGTTACTACCTTCGGCCAGTCGATCTGGGTGCTCCTGCCTTTCCCGGCGTGCTCGCCTCCTCATCTTCGACAACAATTACGCCCAGCGCTACTTATTTTGACAAACGGTTCCAGAATCCGCAGGTGCATGAGGTCGAAGTGTCTGTTGGACAGGAGGCCGGCAAAGCAACGGAGGTCACGGCAAGCCTGCTGCTCAGCCTGGGACGAGAGCTGCCCAACTTCGTCGACACCAATGTAGACATGAGCGCGGTCCAGCGGATTCAGTATGTAGTCACAGACCCGGGGGGGATGGGACCGCTAAAGGGTATTAACTACTATAGCCCGTTCTACTCGGCCCGCATTAATCCCAACTATAAGTTCATTACTAATATATTCAGCGAGACTAATTCCCTGTATAAGGCGGGAATGTTCAAAGTCAACCATAGAATGGGCCGCATCTTCGATCTGCACGCTTCTTATACTTACTCTCGCTCCGCCGACTTCAACCAGAATGAGGCGACCTTCGCTGAGAACAACGACATCCTCGATCCAGCGAATTTCAAGAGCGAATATGGGACTTCCGACTTTGACGTGCGCAATCGAGTCACCGGATCGGCGATAATCCGGATGCCCTGGAAGCAGGCAAAGCTAAGGACCCGGATCTTCGGAGGTTTCTCCGTCGCTCCTGTAGCTGAGTTTCGCACCGGGCTACCGTATACACTGCGGACGAGCGGATCAGTTCCATCAATCAAGTATCTCGATGCGGCTGGGAAAGTACAGACCCTTAGCGGCCTGGGGGCCAATGTCAACGGATCAGGCGGCGACAATAGGATCGGGATCATCGGCCGCAATACCTTCCGTTACCCAGCGGTGTGGAGTACCGATGCCAGGGTGACGAAGCGTACTCCGCTGAGCGATCGAGTGGACCTGGACTTCATCGCTGAAGTATTCAATGTGCTTAATCACCAGAACGTCACCCGTACCAACACCATCGGTTACGCGATCAGCGGAGCGACCACAGTTGGTGGGCCGGACCGGCTGACCTACCAGCCGGGCTTTGGCGAGATCACCAATTCGAACAGCAATACGCTGTACCGGGAGCGTCAGATACAAGTGGCCCTCCGCTTGACATTCTAGTAGTCAGCTTGAGGGCAGCGCCACAGCACACGAAATCGAATCAACGCGGACAATAATGCCGATATAACATTTTACTTAATATAATATCCAGGCCACACCTCAACTGCTCCCTTGTCGAGCCCGTGGTTTTATTTCGTCAACGCGCGCGGCTAACCCGACTTAACCGGGTACTACATTGAAAATGTACTTTCCGAAAGCTAGTCCCGATCAAGGCGCAGACTAATAAACTCAGCGTCCTGCAAAGTAGAGATAGGTTTACCTCGCAGAGTCCGGTACAAAGCCCGTCCTCCACCGAGGAACACGCCAATCACCAGGGCCGCCCCGCAGAGTATCCCGGAGAGGGCGGCGATACTAAGCAGAAGCCGGCCGGTCTTTGAGACCTCGCTAGTATAACCGGCCGGATTGTTCCACGTTACCTCGGCTAGATAGTTCACCTGGTTCTCGAGCTTCTGCGCTTCGACGCCGGGCAACGACCCCGTGGTCACCGCCAGCAAAGGCCCACTGCGGCGGCAGAGCAGCGACTCCGGCGAACTCTCAGCCAGCGCCTGCGGCCAGGCAGCCTGTTGCGAGTTGCCTGCCTTAAAGAATGCCAGGATTGCCTGCTGGCGTTCAATCGCCAGCTGCGGCGTCGGATAGTTAATCAGCGTGAGCACCCCGTCCCGTCCCGTGCTCGTGTAGGCGGCGCTCAAAGTCTCGGCGCCCCGATCAAATCCCACGAGCCCCGGCGGCAGCACTCCGCCGCTATGCACATAACCAGCCGGCCCCAGCGCGTAGCGGGTCGAGAGCGCCTCGAGTCGGGTGGGAGCGATGCCTTTCTCCGGCAGATAACGGGGCAGCGTCGGCAGCACTCCCGCACTCCCGTTCGCCTCGGGGAGCATCTGCGCCAGCTCACGCAGTTCAGCCGCCGACATTGCGCTCAGGTGGTCGAAGGTAGCGTCAACCACCGTCGTTCCGTGCCAGAAAAGAATGTGCGTGCCGTCGTTGGCCGCACCCTGGCCGATGTCCTCCTGGCGCATGCCCGGGCGGCGGTAAAAGGTGTAAGCCGCATAAGCACCGGAAGCATCGGCAAACCGGATTGCCCGCACATTCAACTTACCGTCTTCGCGGCTGTAGTCGCCGGCGGCAAACTCAACGAAGCCATCCTCGCCCAGCACGTCAGCATTGCCTGAGTCGGCGGCGGCCGCGGATGTGCTCTGCTGCATGGGGCCGGCAAGGTTCCACCCCGCGAACCCGGCGGGCAGCAGCGCAGGGGCCTTAGAATGAACCGCACCGCCGCTGTTCGCCTGGGCCGGCGCTCGAGCGGGTATCAAAAGCGGAAGCGTAAACACCGCAAGTACAAGGCCGGACCTGCACAGCTTCGGGCCGAAACACTGCGCAGTTGCGGACGTAAGAAGAGTAGACATGGCGCGAAGAAGCATACGAATCTTTGACGAGACTACCACCGCAGACGCCGCGCTGGACTGTACCTCTTTCATGCCGTCGATACACCTGCTGCATTTCAGTCGGGTTGCCAGGCGAGTCTGCCCGGCAAGAGCTAAGGCTAAGATGATTGGCATGGATGCTGAGAGGGTTCGCGGTGCTTTGCTGAAGCTGCCTCTTGTGGTCGAGACGATGCAGTGGGGCGATAACCTTGTTTACTGGGTGGGAGACAAGGCGGTTGGCGGGAAGATGTTCGCGCTGGTGAATCTTGACCAGGCTGGTCATGGGAGTGGGCCTGCGCTGGTCATGTCTTTTTGGGTGGGGCCGGAGCGGTTTGCTGAACTCGTTGAACGGGAGAGTGTTGTTCCAGCTCCTTATATGGCTCGGATTTACTGGATTGCGCTGGAGGGCTGGAACGCGCTGCCGAGCGGGGAGCTGATTTCGCTGTTGAAAGATGCTCGGGAAGCCACTTATCAAAAGCTGCCGCAACGAACGAAGGACGTGCTGGCGCTGCCGTCTAAAGATTTGAGCAACTTGGTGGCGGAACGCAGGAAACTCCTGGCAGTTAAGACCAAAGGAAAAGGCAGCCAAAGAGCAGGCTAGGAAAGCAAGTTCGTCAGGTGCGAAACGCGCGGTTGGCAACAGGGCGCCTGCACCGAAACCGGCGCGTACTCAGAAACCGAAGGGCTGACGGTAGTGCGCATGCTTAACGTCGCTGAGTCATGAAGTTGCGCCATGCGTGAACGTGCAGTAGCGTGATTTGATGGCTGGAGTTGAGCTTTCGCTTGAGGGTAAGGTTGCGCTGATTACTGGCGGGTCGCGTGGGATTGGCGCGGCGACGGTGCGGCTGTTTACGGCGGCTGGGGCTCGGGTCGCCTTCAGCTATCGGGTGGCGACGGATGAGGCGCGGACGTTGGTTGACGAGTGCGGAGCGCTGGCGGGCGAGCCTGGGCGGTGCGTCGCTATCCAACAGGAACTGTCGACACCGAAGGAAGGCCGGACGCTGGTTTCAAAGACGGTGGATGCGTTTGGGCGGCTGGATTGCCTGGTTGTGAATCATGGGATCTGGGGTGCGGAGAGCGCTCCGATCGCAAAGATGAGCGAGGCGCAGTGGAGCCGGACGATGGGCGTGATTTGGACAGCGTCTTCGGGCTGGTGCAGGCGGCGGTCGGGCAGATGCAGCGGCAGGGTCGCGGGGCTGAATCGAATACCGCAGGACACGACGGCTCACCGTTGCATAGCGCCGCGGCTGGGCATAGCGCTGCGGCGGGACACATCGTGTTGATCAGTTCGACGGCGGGGCAGCGTGGCGAGGCTTTTCATGCCGATTATGCAGTGACCAAGGGCGCGCTTATCAGTCTTACCAAGAGTCTTTCAAGCGAACTGGCGCGAGACGGCATCTACGTAAATTGTGTTGCGCCGGGGTGGGTCGCGACCGAGATGTCGGCGCCGGCGCTTGATGATCCGGCGACGAGGGACGGTATCTTTGCGGGAATTCCGCTGGGCCGGGTAGCAACGCCGTTCGAAGTAGCAGGTCCCATATTATTTCTGTGTACGCCGCTGGCCGGGTTCATCAGCGGCGAGGTTTTGAACGTCAATGGCGGCGCGGTGCTGGTGGGTTAGCAACTGAGGTGAGGTTGACGCTATACGGGCCAGCGATGAGGGACGAGAACGAATGTTGAAATTGAAGCGGCTTGCGGTTAGCAGATTTCTGCCGGTCTTGAGTTTTGTTTGGACCATGACCGTGGTCACGGCTTTGATTTCGCCCGTGGCGCTGAAGGCGCAGGATCCGGATGCAAAGGCAAACAGTCAGAAGGCCCGCGCGGCCCTCGATGCCATGGTTCGCGCGCTGGGGGGCGACGCGTGGCTTAACTTGAAGGACACAACGCTGCAGGGACGCACTTCGGGGTTTTATCAGGGCAAGCCTACCGGCGAGATCACGGACTACTGGGACTTCCACCAGTTCCCTGACAAGCAGCGGATCGAACTGACCAAGAAGCGCGACTGGATTGTAATCTACAACGGTAAAGAGGCCTGGGAAGTGACCTATCAGGGCAAGAAGGCACTGCCGAAGGCCGAGGTTGAGGACTATCAGCGCCGTCGCGATCACTCCATCGAAATGGCTGTGCGGGTGTGG
Source organism: Acidisarcina sp. (assembly GCA_036401395.1). GTDB lineage: Bacteria > Acidobacteriota > Terriglobia > Terriglobales > Acidobacteriaceae > DASWUZ01. The sequence continues at coordinate 5,819 of DASWUZ010000336.1, forward strand.
TTGAAGGACCCGCGTACCGTGCTGATTTTTGACGGGCAGACGATGGTGGAACGCCACCTGGCGGACCAGGTCACGCTGCTTTCAGCGGACAATGACAACATCACGATTCAGATGGATGCGCAAGACCACCTGCCGCTGCGGCGGAGTTTCACCTGGCGCGACCCGCTCTATAAGGACAAGAACGAGGACGCGGATGAGTTCGACGATTACCACCCTATAGAGGGGATCCCTACACCTTTTGCGGTGAGTCGCTTTCATAACGGCGACATGGTGAATCAGCGGTTTCTTTATCACGCGAGTTATAACTCCGGGATGGCGGATTCCCTGTTCGACGTGGATGCGGCGGTCAGGAAGTTTAAGAAGTAGTGGCTGCGTTGCTTCCGGTGCGGAGAACCATTTTCAGGAGTCGCCGGTTCTCCGGATTAGCGTCTACCACGCTCCGCCGGGCGATCGTTGCGGCCCTCGTAACGGCTGGTGTAGTTGCCGCGCAGACGCGAGCTGCTTCGGGGCGGGCGCTGCAAAAGTTGACTCCGCATGTGGTTCGGCTTGCGAACGGGAAGTCTTTCTCGCTCGACCTTCCTGCGGATTTTGAGATCGACGTGGCGGCCGAGGGGCTTCACCGGGTGCGATTTTTGGCGCGTGCTCCGGATGGACGCATCTTGACGACCGACATGCATGACCGTTCGGATAACTCTCTGGGCGTGGTTTATATTCTCGATGGTTTTGACGCGGCTACGGGAAGGTTTGCGCGGGTAATTCCTTACCTGCAGCATCTTCGCAACCCTAATGATGTGGCGTTTTACACGGACCATGACGGCCAGAGCTGGCTCTATCTGCCGCTGACTGACAAGCTGGAGCGCTTCCGCTATAAGGCTGGGGACATTGCGCCGACGGGGCCGCCGGAGATCTTGGCGACGTACCCGGACTACGGTCTCAACTACAAATATGGCGGCTGGCACCTGACGCGCACGGTCGTGATGGGAAGCGATCATCGGCGCGATACGCTGTTTGTTTCGGTGGGCAGCAGCTGCAATAACTGCGAAGAGAAAGAGCCGATTCGCGCCACGATTTCCGCGATGGATCCCGATGGGAAGAATGCGCGGGTGATCGCGCGCGGCATGCGTAACGCGGTTGGGCTGAGGTTTGTTGGGAACACGCTCTACGCGACTAACATGGGCGGGGACCACCTGGGGGATGAGGCTCCGGACGATCCGATGTTTGCGCTTGACCTCGCCGGCAGCGAACCAAACAACTATGGGTGGCCTTATTGCTACTTTCAACATGGCAAGGTGGTGCCGGACCCGATGTTCGCCGGTTCGCCGAAGAAGGTGGATTGCGGTGTGGCGCCTTCCACATATGCTGTGTTTGCTGCGCATAGCGCGCCGTTGGGGCTGGAATATTTTGATCGCGCCGCGGATCCTGCCCTTGGTGGGTCGTTTTTAGTGGCGCTGCATGGCGCTTCGAAGGTGAGTCTCGGGACCGGCTATCGCGTCGTGCGGGTCGCGGCTGGGAAGCACGGCGGTCTGCCTGAGGATTTCCTCACCGGGTTCTTGAGGCGGGGCGTGGTCTACGGCCGGCCCTGCGGCATCTTGAGGGTTGGACCAGATGCGTTTCTACTTACCGATGATGAGGCAGGCGTGGTCTACTACGTTCATCATGCTACGCCAAAGTAATGTGGTGTTTAGCAAGGCTTAAAACCATCATCCGGATTCATTACTATGCGTGAAAAGCCCTATAATCATCGCCAAATGAGAATTTTAAGCGCCGTTCTGTTTTCATTGGCCCGACTGCCCATAGCGGCCCAGACTGTGCTGCCACCATCGCCGCATCCTGCCGCCGACTTGTTGAGCGAACGCCTGGGCACCGAATCCTTCCAGGTCTCCTGCGCGCCCTCGACCCAGCCCTACTTCAATCGCGGAGTGGCCCTCCTTCACGACTTCTGGTACCAGGAGGCCCGGACCCAGTTTGACCAGCTCATCAAGAGCGATCCCAGTTGCGCAATGGCCCATTGGGGCGTGGCGATGAGCGCCTTCCACCAGATTTGGGGCCGGCCCGACGACGCCGCCGTGAAACTCGGATGGACTGAGATGCAGGCAGCACAAGCGCTTCCTGTCCACACCGAACGCGAGCGCGCCTATATCGCCGCGCTTGCCGGCTTCTATCGCCCCGGCAACGCCGATTTTCCCGCGCGCATCGGCGCTTATTCGGCCGCGCTGGCGAAGCTCCACGCGCAATCTCGCGCCGATGTTGATACTGGCGCCTTCTATGCACTCTCGCTCCTCAGCGCCGAGGCCCCGGCAGACACCACCCTGGCTCAGGAACACAAGGCGATGGCTATCCTTGCTCCCCTTTTCGCGAATCACCCCGACCATCCCGGCGTGGTGCACTACATCATCCACGCCTGCGACAACCCGGCGATGGCTGCCGAGGGGCTCGCGGCCGCCGACCGTTACGGCGAGATCGCGCCCTCCGGGCCGCATGCATTCCACATGCCCGGACACATCTACGCACGCCTCGGTCTGTGGCCGCAGGACATCGCCTCACAAGTCGGGTCGATCAAAGCCTCGCAGGCCGCTGACGCGCGTGGCGAGAGCGGCATCATGGACGAGCTGCATTCCTACGATTTTTTGATATATGCGTACTTGCAAAGCGGTCAGGATAAATCCGCAAAAGCTGCGCTCGACGACAGCGCCGCGCCTTTGAACATGATTGCCGCGATGCCAGGCATGGGCGCAGGGCACAGAGATGGAATGGTGCCGTACTATCGCAGCAAGCTCCCCGCCTTCTACGCGCTCGAGATGCGGGATTGGAAGACCGCCGCCGCAATGCAGCCGGTGGTCGGCGCTCCGCCGCAAGTTGCCACAATGGTGTACTGGGTGAAAGCCCTGGCCGATGGACGCCTGCGCTCCGCGGAGCACGCGCAGGCAGACCTCGTCCGATATGACGAACTTGTGGCGGAGGTCAGGAAGGGAAAAAACGCGTACATGGAGGAGGGTACCGAGGTTGAGCGTAACGAGATACTCGCCTGGGTGGCGTTCGCCGAGGGCAGGCAGGACGATGCGCTTAAAACGATGCGCTCCGCAGCCGACCGGCAAGACAAAGTTGGGCAGGCTGAAGTTGACATCCCCGCGCGAGAGATGCTGGCCGACATGCTGCTAGAGTTTAGCCAACCAAAGCAGGCGCTTGCGGAATATCAGATCGCGCTCAGGCTTAGCCCCAACCGCCTGAATGCTCTCTACAACGCAGGCCGCGCAGCAGAAGCCGCAGGCGATAAGGCCGCCGCAAAGTCCTACTACTCCACGCTGCTCAAAATCACCAACAATGGACAGAATTCCGGCCGCCCCGAGTTGGCCTACGCCACAAGGTTCGTTTCATCCATGCAATCGTCGGGTAACTAACTCTAGCCGCGAGCGCGCAGCATCTTTTCCGCGTGCGAAACGCTGATCTGGTTTCATAGATGGCTCCTTACGTTTGCACATTGCTGCAACGTTAATCAAGGCCTATAGAGACTGGCGTGTGACCTGGGACACTATCGAAACTTTCTTATCCATTCGTCTGAAGACACGCCATCCGTTCGTCGCGGGTTCCGTAGCTGTTTCATCACTGTTGAACTTTGTTGTTGCGGGGAGCGTATCTTTGTTGCGAAGCCGGATTCCGCAATGGCATGTTCCGAAAGGAAGTGGGCCCATGCGACTTCCGCTTTTGATTCTGCACATCCTCGGTGGAACGATCGGCCTGCTCTCGGGCACCTTTGCCCTGATGGTGCGCAAAGGCGGGCGGCTGCATCGGGCGGCTGGAAACATCTTCACCATTGCGATGATGACGCTGGCCTCGAGCGCTTTGCCGCTCGCGATCATGAAGTCGCAGCGCGGCAATATCTTTGGTGCTTTCGCAACCTTCTATCTGATCGGTACGGCCTGGCTCGCTGGTCGCCGCAGGGCTACTGGCTTCATTGACTGGGTGGCGCTGTTCATCGGCCTCGGCGGAGCGGCCGCCATTCTCACGCTCGGCACCCGTAGCGTCCTTTACCCCGCGACGGCGGACCCCAACGCCCCTGCGGCGATGTGCTTCATCATGGGCACTATGCTGTTACTGGCCACTGGCGGAGACATTCGCATGCTGGCCCACGGCGGAGTTTCCGGTCGGCCGCGCATCATCCGCCACGTTTGGCGCATGTGCACCGGACTCTTCTTCGCTACAGGCTCGTTCTTCCTCGGCCAGCAGCAAGTCTTTCCCGCTTTCATGCGCGGTTCCGTCGTTTTGACGGTGCTTGCGGTGGCGCCATTTCCAGTGATGATTTATTGGTTGTTCCGGGTGCGCCTAAGTAAGGCCTACAACCCCAAGCGTCCGCCCCAGTCTGTGCCCGTCGCTCCTTGATCCGCGTGCGAGGGTTCTGGTTGGAGTTGTATCGGTCAGGAGAGGTACGCGATGCTGCATGGAGCTTCGCGGCGGACGATAATGCCGTTGTTGCCAGTTGTTCTTTGGATTTTGCGCGGTTTAAGGTTATGGTGCGAAGTGCTATTCTAATTTAGTGCTTTGGTGCATTACCAATTGAGGTGAAATGCCTAGACTGTCGGCGGTGGGACGGAATGTGCGGGTGATTGGGTCCAATGGGCAGATTTCGTTGGGGAAGAAGTTTGCCGGCCGGCAGGTGTTGGTCGAGGAGCAGGAGGCGGGCGTGTGGCTGATCCGGACAGCCACTGTGGTGCCTGACAATGAGCGCTGGCTTCATGATGCGAACGCTTCGAGGGACCTGCAGGCAGCGATGGCATGGTCGCAGCGCAATGCACCGGCCGACGCAAACACCGATGGCTTGATGAAGCGGATGCATGGCAAAGGATGATGCCGCGGGGCGGGTCAGACTTGACTTGAACAACCCCGTTTTCCAGGAAAATTTACTAAAGATGGAAAAGCATGAGCGCCACTCGGCTCTTGAGACGCTCAGCAAGTTGCGGCAAATGAGTTGGAACCAGGTGTATCGTGACAATGGGTTGAAGTGGGAAAAGATTGTTAGTGTTGCGCCTCCGGCTGGGGTGGCGGCGATCTATTCGCTGCGAATTACGCAGTCGCGAAGGGCTACCGCTTACCGGGATGGCGACTTTTTGAGGTTGCTTACGGTCTCGCCCGATCATGATGCTGCTTATGGGCGGAAGTGAGTTAGGCTCTTTGGGGCCTTGTGAGGTGAACGAGGCTTTATTCGCCGGGAGGGCCGTGCTTTTGGCCGTGCAAGACCGCGATGCCAAAGCCGACCCAGCACACGGCGGCGGGGCAAAGTGTGATGAAGATCGAAAAAGCCACGCCCGCGCGGAAAGCCTTAACCCCGAACGCTGCTGATCTGTCCGCTGTGATCTTAGTTCTCAATGCCAACTCAGATATCCATCCGCCCGTGTAAAAAACGTTGGCGAGGATCCCGTAGAAGAAAATGGCGAATATGCCCCAGATCCCGCCGTCTGGTATTCCGATCGCCTCGCCTACGACGGGCTCAGCGGTTAAGGCACAGGCGATCATGAGAATGCATGTGATAATGCCGGTGCAGCCCACGATGACGTTATAGAAGAAGCGACGGCTTTCCCACCAGCGAATGACTTCTGCTGCGCTGTTGTGTGGTTGGTCCCGCTTGAATCTCGGACCATCGAAGAAAGACCTGATAACGCCGGGTAACATAGCCCCTCACAAACGCCACGAGATGCCTTGCCTTTGGTAAAGTGTGGCACAAAAAGATTGGGAGGGTGAACGCTTGGGGTAACGAGGCCAGGCCCGAAGGCCCATCTTTAAAAGGAGGCTTTCCGGGGCTTTAAAGCCCCTGCTCTCTCCCTGAAGGACTTTGGTCCATGGGCAGGCGCGGGATTTCGGAGTTCCCATTCATGAAGACGGTGGGGCTGTCTTCATGTATGGGGCACCCGCTCTCCCGACTTCTACTGAACGCTTGCTACCCAGGAGGCGTAGGGGGGTAGGGTTATGGCGGTCAGAGTGGTGGTTTGCTGGAGGTCGGGAGTGTTGGTCATCAACGTTTTGACCCGCTTGCCGGTGACTCCCGCGGTCGACGGGTCGAGGGAAATAGTTTGTGCCGAGGCACTGCAGTTTACCGAGACGATGACCGCAGGCTGCCCATCCATTCCTTCTCGCACATAAGAAATGACCGAAGAGTTGTTTTCGTCGAGCATGGTCATCTTGCCGTCGCGGAGGGCCGCGTTAGATCGGCGCATGGCAATGAGGTGTTCATACCAGCTAAGGAGCGAGCCGGGGTCTTTGGTCTCGGCGGCTACGTTGATGGTCTTGTAGTTGGCAGCGACGGGGAGCCACGTCTTATCGGCCTTGCTGAATCCGGCGTTCTTTGAGTCGTCCCACTGCATAGGGGTGCGTTCGCCGTCGCGGCCTTTTTCCTTGGGCCACCCGGTGACGCCGATGGGGTCCTTGACGTCTTCGACGCGGGTAGGCGTGGAGGTGGTCATGCCGATCTCCTGGCCGTAGTACATAAGCGCGGTTGAACGCGTGGTGAGCAGCAATGTCGCGATCAGGCGCGCAATTTCCGCGTCGTGGACGCCGTCTCCGTAGCGGTCCCAACTGCGCGGGTTGTCGTGGTTATCGAAGACGAAAAGCGGCTGGCTGCCGTGGATCTGGGTCTCGGCATCGTTGATGCGCTGACGCAGCAAGGGAGCGTCCAGCTTGTTGGTGAAGCCGACCTGCATGTCCATGGGGAGTTGCAGTTCATCGTGCTTTTCGCCGCCGTACCACTTGTCCAGTTCCTGGACGTTGGGCAGGTAAGTCTCGCCAATAAGGACGCGGTCGCCGGGGTATTTATCGACCATGATGCGGAGGCGGCGCATGACGTCGTGGACTTCGGGCAGATTTTCGGTCAGGCGTGTGTCGAGGCGGGGATCGCCGTAGGCGTTGGTGCCTTCGAGGACGGTCTCGTCCTGAAGCGTTGGGTCTTCAAAGAGGGTGGGGATGGCGTCGAAGCGGAAGCCTGCGACGCCGCGATCAAGCCAGAAGCGGACGGTGTCGAACATGGCTTTTTCGACAGCGGGGTTGCGCCAGTTAAGGTCGGGCTGCTGCTTGTAAAACTCGTGGTAGTAGAACTGCTTGCGGCTGGGCATCCACTCCCATGCGGAGTGGCCGAAGACGCTTACCCAGTTATTGGGAGGGATAGGCTTGCCGGCCGCCGTATAGCCCTTGGGGTCGACCCAGACGTACCAATCCGACTTGGAGTTGGTACGGGAGCTCGCTGATTCCATGAACCACTTGTGCTTGTCGGAGGTGTGGTTCATCACCATATCCATGAGGATGCGGATGTGGTGTTTGTTGGCGTCGGCGAGCAGGCGGTCGAAATCAGCCAGCGTGCCATACTGCGGATCGATGTTTTCATAATCCGAGATGTCATAGCCGAAGTCGATCTGGGGCGATGGATAGCAGGGCGAGATCCAGATGGCGTCTATGCCGAGTTTCTGTAGGTAGTCGAGGCGCTGGTCCATGCCCTTGAGGTCGCCGATGCCGTCGTTATTCGAATCCTGAAAACTGCGTGGATAGATTTCGTAGACGAGAGCGTGCTTCCACCAGGGGTCTCCTGCCTGGGCTGCGTCGCTCCCGTGCGCACTGGCGGGAGCGGAGGTGAGCGCGGCGAGAGTGAGGGTGCAGAGCGAGAGAAGAATGGTGGAGCGGATGATTCTGGATTTGCTGCCGGCAAATTTCGTAGAGAGCTTCATGGCGTCTGGTCCTCTGGGATCTGTACTTCGGATCGGAATGGCAAGATGCTTCGGGAGATGTGAGTAATGGTTCCTGCCATATGGGTTAGTGAATGCCGAGCTTGTGCTGGAGTTGTTCGAGAGTGATGCCTTTGGTTTCCGGATAGAAGAAGAGGACCACGAAGAACTGGAGGACCATCATGGCTGCGAAGAAGGCGAAGGGCATGCCACCCGAGGCCTTGGCGAGGATAGGGAAGGTGAGTGCGATGAGTGCGTTCATGATCCAGTGCGAAGAGGAGCCTAGGCTCTGACCCTTGGCGCGGACGCGGGTGGGAAAGACTTCGGCGATATAAACCCAGATGACGGCGCCTTGCGAGATGGCGAAGAAGGCGATGTAGGCGACGAGCAGCCAGACGAGCAGGTTGAGGTGTGAGTGGGTGAAGAAGACGCCAGCCACTCCAGATAGGCAGATGGCGGTGCCGACGCTGCCGATGAGCAGGAGTGTCTTGCGTCCGAGCTTGTCGATGAGCGACATGCCGAGGAATGTGGCGGCTAGATTCATCGCACCGATGAGTACGGTCTGGAGCGCGCCTGAAAGCTGGCTGAACCCGGCCTCGGCAAAGATGAAATTGGAGTAATAGAGGATGGCGTTGATGCCGGAGAGCTGGTTGAAGAGGCCAATGGAAATGGCGAGGAAGATGGGCAGGCGGTAGGCGCGCTTGAAGAGCGGCTCTGCGGCCGCGCCCTGCTCCATGTGGACGGACTCCATGATCTCGCGCAGTTCTGCGTCGGAGTCGGGCGCGCCCATCATGTTGAGGACCTGGAGGGCCTCGTCGGTGCGATTTTTAGTAACCAGCCAGCGCGAGCTGCGCGGTATGCCGTAGAGCATGATGAGGAAGAGTATGGCAGGGAGGGCGGCGACGCCGAGCTGCCAGCGCCACTGCATCGCGCCCAGGTTGAGCAGGGAGATGAGGTAGTTCGATAGATATGCGAGCAGGATGCCGATGACGATGTTGATCTGGAAGAGGCCGACCATCCTTCCGCGCCAGCGGGCGGGGGCCAGTTCGGCGATATAGACGGGGCCGAGGACGGAGGAGCCGCCGATGCCGAGCCCGCCGATGAAGCGAAAGACCATGAGGGCGGGCCAGTTCCATGCGAGAGCGCATCCGATGGCGGAGACGGTGTAAAGGACTGCCATGATCCGGAGCGATTCGCGACCACCGATTTTCTGGCCGAGGACGCCGGCGCTCATTGCGCCAATGACGGTGCCGAAGAGGCCGATGAAGACGGTGAGTCCGAGGGTGGTTGACGTGAGGTGATAGATTACCGTCAACTGCTGGGTAGTACCGGCGATCACGGCAGTGTCGAAGCCGAAGAGCAACCCACCGAGGGCTCCAACGATGGTGCTCTTTATGAGGTAGCCGGTCATCTTCATCGGTTGGGTGTTCTCCCTCTCTGGTGCGGTGGGTTTAGTTCCGCGAGAAGAATACATTGTCTTTACATATCTTGCTGCATTGTTATGCTGATCTGCCGCAGTATTCGGCCGAGAACGCTCGCTGGTGCCTCACCGCATAAGGTCGCAGCCGGCGCAGCAGGTAGACGAAAAATCAAAGTACATCGGGGGCGATGCAGGATGGCTATTTCGGACATGAGGATCGGGATCGATCTGGGCGGAACCAAGATCGAGGCGCTTGCTATCAGTGGCGTGGGCGCGGAGCTTGTGCGGTACCGAATCGATACGCCGCGGGATGATTATGCAGGCACAGTCGCTGCAATGGCCGGGCTGGTGCGGCAAATCGAGAGGGAGACCGAGGCGGTCGGCTCGGTCGGGGCGGGAATTCCGGGAACGATATCGGAGAAGACGGGGCTGGTGAAGAATGCGAATTCAGTGTGGCTGAATGGCCGGCCGTTGCAGCACGACCTAAGCGCAGCGTTGGAACGGGAGGTGCGGGTGGCGAACGATGCTAATTGTCTGGCTGTTTCAGAGGCCACAGATGGAGCGGCTGCGGGCAAGCGGGTAGTGTTTGGGGTGATCCTGGGGACGGGCTGCGGGGGTGGACTGGCGATTGAGGGCCGGATGCACGCGGGGCCTAATGGAACTGCGGGCGAGTGGGGACATAATCCTCTGCCGTGGCCGGAAGGGAATGAACATCCAGGGCCGATTTGTTATTGCGGCAAGAGGGGCTGCCTGGAGATGTGGGTTTCGGGGACGGGGCTGGCCCGCGACTATCAGGCAGTGAACGGGCAAAACTTGACTGCGAGGGCCATCATGGATGCTGTTGACGCCGGGGAGCGGCGCGCAGCTGAGGCGTTCGACCGTTACGAAGACCGCCTGGCGCGAGGACTGGCTACACTGATTAACGCGGTCGATCCAGATGTACTTGTCTTTGGCGGTGGAATGTCAAAGGTTGATCGCCTGTATGCAGATTTGCCGTCGCGGATTGTTCCTTATGTCTTCGGTGGCGAGTTTGATACGCAGCTATTCCCGGCGCGGTTTGGGGATTCGAGTGGTGTGCGCGGGGCGGCATGGTTGTGGCCCATGGGGCCGCGCTGACGGCAATGTTGTGACTAAATGCGGCTGTCCCAACGCCGCGTCGACAATTTTGTGCTCGCCCTGAAGTGGCGCTTAGTTCCGGGACTCCGCGAGGTGGGCGCCGCAGGAGCTTCGAACTACGGTATGGGTCTGAAGGAGAACGTCGCGGATCGGCATGTCAGGCCGCTGTAGCCGCTGCAGCATGGTGATCATCGCCATCGATCCAATCTGGTTGCAGTCCTGATGCTGGGTGGTAAGCGGCACAGGGAGCATGGCGGCATATTTCACGTCGTCTAGTCCGACGATCCTTACCTGCTCGGGGACCTTTATGCCTTTGCGGGCAAGACCGCACATGATGCGCGCTGCTGTAAGGTCGTTGGCGCAGACGATAGCGTCGGGCCGGCATTCGTCGATGACGCTGTCGAGGAAGGCTGGATCGTCGAGATTTCCGCGGCGGACGAGATCTTCCCGACAGTTGCCCAGTGAATATAGTGCTTCGCGGTAGCCGGCGACCCTGGCCGTGACGGTTACGGCGGAAAGTGGCCTCGCCACAAATGCAATACGCCTGGCCCCATGAGCAATCAGGTGCTGAGTGAGTAGGTAGCCGGCCCTGCGGTTATCGATTCCGACCAGGTCATGTCTCGAGCGCATGGGGTATGGAGCGTAGCACCGGTCAAGGAGGACAACGGGGATGCCGGCACGATCGAGATCGGAGATGATGCGCTGGTTGATCGCGTCCCTGGCGGGAGTGAACTCGAGCGGAGCGAAGAAGACGCCCGCTGTTTTTTGAGTGATGTAGTGCTGACAGAGCTCTACCGCTTCCTTTTCCTGCTGAGAGTTTTCACCCATGGAGTGGCCCCAAAGGAGCGAGTGACTCCTGGCGAGCGGGGACTGCATCATGCCCTGACAGATAGGCTCGAAGATCTCGGTGCGCCCGAGGTCGGGGATCAGGAGGCCGAAGGAATGACTGCTGCTGGATGACCTGGGCAGGACATGAGTTCCGGAACCAGCGCGGCGTGAGAGCAGACCCTGGGCCTGCAGGTCGTTCAATGCTTTGGCGACGGTGATTCGGGAAGTGGAATAGCGTTGCCGCAACTCGGCTTCGCTGGGCAGGCGTTCGCCCGGCTGATAGATGCCGGTGTTGATGGCGGCCAATAAATCTTCGTATACCTGCTTATATTTTGGGACGCTGACTGGCGAGAAGACGCTAGCTTGGGGTTGATTTTGGGATTCGCCCCTGCTCGGAGCTGATTGATTCTGAGCGCGCGTTTTCCCCGGTTCGTCCCGTGAGGGATGCTCTGCCGCCGTATCCGCACTGAGTAAGGCCATCGAGCTTGCCCCCAATTGCATGGGAACCGAGATTTTGGCGAGCGGAACTTTGCTCCCGCTCTCTGCTTTGAAAACTATGCCGCCCTGTGCCCCAGCCATAGTCGACAGGGCAGAAAAGTTTAACAGGGCATGTAAGCGATTTCAGAAGCCCAGATTAGCAGAGGTGGCTTTGAACGCCTACATGTTTCGTGAGAGATTCTAATGATATAGCAAATAAAACCAAAAGTTGTTAATTGACATGCCAAAATGATTGACATTGTTTACAAAGCTGTTTACTGTTCTCCCGAACTATAGATGGAGTCTTTTATGCTCCTTCAGCTTCCCGGCCACGACCTCGAAGCGCTTGAGAAGAAGAAACGACCCAGTTTGCAAGTCCGGGATCGGCTGTAGTAGCACAAATTTTTGGAGGAGCTTTACTTATGAGATTGAAATCGTTTTTAGGCGCGGGTCTGTTGGCCGGCTCACTTCTGGCGCTGGTGCCGGCCAGCCTGGGGCAGGCCGTTTACGGGTCGATCGTGGGGACGGTGACGGACCCCAGCGGCGCCATCGTACCGAATGCGACGGTCACGGTGACGGATGAAGCAAAGGGCACCACGACGACTTTTAAGTCGAACGATGGCGGTGAATTCACCGCCGACCACTTGATCCCCGACTCCTACGACGTAAAGGTGGAGAGCCCGGGCTTCAAGACATTCGAAGTGAATGGAATCCTGGTTTCAGCGGACACGTCGCGCAGGCTGGAGGCGGGGCTGCAGCCTGGCGGAGCCGACCAGACGGTGACTGTTACGGCTGATTCTGTGCCCCAGTTGAAGACCGACCGCGCCGACGTTTCTACTGTATTCGGCGCGAAGGAAATCCAGGACCTGCCCATCGGCGACCGTAACTTTACCAACCTGCAACTGCTGCTCCCGGGCGCGCAACAGTTGGGCTGGAGCCATGCGGCCAGTGAAAATCCACAGGGGAGCAAGCAGATCCAGGTAGACGGTCAGGCCTTTGGCGGTGTGGCATTCGAGTTGGATGGTACTGACAATCAGGACCCAATTTTGGGCATCATTGTCATCAATCCGAATATAGATTCGCTGGCAGAGTCGAAGATTACTACGCAGAATTTCGACGCAGAGTTTGGTAAGGCGGTCTCTTCGGTGGTGACCGCGCAGACGAAGTCAGGATCGAACAGCTTCCATGGATCGATCTTTGACTATCGCCAAAGCGCGGCGAACCTGGCGCGCGAGCCCTTCAGCCAGCCGAAGACGGTCACCGACCCCACGACGGGATTAGTAGTTGGGAATCCGATCCCTGCGGGTTTGAAGAACCAGTTTGGCGGCTCCCTTGGCGGACCAATTATCAAGGATAGGCTGTTCTTTTTCAGTGACTACCAGGGAGTGCGGCAAAAGGTCGGCACGTCGAATGTTCAGACGGTTCCCACCCCCTTCCTCATCTCTACGTGCCTTGGCACCACGGTTGGCGCGAGCGGAATTCCGGGCTGCGACTTCAGCGAGTATGTTCAGGCGACGGCTTCGCTTCCGCCGGCGAGCCAGATCATCATCTATCAGCCGAACGGCACGGCTTATCCGGGCAACGTGATCCCGACAGCGCAGCTTTCACCACAGGCGCTGGCCCTCTTTAAACTGCTTCAGCCCTACCAGCCAAATGTCAGCGATGGCAGCATCAAGATGGCGAACGGCCAAAGCCTCGATAAGAACTATGCAGGCAGTGGTACTGGCGGCTTCAACAGCAACCAGTGGGACGTTCGCAGCGACTACCAACTTACGGAGCGCATTCACACCTTCGGCCGGTTCAGCCGATTCACCGATACGTTGACGGGCAAGACGCTCTTCGGGGCCGCGGGCGGTGCCGGGTTTGGCCTGGGGCAGTACGGAGGCAACTCTTCGGGCGCCAATGACAGCCTTGCACTGGGAACAGACATAGCGATCAATCCCAGTCTGGTCACGGATGTGCGACTCGGTTACTACCGCTATAACATCAAGAACCAGAAGTACGACGCTGGTGTAAATTTCGCGAGTCAGCTCGGTATTCCCAACGAAAATACTACGGACCCGATCACCAGTGGCGCACCGCTCTTTAACATCACGGAAGTTGGCGCGTTTGGCGGCCCGAACAATAGCCAGGGTACCGGGCCGCAGTATGGCGGCGGTCTCAACGTAACTCGCTGCAACTGCCCTCTGAAAGAGAAAGAAGACCAGTTCCAGTTAGTGAACAATTGGACTAAGACCCTCGGCAACCACGCGATCAAATTCGGCGCCGACCTTCGCTACGCGCGCAATCTTCGCGTGCCGAGCGACAACGACCGCACCGGCAACAACAACTTCGGTACTGGGCCGACATCGAACGGCAGTACGGGCGGGCTCGGTTTCGCTACTTTCGTACTTGGTGACGTGACGCAGTACAACCGCTACGTCAGCACGTCGACCAACGCCAAGGAATTCCAGAAACGGGACTTCGTTTATGTGCAGGACACATGGCGCGCTTCGCCTAAGCTGACCATCAACTACGGTCTACGCTACGAAGCGTACTTCCCTGAAGTGATCAACAGCAAGGGTCAGGGTGCGGTGCTGAATCTTAACACCGGCTACCTACAGGTCGCGGGAGTTGGCGAAGTCAAAAGCAACATGAACTTCAACAAGGCGAGGTTCCCTTTCAACCCACGCCTTGGAGTTGCCTATCAGGTTAACGATAAGACAGTCATTCGCGCGGGGTATGGAAGGAGCTTCGATATCGGGGTGTTCGGTTCCCTCTTCGGACACGTCGCTACTCAAAACCTCCCTATTCTGGCGAACCAGTCGATCACAGCTACTGGTGGCCCAACGAGTTTCGCATTCAATCTGGCGAATGGGCCACCGACCCCAACGCCGGTAAGCGTACCGTCCGACGGACTGCTGCCTAATCCCGGCTACGCTGTTACTTCAAGGGCGCGTCCCATAACCGTTCGGCTGCCCACGATTGACGCCTGGAACCTGAGCATTCAGCAGTCGATTACCCCGACTGTCTCAATGACTTTGGCTTATGTTGGAAACAAGGGCACCCACAACCTCAGTGCCGGCGACGGTAATAACACCAATCCCAATGAGGCGGCGATCTTCCTGCCGGCCGAATTCAGCGTGACTGGCGCTCCACTTCACTTTGATCCGTCAGTAGCTTCCAACGATATCTCGGGAGTTCCACTTAACCTGGTGGGAACTGGCATTTCGGGAATCAGTGCAAGCGGAGGTACGAAAAATACTACTTACCTTCGCCGTTACTATGGCGGCAAACTAGCGGCGTGCTCCGACCCGGCTTACGCGGCACCTGTAGGAGTACCTTCGGGATCGTGCGGCTGGACTAACGATATTGGTTACTACGGCGACGATCAGGATACGCACTTCAATGCGCTACAGGCGACATTGACAAAGACTTTTACCAGGGGTCTTTCGGTGAATGCCAACTATGCCTGGCAACGCGGATTCGACTTTAACTCGAGCTATTCCACCTGGGACAAGAAGGTAACTAAAGGCAGAAGCGACTCAATCCGCGAGCAGCAGATTATCGTGTACGGTCTTTACCAACTTCCCTTCGGACATGACCGCCAGTTCCTTAACCGGACAGGCTGGGTGAATGCCATAGTGGGCGGCATCCAGATCAGTCCAGTCATCAACTATTCGAGCGGTCTCCCGTTCACGCTTTCGGCGAGTTGCCCGAATACTCCCGGCGATGCGCCTTGCTATGTGAATGGAAGGCCCGATGCGTTGCAGACTGGTCTTCATGGACGCGCGGGTGGCAGCGGTGCGGAGGCGCTGACGTTTTACAATGCGCAGACACTGGGAACCCAATTCACGGTGCCGGGACTTGACCAGATCGGCAATTCAGGTCGCAACAGTGTGTTCGGTCCACACTTCTTTAATGCCGATATGGCGTTGCAAAAGGACTTCACCCTCCACGAGAAATACACGGCGCAGCTTCGTGTGGATGCGTATAACGCATTTAATCACATTAACTTTGGCAACCCCGGTGGGAACGTCACCAGTTCCGGTTCCATCGGTGGTGAACCAGGTGGAGCTCAACCGCGGCAGCTGCAATTCTCCGCACGTATTCAGTTCTAAGGGTTAGCTTCTGAGCGTTTCACCTGCCACACTGGACCAGAGGGGGGCTTCGGCTCCCCTCCTTTTTTTGGCGAGTACACTTCAGGATGCCGCGCGGGTGCGGGATTTTTTTTCTGGAAGTTAGGCCCGGCGCGGTTTGAGCACGTTTTGCAGCTGGCTTGCTCGCTCTGCTGGTGCTGGCCTATGGAAGTCTTGATGCCGGGCGGGCGAGCTTGGGGGGATTTTAATAATGATGGGCGGCCTGATTTTTATGTTTCGGTGATGGGTGGGCGGAATCATTGTTTCGCAACGATGGGCCTGATGGTGGTGCTTCCTGTGCTATGCTCTTTCTTTTTCGAGGTCTGCTTGCGGTTGCTTACATGGCGCCTCACGGCCGGAGGGGACATCAGGCAATCGTTCCTCTGGCAGGCTTCTTGATCGCTTGCTACCTTCTATATTTGGCCTTCGCGATTAAAAGGCGCGCAAGACGCCGCTCTTAGAGCGGGCTCTTCTGTAACTAAGCGTGAGGTTTCACCGGAAGCTTTGCTTCGGTCACACCATGGCGAAGGTGCCGCATGGATGGGGCCCCGCGTTTCGACGACTTGGAATGGTAGTGGTGGCGTTGCGTTCAGTGCGAAGCACGTCATTGGGGTGGGGAGTAGTTGAGCTGGGTTTGGGTGTTGAATTGGGTTAGTTGGAATTCGATATCGGATTGGGCTTCGACCTGGGTTGGGTTGAGGCCTTTTTCTTTGGCCAGGAGTGCGGCTACTTTGGGGGCGGCGCGTTGGGCTGATTTGGCGTCGAGAAGGAGGGCTCGCGTGCGGCGGGAGAGGATGTCTTCGATGGTGTGGGCCATCTCGTGGCGGATGGCGTAGAGGACCTGAGCAAGGGTGTAGGGGAGGTTTGGGTCGAGGCGTTCGGCGAGGGACGGGTCGGTGGCGATTAGGGATTGGATTTCGGCGGCGTCGGTTCCGTATTCGCGCAGGTAAGGGTCTTCAATCGAAGCCCCGCCCGGGCTCCCGTGCAAAGAAGTCGTGCCAGTGATGCACACGCGCTTCGGTAGCAATCCATTAGTGGTGGCAAAGGCGAGGGCGTCCTGGGCCATGCGGCGGTAGGTGGTCCATTTGCCTCCGGCTACGGTGATGAGGCCGGTGGGGGAGATGTCGATGTGGTGTTCGCGGGAGAGGC
>DASWUZ010000337.1:0-6897 GCA_036401395.1 Acidisarcina sp.
CGCTTAGTGCCGACAAACAGAATGACCTTGCCAGTCGCAGTCAGGTCAGTGACGTACTTGCTGGCTTCCTTGAACATCTTCAAGGTTTTTTGCAGGTCGATGATGTAGATCCCGTTGCGCTCGCCGAAGATATATTCCTTCATCTTCGGGTTCCAGCGCTTGGTCTGATGCCCGAAGTGAACACCCGCTTCGAGCAACTCCTTCATGGTGATATTGGCCAAACAGCCTCCTGTTAATTTGCATTCCGGGTTGGCCGGAATTCATCCCCGTGGGGAAATTTTTGTTGCGGTACAGCCTTCCAAGATCAGCGCCCCGAGAATTAGCGCTTGGAGAACTGGAAGCGTGCTCGTGCACCCTTCTGTCCGTACTTTTTGCGCTCCTTGATGCGCGCATCGCGGGTCAGCAGGCCGTCGGCCTTCAACGTCTTCCTTAACTCAATGTTGAACTCGAGCAGTGCCCGAGAGATGCCCATCCGGACCGCATCCGCCTGCCCACCAACACCGCCGCCACGCACCGTGGTCAGGATGTCGAAGGTCGCCAGATTCTCTGTCAGCACCAGGGGGCGCTTGCCCGATACGCGCTGCTGCTCGGTGACGAAGTAGGTCTCGTAAGGCTTGCCGTTGACCGTGAACTTACCGCTGCCGGGCCGCAGAAAAACGCGGGCTACTGCCGACTTCCGCCGTCCCGTTCCGTAGTACTGAATCAAATCTGCCATGTCCGTCCTATGTCTTGAATCTGTGTTTCTAAACTTGCCTGAGCTACGACTTAGCTCTTCAATTCGTAAGCCTGCGGCATCTGCGCTTCGTGAGGATGCTTGTCGCCCTTATAAACCTTGAGCTTCGAACCCATCTTGCGGCCCATCTTCGTCTTGGGCAACATGCCCTTGATGGCCTCTTCCAAAATCTTCTCGGGACGACGCGCCAGTAGCCGGGTAAACGACTCCTCGCGCAGACCGCCAGGGAAGCCCGTATAGCGCCGATAAACCTTGCTCTCGGCCTTCAGGCCCGTCAGGCGAATCTTCTCAGCGTTGATCACCACAACATGGTCGCCCATATCTATGTAGGGCGTGTACTTCGGGCTCAGCTTGCCGGCGAGAATACTCGCGGCCTGGGTTGCGAGGCGGCCAAGCGTCTTTCCGCTGGCATCCACCACGAACCACTTGCGCTCAATCTCGTTAGCGCTCGGTATAAACGTAGACATCTCTTCTCCCAACAAAATCCGAAAATACGCATTGCTCGCGCAATACGCCCCATGGTCTGAAAATACATCCCACGGACGACAATCTCTGTTCGCGTGAGTGACGCCGAAAGGAGGAACCGGAAGCTGTCAGGCCAGTGGCCCGTCAGAATTCCAACTTCACTACCAACTCGCTTGCCTGATCAATCTGCAATTACAGCCACAGACGGGCGCAAGCGGAACGACGCAAGGATTCCAGAATATCGCAGTTTGCCGCGATGAGTCAACGCAATCTCAGCTGTCGCTCTGTTGAAGGAAGGGATTTTCAATCGTAAGCTTCCCGAACGACTGCCCATGCTGCAGGTCTTCTGTAAAGAGCCTGGCGCACTGCGCCTGCAACGCTGCAGATACGAGCAGGGAGTCGTACCAGGACAGCTGATAACGTTCGCGCAGATGCAATGCCTCAATCACCAGGGCTGGCGAAGATGGCACAATTTGCATCGGGAGAAACGCGTAGGTTAAGTGCCGCTCCAACTCAGCAGTGGTCAACGGCGGTGTTAGGCGCTTGATAGCAACGTTGGTGAATTCGTGGATGACCTGATAGCTGATAACTCCTCGGCGGGAAGCGATTGCATGAGTCAGCAGTTCCTCAGCAGCGGCCGCCTTGCCCACGCTAACCACATCAAAACGGTAGAGGAAGACGTTAGCATCAAGGAAGAACCTTCCTCCCTTATCGCTCATTCATTTCATCTCTGGAGTAGGGACCTTGAGACTTCACGTGGCGCAGGTCGTGCATCATGGCTTTGTATTGCTCAACACGGTCCTGGCTTGAGGTGTACTCCTCAAGCCAGGCGCGAAAGGCGGCGTTCAGGGTTGTGTCGTTGGCCTGCGCCTTGAGACGAGCCCTTTCAATAAGCTCTT
Organism: Acidisarcina sp.; assembly: GCA_036401395.1. Classification (GTDB taxonomy): domain Bacteria; phylum Acidobacteriota; class Terriglobia; order Terriglobales; family Acidobacteriaceae; genus DASWUZ01. Next base: position 2,098 of record DASWUZ010000337.1, read on the forward strand.
CTTCCGCACTAAGGGTAATGTTCCTCATGCATCCAGTGTACACTGCCCCGTGTGCAGTATCATTTGATTGGGGTGAGTTGAGGTCAACCCGGATACCACACCGTCCGCGGATCTCTCTCAGCCCGCTGATAGCTCCAGGCTTCGTCGACTAGCCGTTTGAGATCGTACTTAGGCCTCCAACTTAGAAGGAACTTAGCTTTACTATTGTCCAGCCAGATCGACCAAAACGGCGTCTTGACCTCTACCGACGGCAGGCCCCGGCTTTCCAGCAAATAGTCCGCCATAGCGCGATAATCCACCGGCTCGTCCATTGCTATGTTGAACGTCTGCTGCCGCGCCTTGGGATGATCGATGGCCGTCATCATGCTCTCAACCAAATCGCTGACGTGAACGAAATTGCGCTTCACCGGCACGCCCTGAGGATCAAGCATCACCGGCACTGCCCCGCTCTTCACGTATTCGTCTGCCAGTTCAGCGCCGACGATATCGCGCCACCGCGGCCCTCCAAAAACATCAGAGCCAAAAGACAAGGTGTACTTGAAGTCATCCTTCTCCATGATCCACGGCGCTCTGAGGCAACATCCCGAGAGGTCATACTGGACGAAATACTGCTCCAGCATGACTTCCTCCAGCACCTTGGAAAGCGCGTAGCACCCCGGATAAGCACTATGCCTTTGCTGCTCCGTCACCGGCACTGGATGGGGATAAAAGAAATGCCCCAGCGCAGCATCCCCTCCAATCAAAATAATCTGCTTGAACGTCTCACTCATCCGGCACTCTTCCAATATCCAGAAGAGGCCCTTGACCGTGACGTCGATGACGTCGTCGGCAGTCTCTTTGCAAGTGGCACAATGGACCACGTGCGTGACGCCCGCCATCGCAGCCCGCACCGCCTCCCGATCAGAAATATCGCCGGTCGCGACCTCAAGCCGATCCTCGGCTGGCAAACGCCGGTTATGGCAGAGCGCGCGAATGATAACGTCGCGACTATCGTCCGAATCCAGCACCCGCCGGATGAAATGACTACCGACCTTACCCGTTGCGCCCGTCACGAGGATTCGCTTCATTGATCCCGCCATTCTGCGCGCACTATATTCAGCGCATTGGTGTTGTCGAAGAGCCGCAGGCCCGAGGAACTGAGATTTCAAAGTCTGATCGATGCTGACCGCGAGCCTAGCGGATGTCGTGCCCCCACGCCTCAACCTCGATAAAAGCACACCACCGTGCCGGATCTACAGGCACTACATTGATGATCCGCATCCACGAGACTCGCCGCTTAGAAAACTTGAAATCCTGGAACTCAGCAGACGACGCGATCTGGAGCGGGACTTTGCTGCCATCCGAAAACTCAACATCGGCGCTCTTCCAATAACTATCGTGAGGAAAGTCCGCCCGCACCATCACTCGAATCTTGTCCAACTCGACCGGCCTGCCGAAGTCCACCTTCCACCAGATGTCTGTCCGCAACTGCGGCCCCCACGACTGATAGGGCCACACCCCATGATGGCCGTTCTTCGTAGCTCCGTCGATCGCATTTCGTGCTTCGAAGTCGTACAAGCCACGCGACACACTATTCGAACTCGCGTGCGGAAAGAACTCAATCGCCGCGTCCTCAGGACGAGGTACATCGCACGGATTGAGCGCAAGATTCCGATAGCCTTTCGTCTCTTTGGCCGTTAGCTCACGTGCTGTCACTCGATGCGAATTTCCCGCGAAACTCTCCGGCGCGTAAGCACTCCCCGTCTGTTTCTCTTCGCGACCATACGGTATCTCGTAGGAGAAACTTCCCTGCGCCGACGCAGGAATGTAGATCAGGCATTCGGGAATAGTCTCATCTACCTGAACGGCCATCCGCGGCTCTCCATGGAACACGATGCGATCGCCCGGTTGATATTCCCTATCGAACGAAAGCACGGCCTGTCCTTGCTTCGATGGCCTGGCCGAAGGGTCGAGCCCAGCCACCCGGGCGTCGGTCGCATCCCGCATTTCGATCTGTAAAGGATCCTTGGCAGCCTGGGCCTTCGCACCCTCCGCCCTCAAAATCACGGGAGGCTGAGACACCACAACGCTTCCGGCCAGAATCACCCCATAGAGAACGCACCGCACGTACCGATCCGCCATCGCCGCCATCAAGCCTTCACCGCGCCCGATGGCGAGATCAGCATCCACGTCACGCTCTTCTCGGTGCTTTGGCGATGCGGCGTCCCCCGCGGAACCACCAGCATGTCGCCCTTCTTCAACTCGACCGAAGTCGCACCCTCGGAGGCAGGCGCTAGCCATTCTCCCGGCCTCGTATTACGTGGATCTTTCGGCGTTCCGCCCAGGTCAAACGTCGTTGCCCCGTCGAGGATCAAAAACACATGGTCGCGGCCCTCGTGATATTCGAACTCTTTGCCGACTTGTTTCTCCTGGGCAGTGACGGCAATCGTCAGGGGCAGTCCCTTCGGCTGGTAAAGATAATGCTCACCAAGCTGCGCCTGGAAACTCTTCATAGAGTCCGCCAACTTTTCAGCGGTGAATATCTGAAACTGCTCCGGCGCCGCCACCTCTCCCATTGCAGCGTGAGCATCGGCTGGAAAAACGAGGCGTTGAGTGATTGGGATAGCAGCCGCTGCGGCGAGCGGAGCCACCTTCATAAAATTCCGGCGAGACTCATTTTTGACCATGCGGAAGTGGAGCATACCCATCAGTGGACTGCCAAGCCCGATTTGCATGAAATGGCAGCAAGTTCATCACGGACACTTATACTTCAAGAGCATGAGCCAGCATTTCATAGATCTGATCAAGCAGGGTGCGACGAAAGATATCGCAGCCGAGGTTGAGGCCCATCCCGAGGTCGCTGCGTCCCGCGACACACAGGGCGTCTCTGCGCTGATGTGGGCAATTTACACGCGCCAGACCGTCCTCCGCGACTTCCTGCTGTCCGGGCTTGAACACATTGATGTTTTTGAGTCAGCCGCGGTCGGCGATTGCGACCGGCTCAAGGCGCTGCTTAGGGCGGACGCCACCCTGGCCCGCACAACCTCTACGGATGGCTGGCCACCGCTTCACCTGGCGGCCGCATTTGGAACTCCAGAGGCAGTCACAGTTCTGCTCGAACACGGCGCGCACGTCCACGAGATTTCGCGGAATGCCATGCGAAACCAGGCCCTCAATGCGTGCGTGGCCCTTGGGCAATCGATCGATACCGCGCGGTTGCTGATAGAGGCGGGCGCCGACACCTGTTTTGCCCAACCGGGAGGGTACGGCCCCCTGCACCAGGCAGCGGCCAATGGCAACACGGACATGGTGAAATTGCTCCTCCAAAATGGATCGAAACCAGATCAACGTTGCGATCGAGGCAAAACGCCCGAAGATTACGCAGTTGAGCGAAACCATACGGAGGTCATTGCCTTGCTGAGAGGGGCAAGGACGGTCTAAGTGTTTCACCGTGTCATCTGTGCCTAGGGGCTTCAAGTCGTTTCAAATCCCGTTGCCGAAACCTCACTTAGAAAATGGAGCACAGGCTTTCATTCGCTGGCGAGCTGGCGGGCTCGCTCAGTTGCGCGCATCACTGCTTTGATCAACGTGACGCGCAGGCCGCCTTCTTCCAACTCCAGGATTCCATCTATCGTGCAGCCCGCTGGCGTGGTCACCGCGTCCTTGAGCAATGCCGGGTGATAGCCGGTCTCCAGGACCATTCTCGCTGCGCCGTAAGTAGTCTGCGCAGCCAGCAGCGTGGCCACGTCGCGTGGCAGCCCGACTTTAACGCCGGCCTCGGCGAGTGCTTCGAGAATGATGTAGACGTACGCGGGGCCGCTGCCTGAGAGGCCGGTTACAGCGTCCATATGCTTTTCTTCAACGACCACGGTGCGGCCCACCGTGGCGAAGATGCGTTCGGCCAGCTGCATCTGATCGTCGGTCACGAAGCGGCCACGGCACAGTGCGGCAATGCCTGCTCCAAGTTGAGATGGGGTGTTGGGCATTGCCCGGATGACTGGAATTTCGAGTCCGGCAGCTTCCTCGATTGCACTGGTTCGCACGGAGGCCGCGAAAGAGAGCAGGGTCTTTTTCGACGTAAGGGCGGGGCGGATTTCCTGTAGCAGGGCTGGCATCTGAAAGGGTTTGACCCCGAGCAGGATCAGGTCAGCGCGCTCAGCGGCGGCGAGATTGTGGGTGGTTACTTCGATGCCCCATTGCGTGGAGAGTTCTTCCATTCGCTCGCCGTGCTTAACGGTCGCGATCAGTTGTGTGGGAGCGAGCAGGCCTTCTTTGAGGAAGGCCTGGATGAGGATGCTGCCCATTTTACCGGCGCCGAGTACAGCGACCCTCAAGCGCAACTTGTCTTTGCCTGCTTGCTTTGTCATCTTTCCTTCGTGGTTAATTTTCGATCCATTCAAGTCTACTCATGTCCTGGCGCATCGCTGCCTGTTGTCTTAGCGGCCCGTCTTTTGAGTAGCGATCCATTCGTTGATGCGGGACTCGAGGACGTCGAGCGGCAATGCGCCCGAGTCGATGACCTGGTCGTGAAATGCGCTTAGTTTGAATTTCGGGCCTAGTTCTTTTTGGGCTTTGGCGCGGAGTTCGAGAATTTTTAGCTGGCCCATTTTGTAGCCTAGTGCCTGCGCGGGCCATGCTACGTAGCGGTCTACTTCTGACTGTACGGTTGCTTCGTCGAGGCCGGAGTGGGCGTGGAAGAAGTCGACCATCTGCTGGCGCGTCCAGTGCTTGGAATGGACACCGGTGTCGACTACGAGGCGAATGCCACGGAAGATGTCCGCCTCAAGCCGGCCGAAGTCGTTGTATGGGTCCTGGTAGAGG
>DASWUZ010000338.1:0-1942 GCA_036401395.1 Acidisarcina sp.
GGGACGAGCAGAGGGACCCGCATCGACCTGACCTACAACCCCGGCCGCGCTCCCGTTCCGAGCCTTCGTCGCGACCTGAGTAAAGCGCCGAGCGCAGCCCCGCAGATGCTCAAGCCAAGTCAAACCACCATTGTGCCCCCAGTCGACAATGCGGCACTCGCGGAGCTGGCCCACCCCCATTTACCGCTCCTTCAGGAGTCAGCGGTTAACGATACGCCTTCTTCACCTGCCCCGGATGCGAACGCCGGCAGCGATTCGTTCGGCTCGGGCGACGTCCAGATCGCGCTCACAACCTATTCACCCAGTCCCAGGCCGAACCTCTCCACCTTGCCTCGCGGCACTCAGGGCGATGTCATTGTGGACGTAACCATCGATCCGACGGGGAAGGTTGCGGACCTACAGATACTGCAGACTCCAGGCTACGGCGTCGAAGATACTGTGATGAAGACGGTCAAAACGTGGCAATTCAAGCCTGCGACCCGCAACGGCGTGGCTGTCGCTTCAATACAGGAGCTTTTATTTCATTACGGCCCTGTGCGCTAAGAGCAGGCAGAGCCAACTAGTGTACACTTCATATGTTTGGCCTGTGCGCCTGGTTTAACTTGCTTTCTGCCTTGTGAACAATCCTGCTCTAGCCGGGCAACCCTGTCGAATTGACCATCCATCTACGTGCTGGGATTCTTTGCGTTTATGCCTTTTGCCGTACTTCTCGTCGATGATAATGCTGTACAAGCCGCCACCCGCCGGGCGATTTTGTCCCGCGCGGGTAACGAGGTGACTGTCGCGAGCAGCGCTGCAAGTGCGTTGCTCGCCATGGAAAGAAATGATTTTCTAGCTTCCCTTGGCCTGGTAGTTACCGACCACCTGATGCCCGGAATGAACGGGCCAGAGTTCGTCCGTGGATTGCGGGAGTTCGCGCCGAAACTGCCGGTCCTGGTGATCAGCGGCCTTGGCGAAGCTGAGTTGGAATATGAGGGACTCGACGTCCTCTTTCGAGTGAAGCCATTTCCCCCGGAACAGCTGATATCCCTTGTTCGCTCTATCCTCGACGGTCCGATCAGCCTCACCGCCTGACCTGAGTCTTACAGCCCGATCGCTGGAATGCCTGCGCGTATCTGTCCAAGGCTGCGCCCTGTCCCTGTTTCGGGGAATCTGGCGTCGCACCAAATGCGACTAGAGCATCCGCATAAGGCAGGCGCTGGGGAGTAGAGCGGCAGCCAGCGATCGGCGATCTTAAGGGCGAAGACGCTGACCAGTTATTCTCTTAGAGATATGGAAAAGGAAATCCCATGCCAGCACTGATTGAAGAGTCGCCGACGCTCCCGGCCCTGACCAACGACGAGATTCAACGCTACTCCCGCCACTTGATCCTGCCGGAGGTAGGCATGGAGGGCCAGCAGAAGCTCAAAGCGGCGAAGGTCCTCTGCGTAGGCACCGGAGGCCTCGGCTCGCCCCTCGCCTTCTACCTCGCCGCCGCCGGCATCGGGACCCTGGGCCTGGTTGATTTCGATGTGGTCGACTTCAGCAATCTCCAGCGCCAGATCATCCACAGCACCAAAGACGTTGGCCGCCCCAAGCTCGACTCCGCCGAAGAGAAGCTCACCGCCCTCAACCCCTTCATGCGCATCGTGAAGTACAACACCATGCTCACGAGCGCCAATGCGATGGAGATTATCCGCGACTTTGACATCGTCGCCGACGGCACCGACAACTTTCCCACCCGCTACCTCGTCAACGACGCCTGCGTGCTTTCGGGCAAGCCCAATGCGTACGGATCTATCTTCCGTTTCGAGGGGCAGGCCAGCGTCTTCGCCACCAAAGAGGGCCCCTGCTACCGCTGCCTCTACCCCGAGCCGCCTCCTCCCGGCCTCGTCCCCTCGTGCGCCGAGGGTGGAGTGCTCGGCATCCTCCCAGGGCTCGTCGGCGTCATCCAGGCCACCGA
>DASWUZ010000339.1:0-1575 GCA_036401395.1 Acidisarcina sp.
GGCGGGTTGCGGCGAAGATGCTGATTGTTGGGCTTTGCTGCGGGCACGGGCTGTTGCGGGCTCATTTGACCAGCCTGCTTGACGCTGAACAATGCATGCTTCGGGGCTCCGATGGGAATAGGGTCGGGGATGCTTTTCATAGACGATTGCACCATGTAGAGTGTCAGCAATCGTCCGACGCTTGTTCGTGAGATTTAGTTGCCTGCGGCTGCGGCCGGGCAAAAGCCAGCCCAGCGCCAGCGCAAATGCGGAACACTGTAATTCTAGTAGAACACTGTAATTCTACAGGTCTGTTTCCAGCAGCGCTGGGGCTGAGAGTGCAGCCGTTTCACTCTGGTTGATGGTAAGTAGAGTGGCGCTCGCTTGACTGCCGAGTTGAGTCAATGGCGCGTTTTGGAGACTGCTATTCCTTCAGTGGCCTGATCACCTTGCGATAGCCGGCGGTGGAACAACTCCAGCACTTCGCCGTAGAGTTGGCGCGCTAACTCCGGGTCATAGCGAGGGCCCTCGTCGCGGAGGAAAGCGTGGGCGCCGTTGACCTCGTGCCAGCTTAGTTTGGTGCCTAATTCGTTCAGGCGTGCGAGCACTTTCATGCGTCCTTCGGTGGGGATGTGTGGATCCTGGCGTCCCCAGATCATGAGCAACTCTCCCTTGATGTCTTTGGCTCGGAGCAGTGAGTCGTCGCCGTCCTTGCTCAGGCTGCCTTTATGGATGTCGGTGGCGTAAAAGCAGGCGGTGCCCTGTACGTCGAGGTTCATGGCGGCGCGAAAGGCGAGGTGGCCGCCGATGCAGATGCCCATAGCGCCAAGCTGGCCGGCCGTATCGGAGCGGCCCTTGAGGTAATCGAGCACGGCGCGGGCGTCGCCGTCATAACCGGCCAGCGTCTTGGTAGTCTTGAGCACGTTTCCGCGGTCGGAACCGGCCTGGTCGTAGGTGAAGACTGCGCCCGGTGCCTCGAATTCATGATAAATCTCGGGGACGGCGACGGTGTATCCGTGACCCGCGAACATGGCCGCAGTCCTCCGAATAGGTCCCGTGACCTGAAATATTTCCGAGAAGAAAACGACGCCAGGGTATTTGCCCGGCGCGGCGGGGCGCACGATGTGGGTGCGCATTGGGCCGGTGGGGGTGGTTAGTTCTTGTGTCTCTTCGACGACGATCATTTATTTACTCTCCCAATTTGTGCCGATTCTGAGGACGCATTCAGCCACTTGGTCAGCATTGTGCCGAAGCACATCGCCCATCGCCGCAAAATTGCCCTCTATACACCGAATGCCCATAGCCCCGATGCGAGCCACATCCGGCTCAATAGGAACCGCGCCCTCGCGCGCGTACCTTTCCCGTATCGACCGCGAAACGGGCGCGGTATTAACCAGGGCATAGTCGAAGATGGGCTGTCCGGCGTGTTCGTAAATTTTCTCAATGTGTTGCGACGCCGTCAGGTCAAGGCTCTCGTTGGCCTGGGTCATCAGGTTGCAGATGAAGATGCGCTTGCCTTTGGCGGCGGCCAGTGCCTGAGGGATGCCGTTCACCAACAGATTGGTGATGAGGCTGGTGTAAAGTGACCCGGGTCCA
>DASWUZ010000340.1:0-6657 GCA_036401395.1 Acidisarcina sp.
GTGTTCGGTGGAGCTGAGGAGGCGCTCCTGCAAGTCGCGGCGCATGCCGTTGGTAATCGCGAGGGCAACGATTAGCGAGGCTACGCCGACGGCGACCCCGGCGACTGAGATGGCGGTGATGACTCCGACGACCGCCTGGCGGCGCTTGGCGCGGAGGTATCGCGCGGCGATGAAGAGTTCAAATCGCATCGCTGATTGTGGCGTTTCGCATGGCCCTACTGAGGGTGCTGGGCCTCATCGAGGTTTCGCTATCGCTGCGCTGGTCTTCGCGGTAGCAACGTTTTCGTAGCGATCGTAGACCCGCACTGTGACCAGATGCTCCTGCGAACTGGCTGGCTTATCGTGGTCAGGGTCGAGTGGGGCGACGAAGTCGTAGTGCTCCGTTGGCGAATCTGAAAGTCCGCCCACTGGCTCTATGTATTGCCACGGACCAGCGTCTACCGAATATTCGGCGTGGGCGATGGGCGACGAAGCGTCGATGGCATCGACGGTGATGTGGACCTTTTGATCTGCGAGTACGGCCTTGAGGTTCGAGAGCACGGGCGCCGTAGTATCGATGAGGAAGTGGTCGCTGACTTTCTCGGCGGTAAGGGCCTCGCCGGGGTTGTGCGAGGGAGCGTCGCTGGCCACGACCCTGGCCTCGTAGCGGCCATCGGGAAGCAAAGCCGCGTCGAAGCTGTAGAAGCGTTCGGTCAGCTTGTCTTTGAGAACACGCCAGGCCGTGTCGCCCTCGGCGCGGAAGTAGACGGCGAAGGTGAGTTCGTCTCCGTTGTCGTCGTGCGCGGCCCATCGGACGGTTACCGCGGACTTGTCGCGCAACGCCGCCAGAGGGCCGGTGCCGGAATTGTCGCTGAAGGAGAAATTGTTTGCCGGGACCGAGGCGAACGTGATGTTGATTGTTTGCTGTTGCGAGGGCTGCGATGGTTGAGACGTGACCCGAGCTCCGGGCTGCACCGCGATGTCGTCGATCACCGGGGCTGCATTGACAGGCAGGTAGTTGACGCCGACTTTTCGAATTTTTGCTGCGGGGTGAAGGACAGCTTTCCATTGAGTGAATCGTGCTGCCGGTACGCCGAGGCCGCCCTTGTTGGCGGCGACCGGCTGCCAGTCGGACCAGGCGCGCTCGGGGTTTTCGATGTTCCCGGAGCGCGCGAAGAGGTCGGAGGCGCCTGACCCGTCTACCTCAGCGCGCCCCCAGCGAGCGAAGAGGCCGGCGTCGAATACGTTGCTCGTATAAGTAGCGTGTTCTTCGTTGGCGGTCGTCAGGGTGTAGACCTTGCCGGTGTTGCTGGTGCCGAGGTAAAAGCCGCCGGGAGCGTCAGCGAACCCTGTACCCTGCGATGCCTCGACGTGTCCAACGTCCGCGAAGTCGCCGTTCTCTTGAATGCGGTAAATGCGGCCCCGATTGCCGGTTGCGGCAAGCAGGCCCGCCGGCGTCCATCGCAGCGCGTAGACGATGTCGTCGTGCGGCGCCCAGAGTTTGCGCGGTGCGGCGTTGGGGGCCAGTTCGTAAAGCTCTGAGCCGTCTGGGATGACGGTATTGCCGTTGAAAGCCAGAACCGACCCAGGCTGCACGACGGTGATGTTGGCCGTCACCACGGTGATGCCCTGAACGGGCAGCGGCGGAAGCGAACTGCGGTTCTTTTCGCCAACGGCCGAGGCGTAGATTGCTCCGTTGGGCGCTATCGCGACGGCCGTGATCTCGTGCCGCGGCGTGTCGTAGAGGACAAAGCCCTTGCCTGCGGGGTCGATGCGGTAGATCAGGCCGGTGCCGTCGGAGCCGGCGATGAGGTTTCCGGCGGGGTCGAAGGCGAGGCAGCGAATGTGCTGTTCGTCGCTATTGAAAAACAGCTCGGGCCTGGCGGGGGCCTTGGGCGCACTCACTGGATGAGCAAGGTCGATGCGGTAGACGGCGGCGGGGCCACCGGTCGCGATGTAGACCTTGCCAGCCGCATCGAACGCGAGGTCCCAGACGTATTTCGGCTTGGCATCGGTCGTGGAAGGGTCGAAGACTAGGGTCGCTGTCGTGTCGTTCACCGGCGGGCCGTCGGGCTTGATGCGGTAGACCTTTGCCGATGGCAGCGTGGCAACGTAGAGCACGCCGTCAGCGCCGATTCGGACGACCTGTACGGACAGGTCCTTGGTCTCGAAAATCTTCGTCGATTTTCCGTCGGGGGCAACTTTGAGCACGGTCGCCGGAGCGCCGGTGGCGACGTAGGTATTTCCGCCACGGTCCGAGGCGATAGACCAGACGTAGGTCGAGGGCGTGCTTAGAAGGGAAGTGAGCTTAGGGCCCGCTTCAATGGCCCCGTCGCTACGGATGGCGACGCCCTGGGCGTGCCCTTTTTCAAACTCCTCAAAGGTGGATTGTGTCCAGAGTTTGGTGCCCTGTGCGTGGATGGGCCTGGCCGTCGCGGGGGCGAGGAAGAGTGCGGCAATTAGGAGCGGGGTGAAGGACGATGGACGAACGGGTTTTCTGCAGGGCATTCTGCAATCGAGTTTACTAGACGTAAAAGGACTGGTGCGGGTGGGCCTCCCCCGCTCACGGGCAATGGACCAACCGCAGATCCTTCGCTTTGCTCAGGATGACTGGTCTGCTTGGTGAATGGTTTGCTTTGTTGAGTGGACTGGTCTGGTTTATTGAAGGGGGGTACCGGAGATTCTTCGCTGGGCTCGGGATGACTGGGCTTTTTTGACCGGCGGGTAGCGCGCTATCGGGTGAGGACGGCACGGTAGCGGATTTTGTTTTTGCGGACTTTGGCGAGTGCGTCGTTGACCTTGTCCATTGCGAAGCGCTCGGTCTTTGCCTTGATGCCGTGGCGCTCTGCGACGTCGAGCATCTCGCGCAGCTGCTGGGGGCTTCCGATGGGGCTGCCGGAGATCGACTTCCTGCCGGAGATGAGGGGGAAGACGGGAAAGGTCGCGGGGCCCGGAGGCGCGCCAACGAAGACGAAGCGGCCTGTGGGACGAAGCGCGGCGATGTAAAGGGGCCAGTCCTGATCGGCGTTCACGGTCGAGAGGATGAAGTCAAAATGGCCGGCCAGGTTTTTTAGGTTTTTGGAATCTCGCGTGTTCACAAAGTGGTGGGCGCCGAGAGCGAGGGCCTCCGCTTCTTTTCCCTCGGAGGTGGAGAGGGCGGTCACGTCCGCTCCAAAGGCGCGGGCGAATTGAAGAGCCAGGTGGCCGAGGCCGCCGATGCCGATGATGCCGACGCGCGAGGTGGGACTGACTCCGTTATGCCGGATCGGATTGTAGACGGTGATGCCGCCGCACAGCAGGGGAGCGGCGTTCTCGCTGTCGAGCCCTGCGGGGATAGGAATTGCAAATCTTGAGTTGACGCGGACGGCGTCGGCATAGCCGCCGTTGCGGTGAACGCAGACCCCGACCATCTGGGCGCAGAGGTTTTCCTCGCCGCGACGGCACCATTCGCAGTGACCGCAGGAGTCCGCCTGCCAGCCAACGCCGACCCGGTCGCCGGCCGCCATCATCTTCACCGCGCTGCCGAGCTTGGTGATCTTGCCGATGATTTCGTGGCCTGGGATGAACGGATATTGGCTCATGCCCCAATCGTTATCGATCAGGTGGATATCGCTGTGGCAAACACCGCAATGCGTAACTTGAATTTCAACATCGTGAGCGCCGAGTTCTCCGGGATCGTATTTGAACGGGACCAGTTGCGCACCGGCGGCGTGTGCGGCAAATCCGTGTATCTGACTCATAGTTATTGATGCCTTTACTTACTTAATGTTATTCATGCAAACAGCGGGCCGGGGAGCGCAGTCTCGTGGAGTCGCTGTATTGAACGCCCGACCCATCTCGTATTCCAAATGCTGTCATTCGACTACAAAGGAAATTACTTGTTGGCCGGAGAGCATCCCGTCGACTGGGATTGATGTTACCGGAAGTATCGATTCTCCGTTCAGCGTCATCTCCTGATTATTGCGCAACGGCTCATAGATATTTGCCAGGGAGATGGGCAGGCTGCTCAGAGTTCGCCCCTCGAGGCTGGCCTGGGCTGAGGGGTCGAGCAGGCTGACGTAAAGACGGTCGTTGGGGTGGAGACTGTTAAGTAGATCGATCGTCGTCTTTAGGTCGAGAGGTTTGGAGGGTGGGCGGCCCGGCTGCATGACGCGATCGAGCGTCGGGCCATCGCTTAACAGGAGGCGCACCTGTCCGGGCTGCAGGTTTGGAGGCAGAGTTACCGGGATGCGGAGGTTGCGCGGTTCGCCGCGGTAAGGCCGTAAGGTCGCCCCGATGGTCACGGTCTGCCCGGCGTGCACGCGGGTGACTTCGGTATTTGCGCTCTCGATTTGAATGAGCTGGCGGCCAGGGACCTCTTCGAAATCAAGGACGAGGCTCTTGAAAGTGGTTCGGCGCGAGGCGTCGTCATAGAGGCGAGCGAAACGTTCGCCTACCAGCATGGCCGCGCCGATTGAGGACGCCACCTGATCAGTCGGGGCGAGCGTCGAATCGAATTTCACCGAAGGCAAGCCTTCGAGCTCGAGTGTGCCGCGCAGATGGAAGGTAGTCTCGGCGGAATAGTTATTGCTGGAGAGCAGAGATTGGTAAATGGAGACGAGGATCGCGCTGGGGGTTACATCTGGCTGGTCGATGACTTCAAAATGAACGGTATGGTCAGCGCCGCTGCCGTGGATATGAACTGAGACGGGCAGCATGCGCGCGCTGGCGCCAAACTGGCCGCGAATCGCAGACTCGCGGTCCTGGTCAAAGGAGCCCACGGTCTCGGTTGTGTTCACAATTTTGAAGGCGTTGAGCGGCGAGGCGAGGGTGGCTACCACTTCGGCCTTGGTCATGGGCATGGAGATGGGGCCGAACTGGGTGATGGGGTGCCCACATGCGAGGAGCTGCTTCGCGTCGACGTAGGTCACTGTGCAGGTAGCGGAGATATCTAGGTCCCCGCGAACCAGGATTGCGCTTACGGCGGAGCCAGGGACGATTGGTTCGGGTTGAGGGCGGTTTGAGGAGGAGCCGCCTACGCCCGCTACCGGGTTCATGCCCGTGTTTAGGCCGTTTGTGAGGGAGGCGTTCGCGTGGCGCTGGCCGGGGGCGAGATTTGTGAGCGAGGCGTGGTCTTGCCAAAGTTCAATGGCTGCGTCGCTGTAGCCGTTGAAGACTAACGGAGTCTCAATGGGCTGGATGGATGATGAATCGCAGCAGGATGCTGCTGCTGCCGGAGCGGGGGCGGTGCTTCGAAGTTGATTCCCGGTGAGGCCCTGGCTTGGCTCAGAGGCCCTTTCGGGGTCGAGAGCCTGGTGGGAATTCGGGGTTTCGGCGACTTGTGAGGTCGGTGGCGGGCTGGCTCTCTGGTCTCGAACCTGAAGGATCTCTGCGATGGGCGTGATGCCGGCTATAGGCTCTTTGCTGAACTGGCCGATGCGGTAAGCGAGTGCTCCGACCAACTTGCCGTCGATGTAGACCGGGCTGCCGCTCATGCCTGCGACTACGCCGGTATACTCCGGCTTGGTGCCGATCAGGCGAGCGAGGATCATGTCCTGGCCTGGACCACGCATGTTGTAGAGGACGCCGAGTATTTCGAGGTCCATCGGCTCGGGCTGCGTGCCTTCAAACACCGTGTAAGCGACGCCATGCAATCCTCGATGCACTTGGTCCAGAGGAAAGATCCCTGCGGCGACTGAAGGGGGAGGAGTTGGCGATGCCTGACTTTGGACAGGGAATACACTGGCGGGAACTCCCCCAGCGGGAACAGGGGCTACGGGAACCGGGGCTATCTGAGAGAGGGCGGGGAACACCGTCAGCAGGGCCGTCAGGAGCGAAAGCCCGCATGTTGCTTTTCGGGGGGTAGGCACGTCTACAGAGTAGCTGCTGGCGAGTGCTTGCCGCAAAGTGCCCAAGAGTATCAGAATGAGGGTAGTGATGAACCTTAAGTCCGGCTGCTGTACTCCCCGCCGCACCTTGTCTGCCCGCGTTCTCCGAGGGAGCAGATTCGCTTTTTTGTTGACGTTGGCTTTTGCGATCGTCGGCGTACTCCCCTGTGTGACTGCGCAGCAGGCGCCTTCTGCCGATCAGCCGCCTCAGCAGGCAGCTCCGCCCGCAGACCAGGGGACGCCGGACGCTGGCGGCCCCGGCGGCGATAACGGCGCGATCGTGGTCCCAAAGAAGAAGGACAAGACCAATGAGCCGCCGCCTCCTGCGGAGCCCAAGGTCAAGAACCCCCCGGGGCTGACCAACTTCGCTCTGCGAGTCGATGTGCCGGTGGTGACGGTCGATGTTGGGGTGGTGCTTGAGAAGACGCGGCAATTCGTGCCTAACCTCAAGCAGGAAAACTTCCGCGTCTACGAGGACGGCGTGCCGCAATCCGTGACTGGCTTCCATCGCATTCAGGCGCCGATTACGGCCTTGCTGCTTTGCGAATTTGCTTCCACGAATTATCAGTTCGTTTACGACATGCGTGCTTCCGCCTACCAGTTTGCGCAGCAGCTTCATCCAGATGACTACGTTGCCGTCATGACGTATGACATGCGGACCCAGGTGCTCACGGATTTTACGCAGGACAAGCGCCAGATCGCGGAGTCGCTGAATTCGTTGCAGATTCCGGGGTTCAGCGAGACCAACCTCTTCGACGCGCTCTACGAATCTCTTGACCGCCTGAGCCGCATCGAAGGCCGCAAATACATC
>DASWUZ010000341.1:0-2533 GCA_036401395.1 Acidisarcina sp.
CTTCATTCGGGCCCAGTACGCTCACGAACTTCAAAGTGTGGACGGATGAATTGCAGTAGCACAGCCCTGACGTCCCTTTTGAAAGTCGTGAGGGACCCGCACGATAAGCCATCGAGGCGCCGGCGGTGGCACTAACTCAACTCAACCGAATCCTCCCAATGTCACACTCGAAAGAGTGAGCTGGGAAACCTACGAGCGCCTGCTCGAGGACATTGGTGACGGGCATGTGCGGCTGACCTACGACCAGGGGAGGCTTGAGATCATGTCGCCATCTAACCCGCATATTGCATCGATTTTAGTCGATGGGTCGCCGATTTGAATTTCGACGAACTTGCACAGCGGGTGCGCAGCATCACCGCGTCCCCCTCGGTACTCCTGTTTTTGTTTGGCTCATCAAGACTCCTTTCTCATCTGAAGATTCTGCCTGGCGTCACTCTGTTTGCAGATGGGGCAGGAGCTGGCGGGCGACTCGCGCGAATAGCGTCTTCAATGGGTAGGCGCTGCTCAGGCGTAAGACGATCCGCCGTACGCTTGCGATCACCACCGCCCCGATCTTCAACAGCTTGATGCGGATGGTTGTCGCCTGGGCCTTGGCCAGTTCGGTTCCTGCCAATGCGGTGCGACGTAGCGTTTCGATCAGCACGTAGGCATAGCTGCTGAGCAGGAGTCGGAACTGGTTGGCGACAAACTTCTGGCAGCTGGTGCGGCCGGCGAAGAGTCCCAGTTGCTGTTCTTTGATCCGGTTCTCCATCTCACCTCGGGCGCAGTAGATTTGGTCGTAGAGCTGCTGGGGATCTCCCTCCAGGCTGGTGACGATAAAGCGTGGGTTGTCACCCTGGCTGTTGTGCTCAGCCTTGTGGATCACCCGACGTGCTTTGTCCCAGCTACCCGCGGCATAGCTGAGATCCGCGAAGATCCGCTGCTTCTGAGCGGTCTGTTCATACTGCAGCTGCGCCGTCGCCATGAAGGGCTGGGCCATTCTCTCCAGTACCTTGTTCCGCGCCAAACCGATCACGTAGTCCACGCCGTGACGATCGCACCACCGCATCAGTTTCCACCGGCAGAAGCCCGAATCACCGCGAAAGATGATCTTCACTCCCGGCCAGACCTGACGCAGACGCAAGACCAAAAGCTTGAGGATCGCACGGCTGTGTTTGGCGGCATCAATGTTCGACGGACGCA
Organism: Acidisarcina sp.; assembly: GCA_036401395.1. Classification (GTDB taxonomy): domain Bacteria; phylum Acidobacteriota; class Terriglobia; order Terriglobales; family Acidobacteriaceae; genus DASWUZ01. Next base: position 1,183 of record DASWUZ010000341.1, read on the forward strand.
GATACGACACCAGCAGCTTCTCGCCGCAGAAGACATAAAGCGGCAGATAGCAGTAGCTATCATAATAACCGTGAAAGAAGCGGCCTTCCTGCTCACCGTGGATCGGATCATCGGTTGCGTCAAAATCCAGTATCAGTTCCGCCGGCGGCTCATCGAAGGATTCAATGAACAGATCGACCAGCAGCCTGGAGAGGGCAACGCAGCCGCCTCGGTTGACGCGATTCTCCAGCCGGCACAACGTCGCGGGCGATGCCAGCGGATGGTCGGCATCGGCCTCCTGTTCGCTGGCCACCTGCATCAGGGGATCTATCCGCAGGCCATGATGATCATTGAGGTCTTCCCACCCGCAGGCGATGCCCAGTACGCGTTGGGCAAGCATCGTTTGCTGATCGTGCTCAATCAGATCCGGGTCACGCGGATCGGGTAAGGCCGCAGCCATTCGCGCGAACAGCTTCGAACGACCTGCCACCTCGCGGAGCAGCAAAGCGCCGGCATCGGAAGTGATTGATCCGCCGTCGAACTGCGCGAGCAGTTGCCGGCTCTTCAGCGGTGTAAAATGGATCGATTGCGAGTTACAGTCTGTCGGCACGGCCTTGCCTCCTTGCTTGTGTTTGGAAGTGTAGTAACTCCCGAATCTACAAGAGGCAGGGCCGCTGCGCTATAGCCAAATCAATAAAAATCGATGCAATATTCGGGTTAGCGGACAAAGTGATTCCGCGAAGCCGGCGAGCGGCGGAACGAATCAATCCAAAACGGATTTATTGTTCTCCGCGAGGACCGACTTCAAACATCCGCGTGGGTCACGGAAAAAGTGTGGGCTCCAAAGGCGATGGAGCCGCCAGCCTTGCGACTCAAGCACGGTGGTGCGGAAAACGTCCCATTCGGTCGCGTCGCCGCCGGAGGCATAGCGCGTTCCATCGCAGAGCAGGCCGATCGTGACCTGTTCCGGCTCATCCGGTTGATGCAACGCAAGATCGATGCAGAACCCCTCGTTCCCCCAATACAGATCGCTGGGAACGCCGTGGCGCACGGCAAGCTGGTCGGCAAGAGAATGGGCAAGACGCGAAGGGCTGGTTGTTGGATGAGCGGTCACAGTTGCCGGCTGCGCGGGATGGGGCGTTTGAGCGTGCGACTCGGCTGAAGAACCGTGTGACAAACAAGCGACCGCGGCGTACGACGCCCCCAATTGTTCGGCGAATCGCAAATATTGGAATAAAAGCCAACCGCCGCCGGGCGTTTGATCGGGTGGGAGCGGCGGCAGGTTGCGGTAGCTCTCCGGCGGAATCGACGTGATCAGATGAACCGCCTCGCGAGCGCGGGTCACGAGCACGTTGAGCCGGCGTCCGCCGCC
>DASWUZ010000342.1:0-5970 GCA_036401395.1 Acidisarcina sp.
CTGGAGTTGCCACAAGCCATTATGCGGGACTATATTCCCGGATTGTGGATCTCCCGCAGGGACGGGTTTTCCACATGGAGACACCCGAAAATGGCAGTAGACAATTCGGTTTCAAACACAACATCCGGCCCGGTATCAGAAACAATTACACCCGGTAACATGGTCCACATAGACACGCCGCGAGGGAAGCTCACGGGTCCCCAGCAGGCGGCTCGGCTGCGGCTGGTCGAGGAGGATTTGGCGCGGCTGCAGGATCAGCTCATGGATGTTCTGGAAGAAAATCAGCAGCTTCGGACCGAACTGGAAGCGTGGCGAACAGGTGCTCGCACCCTGGTGCAACAGGCCAGCTAAAGACGCTGCTACAACGGGTTGCTGGGGTCACCGCCGCGGAGGCAAATGCCTATCTACTAGCCAGGCGAAAATACCTACCAGCGCTTCGGGTATCGTGAGATGTAAGAGGGCGGAGTGTAATAGCGCGGGGTGTAGTAGTTGGTATGGTCATAACGCAAGTCCCAGTCCCATGAAGCGCTGAACATCGCCCAGAGCAGGGTCGCAATCCAGCCGATCCCTGTCCATCCAAAGAGTAGATTGACGATAGTGATCCCGAGCGCGCTGGTGCTGTGCCTCGCGTGGGCGATGATGGCCGGCAAAAAGTAAAGTGCAATGAGGAACAGCATGTGCATGGCGCCTCCCCTTAAATCAGATACGCTGGCATCATCGTGTTAGTTCCTCCAGGCGCGATTTAGGTGCGCCTGACCTTGAGACCATTCTTAAGTCGACCAGACCCCTGCCACTTGAAGGACATCGGTCTGATTGAAGGGTTAGAAAACCAACAGATTTCGCAATAGTACTTCTGTGCACATTCCAGATGACGAAAATGCGCGTCCAGAGAACTTACCGGGGCGTTAGCTTCATGCACGCTCTGCGAGTTTTCAGGCGTAAACTCAACTAGCGTTTCTCATGGAGAGTGCATGGCTTCAATTACTGGTTTTGGCGGAATATTTTTGCGAGTGGAAGACCCAAAAGCTCTGTATCAATGGTACGAGCAGCATCTGGGTCTGGTGAAGTCCGCCGGATCGCGCTCGTTTCCGGCTCCCACGCAACATGCTCAGGTCGTCTTCGCCTTTTTCAAACAAGACGATGCATACTTTCCTCCAGCACAGAAAGCAATGATCAATCTTCAGGTGGACGATCTGGATGGCGTCCTGAACCGTCTCATAGCAGAAGGTGTCACGGTCGATCCCAAGCGCGAAAGCTACGATTTCGGCAAATTCGGCTGGCTCACCGATCCGGAAGGAAATCGTGTGGAGCTCTGGCAGCCTATCGGCTAACGCCGAGCTGGCAAGCATGATCGCACCTACGGCAAGCCGGAACTCAGGCCAGCGAAGCTCGGACGGAGTGTCTGCTCATGTAAAATTCTCTGCGAACCCGGTCAAGCTTCAGAGGAAATGCCCTGAACTACGCCCGCATCGCTCTAGCGTCTCTCGGCGCCACCGTCGCTTACTTCGCTTACGGCTTTGCGGTGTTCGGGCCATGCCGTCTATGAAGTCCGAGTTCATGAAGTACCCAAACGTCTACCGCCAGCAAGAAAGCATGATGAAAGTCATGCCCTACGGAATGGTCGCCATCCTGATCAGCATCGTGGTTGTCGCTGTTGTCTACGCAAAAACCTATCCAGCGGTCGGTAGCATCGCCTCCGGCGCATACCTAGGCGCACTCATTGGCATCTTCTCTGTTTGCACCTTCGTTATCCACAACTACGTCAATCTGAACATTGGCCTTAAGCTCACGTTTTACCAGGGCATCACCTACTTCATTCAGTGGGTCATCGTCGGCGCAGCCATCGCCCTCATCTACAAGCCATCGTAGGAAGCGTTCCTAGTTGATCTTAGGGCTATATCTCAGATTTGTGCGACTGCGGCCCTTGTTCTCTGAAGTCAACCTGTTCATTGGGTTTAGTAACGGGCCCATTCAGGGTTTGCGGGCCTTTGCTCTGTGCAGACACTGCATATCCAAGGTTGTCCCGTGGGCTAAGAGGGATTGTTTAGCGACGGTCAGCCGACAAAGTCAATCTTCGCCGGGACGGGAATAATGCCGCGTTCGTGGCCCATGTCTAGTAGTTTGCGGATGGCTTCCTTGCCGTCTTCGCCGTAGTTTAGCGTGCGGTCGTTTACGTACATACCTACGAACTTGTCGGCGAGGCCGGAGTCGAGGTCGCGGGCAAACTGCATGGCATAGCTGAGTGCCGCTTCGCGGTTGTCGAGGGCGTGCTGAATGGACTCGCGCAGTGCGTTAGTGACAATGAGCGACACTTCTGGGCCGAGCGAACGGCGAATCGCGTTGCCGCCGAGGGGGAGCGGCAGGCCGGTAAGTCCGCGCCACCAGTGGCCGAGGTCGAGGATTTTCTGTAGCCCGTTCTGAGCGTAGGTGAGCTGACCCTCGTGGATGATCAGGCCAGCGTCGAAATTGCCGGCCAGCACTTCAGGGATGATGCGATCGAAGGGGACTACGGCGGTCTCAATCTCGGGCGCGAAAATCTTCAGCGTCAGGTATGCGGTCGTGAGCAGGCCGGGAACGGCGATACGTACCTTGCGAATTTCGTCATGATTGTAGTGCTGACGGGAGACGATCATGGGGCCGTAACCCTCGCCGACTGAGCCTCCGTAGGCCATGAGCGCGTAGTCGTCCTGCAGGTACGGATAGGCGTGGAAGGAGATTGCGGTCACGTCGTAGAAAGCTTCTTTGATGGCCTTCTGGTTGAGCGTCTCTATGTCAGTCAGGGTGTGAGTGAATTTGAACCCGGGGACCCGCACCTTGTTTGTCGCCAGGCCATAGAACATGAAAGCGTCGTCGGAGTCGGGGCTGTGCGCGATGCTGATTTCCTGAATGCCGGAGGCCGTCGGCGGGGGCGGAAGAAGGGCATCGGTCGGGCCTGAGGGGGTGGTGGTCACTTCTTCTCCTATATTGCTCTGCGACTGCTTTGGGAAGGCGGGCTCGTTCGACGTGAATTATCGAGGATCCGGTCTATGCAACGGAGTCGGAATCTTCTCGGTGACGCGCGTTGTTGACGCCAATGATGGCGGAAGCGGCGAGGCATACTTTTGCCAAGTCCCCCGGAAGGAACGGCAGCACCGCGTGGGCGAGGACGGCGCGGGCTGGCGCGTGGGTCTGGGTCGCTAGCCATAACGCTCCCGAGGTAAGTATCAAGGCGCTCGCCAGGAACGCCGACGAAAAGGCTGCTACGAAATCTCTTCCTGTGAAGGAGCGCTTGAGTGTTGGTCTTAGGGAGCGGTAAAGCAAACCCGCCAGTGCTGCGGCGAAGGGATAGGAGAGCAGGTAGCCTCCGGTGAAGCCGAAGAGTTGGAGGACCCCGCCGGGCCCATAAGGGCTGAAGACTGGGAGGCCGGCCGCGCCTTCGGCCAGGTAGAGCGTCATGGTCACGAACGCCCACCGCGGGCCCATCAAAAGGCCCAGGAACAGGACGGCCAGCGTCTGGAGGGTGATCGGCACGGGTGTGAAAAACAGGGGAACCGACACGTGCGCGGCGAGGGCGACCAGCCCCGTGGCTGCGACGGTGAGGCCCGCCTGCCTTGCCAGCGAAGGGGCGTCGTGGGCTATTTGCGAGGGGTTTGCAGAGACCGCCTGGACCATGTTGATTTTTCCTTGGAGCGGGGCTCCAGTTAGGGGCTTAGGGAGCGAGGCTCCATTTTGTGACGTTCCCCTTGCTACGACATGGTAGCGGGAACAAGCGTCTTACGAGTGTTTTCGTGCTGCAGCGGGCATGAATTTCTCCGCGCGCAGAGGGACGGCGCTTTCCACATCTTTCTTCCAGGATTCTGTCTCTCGGGCCAGGTCTGTCTCTTTAGGCAGGTCTGGGGCGAGGTGGTGACGCCGGATATGGCACGCAATTCCAAAGGCCGTCCAGATCAACGCAGCCACGCTCAGCACGAATATCACAAAAAGTAATCGCATCGACTTTCTTCACTTACTTTCTTCACTTACCAGAGAACAATCGTAAGGATACCAAAGACGGAACGACGGAGTGCGTTGCATTTTGCAGTGAGCCAGTGTCCGGATCGGAAACCTGCAACTATATCGGCCACCATGCCGCAAAATGGGCCTCCCGCGGCTCGCCACTTGCTTAGAATCGAGGAATGATGGGTCCTCTCAGACTGGTGGTTCTTCTTTCCTTTTTGCTTTCGCCCAGCGCATTTGGCCAACGGTTATCTGCCTCAGATCGCAAGATAGTGGAATCTGCGCGCGCCAGGTATTACAGTCTCGCTGCGTCAGGTTTTCAGTCTCTTTCTTGCACGGTGAAGTTCGACTTCTCCACCGTGCCGTTGGTTTCCCAGAGTGTAGAGGATCCGACGCGCAAAGTTCTCGAGAGCACCATTTTTACGCTTGCCTTGGACGATCAGGGACGTCCCAGCGTGGAGCACCATTACCCAACCGACTCCAGCGCAAACGAGCAGCAGGGTGCGTCTAACGTGACCAACTTGCTAACGTCCCTGCTAAGTGGGCTCTTCCAAACTTGGCCGTCGAAGGGATTGCAGGGGCCAATCCCGCCTTTTGATTCTCAAATCGAAATGGTTACCGCTACCGATACCGGGTACACGATCAATTTCCGTGTACCGGGAGCACCCGTCCAGATGCTGCTCGACAAATCGTACCTGGTGACGGAGATCATCAGCGCTGACGGCAAGCTGGATGAGCATCCCTCATACGTCAGCAGCCCTGAGGGATTAGTGTTCGCAGGGAGCGACGCCGTGGATGCCAGTGGACAAGAGAAGGTAGAGGTGAAATATGAACTCGGAACGTCTGTCATCAACGGTCTTCGAGTGCCCAGTTCAGTTCGTCTTCGCGTCAATCAAAACATCGATGTGAAGTTTGGACTCGATGGCTGTTCCGTGAACAAGGCGACGATCGCGCGTGTCGCCACGCCGGCCCTCGAGGTACCCGAGTCGGTCATGGCTGCGGGCCTGGAGCACGTTTCAGCGCCGACATTGCCCAAAGGTACAATAGGAAAATGCTCCAACGCGATAGTGGTGCTGAAAGTTTCCATCGACAAGAGCGGAAAAGTGAGCGACCAAGACTTTGTGAGCGGTTTCGAGGAACTGAAGGACTCGGCGCTGGCAGCAATCAAGGATTGGACCTATAAACCATATGAGCAACATGGCAAGGCGGTCGCAGTCCAAACGACAGCTTCAATCTTTTACCTTGGAGATGGCGAATCCTTCCCGGTGTATTCTCCGAACGGCAAAGGCGGCGTTAAGGGCGGAAACATGCTTCCGCTTCCGCCAGGGTGTGGTTCCGGACCGACGATCAAGCGAACCCCTGAGCACGCACCATAGAGACGAATGTTCTGGTAGGGATTCGCCAAGCTGATGTGCCGAGTAAGCTCGGCGACGCTGCACAGCCTCAGCGAGGGGATCAGCGGCCCTCGACCGCGACGTAGCGCACGGGGTATTCGGGGCCGATGTAGTCGGCGCGCGGACGGATGAGGCGGTTGTCGTCTAGCTGTTCGATCACGTGTGCGGCCCAGCCAGCGATGCGGCTGACGGCGAAGATGGGCGTGAACAGGTCGATGTCGATGCCCAGGGTAGAGTAGGTCGAGGCGGAGTAGAAATCCACGTTGGCGTTGAGCTTTTTCTCGGCGAGAATGTAGAGCTCAATCTTGCGCGACATCTCAAACCACTTGGAATCTCCTTTGGAGCGGCCAAGGTCCTCAGACATGCGGCGAAGGTGGGTAGCGCGCGGGTCTTCGGTCTTATAGACGCGATGGCCAAAGCCGGAAATCTTTTTCTTCTGCGCCAGCATGTTCTTGACGTATTCGACGGGGTCCGCGCCGGCCTTGTCGATAGCGAAGAGCATCTTCATCGTGGCTTCGTTGGCCCCGCCGTGCAGTGGGCCTTTGAGTGCGCCGATGGCGCCCGTTACGGCGGAGTGTATATCGGAAAGGGTCGCGGCGAT
>DASWUZ010000343.1:0-2293 GCA_036401395.1 Acidisarcina sp.
GCTCGCTGACTTGCCAAGAAATACCTCCGATAAAGAGCTGAAAGCAGTCGCCGATCGCGGTGGTGTGGTTGGCATTTACTTCATGCCCTTCCTTCGGATTTCCGGTCAGCCTCACGCCGACGATGTGATTCGTCACCTTGAGCACGCGGTGAACACATGCGGGGAAGATCATGTTGGTCTGGGAACGGACGGCTCAATCTCGGGTGTGGCACTGAACGACGCCTACAGAAAGATGATGCGTAAGTTTGTGGAAGATCGGATCAAAGCCGGCATAGCCGCACCGGGAGAGTCACCGGACGTTTTCAATCTGATTCCAGAATACAACGACTGTCGCCGTTTCAAGACCGTCGCCGACAATTTGGCGAATCGCGGATGGACATCAGGTCGCATCGAGAAGATCCTCGGCAGTAATTTTGCGCGGCTCTTCGGCGAGGTTTGGACCTAGCGGGCCATCGGAGTTGCGGGGACATCCATGATAGGTTGACCGGCGACAGACGGACATGACCCTAGGCACTCGACGGTAGGGGAGTCCTGGCGTCTGGGCCTCGACACGACCGAAAACTCTGCCAAGCAACGTTGGCCGCATTAAGGTCGCTTGAGGTTGATGGCTCGCGGACTCCGAAAAGAGTGTAGATGGGGTCAGGCCCGCAGTGTGTCGGAGAGAAACTGCTTCATTGTGGTGTCAGAAGGGGGCCAGTCGCCTTTCGGAGCGCATTCGATGGATAGGGCATAACAGCTGGTGAAGAGGCTATGTGCTGCAGGAGTGATGCAAAACGCGGAGTAGTTCTTGTTGAGGTGTTGAGGTGTCGTTAGGCGATCGCCAGAGTCGTGCGATGGCGAAATAGTTTTAGAAGGTTATGGGTTGCGCAGATGAGCTTCCACTCTGATGTCACGTTTAACAGGCCTCGTAAGCGGAATCTGCGGATACCACGCGCTTCTTTTATCTGGCCGAATACCGGTTCCACGGTTGTCTGTCGCAGTGCATAACGGGCTTTTCCCTCTTGCGTGGCGAGAATCTCTCTCATGCGAAATGCTTCTGGGCTATGCGGAGCACAGGGCGGGAGCGGGCTGCCTGGTGGTTGCGGCTTGGAGTCAGGTGCTATCAGCATTTCAATGCCGCTAACCGTCGAATCGAGAAGACTGCTTGTGTCCCAATAACCTGCGTCGGCGGTGATGGTGATTGGCACCCCTTGTGCTGTGCTGCGTAAACTCTTCACCATGGGCAACAATTGCTGCCGATCGATAGGTTGCTGGGTCAACTCCGCGGCTACGATGATCTGAGCGTGCGAGTCCACGGCGAGCTGTGCGTTGTAAGCCTGCACAAACCCTCTCTCCCCGCTATCTTTCATCACTCGTGAATCAGGGTCAACGAAGTTATATTGCCGGCTTGGCGCAGCGGCGTTCTTTCTCGCGCGCTGACGCCTCTTCTTCTCCTTCTCGCGCTGACGGCGATCCTTCGGTGGCTGGCTTGTCTGCTCCGATTTTTTACGGGGACCAGGCTTGCTGGGAGAATAATTTTCCATAGCAGCTTTCAGCTCTGCTTGTGCTTCCTTCTCTAATTCAGCTTTTGCTTGCTGCAGTCGCTGCAACCGCTTTTGCGCATTTGCTAACTCCTCGGGCAGCTGGTTTGCCGCTTGTTCCTGGCCAAGGCGCCGCTCTTCTTCACGATCGGTCTGCTGCGCCAGCGTTAGCAATCGCGCGATCTCGGCGCGCCAATGTTGTTCCCGTTCGCTGATCCGTCCGTGGTTTACGGAACGCCGGGTGCTGGCGTTGGCCTTCATCTTAGTGCCGTCGATCGACACATTGCCCAACTTCACCAAACCAGCCTTTTCACATAGTCTCAATGCCTGGACGAATAAATCCGCCAGCGCCTTCACATGTTCCTGGCGAAAAGCCGCCAGCGTGTCGTGGTCAGGATGTTGGTCGGCTGACAAATAGCGAAAAGCGACACTGTCGTAGGTAGCCTGCTCGATCTTGCGGGAACTCGTGATTCCGATGCAGTAACCGTAAAGCAGCAACCGGGCCATAAGCACTGGATGGTATGCCGACAAACCTCGCCCATCACTTCGTTCATAGCTTACGTAAATAGAAGACAAGTCCAACTCATTCATCACGTCGGCTATGAACCGTGCCAAATGGTTCTCGGGTAACCAGTCCTGAAGCGAGGGCGGAAGCAAAAACGGCTGATCGTAGCTACAAGATCGAAAACGTTTGTTCACCAGACAAGTTTACGAGGATTACCATTCGATGCCACACATTTTGTGCAACTTACAATCTATCTCCGACACACTGC
>DASWUZ010000344.1:0-11104 GCA_036401395.1 Acidisarcina sp.
TGTGTTTGCCGACGAGGTCCGCCACTTTGCGGAGTTGGGGGCGGAGGTGTTCGTAAATATCTCCGACGATGGCTGGTATGGCGACACGAGCGCTCCGTGGCAACACTTGAACATGGCGCGGATGAGGGCCATCGAGAACGATCGGTGGATATTGCGGGCCACTGATACAGGGGTGACAGCGGCCATCGATCCCTATGGGCGTGTGACCGAGAGCACACCGCGGCACATTCAAACGGCGCTGGCGGCGCACTATGGATATCGCGATCATCTCACTTTCTATACGTTGCATGGGGATGTCTTCGCGATACTTTGTGCGGTCGTTGCAATAGCAGGAACGGCGCGCGGCTTGCGTGGTGCGCTGCGTTCATTCGGCACTGGACAGCGGCCGGTTGAACTGAAGCCCAAGGGTTGAACGACTATAATCCTTAGAGGTAAACATGCTTAACGAACTGGAATTTTCTTATGCTCCCGTGCGCGATAGAGTCCGCGACCTACGGGAGTATCTTTGACCCCGAGCGGCTTCGCAGCCAATTAGCTGTGCTTGAGACTAAGTTATCGGACCCCGCGCTGTGGTCGAATCCGGCCGCCAGTCAGCCCCTGATGCGTGAGCGTAAGCGCCTTGAAGCGATGCTTGCGGATGACGTTGAGCTCGCTCGCCGTAGCGGCGATGTGGATGCCTATTTTGACCTGGCGCGGGAAGGTGAGCCGGTTGAGCCTGACCTCATTCGCGAGATCGATGCGCTGCGTGACTTCGCCGAGGCCATGGAGACGCGAACCATGCTGGCCGAGGAGACGGACCCGCTGAATGCGATCGTGACCGTGCATCCGGGCGCCGGCGGCACCGAATCCCAGGACTGGGCCGAAATGCTCATGCGGATGTACCTGCGATGGGCGGAGCGGCAGGGGTTCAATACAGAAATGAACGATTACCAGGATGGCGAAGAGGCTGGGATCAAGTCGGCCACGTTCACCGTCTCTGGAGAGTTTGCTTTTGGGCAGTTAGCGGGTGAGACGGGTGTGCATCGGCTGGTGAGGATTTCGCCATTTGACCAGGCAAAGCGGCGGCATACGTCCTTTGCCTCAGTGTATGTCTCGCCTGAAATCGATGACACAATCGAGATAGATGTAAAGCCCGATGATTTGCGCGTCGATACTTACCGTTCCGGCGGTAAGGGTGGTCAGCATGTGAATACGACCGACTCAGCAGTCCGGATCACTCACCTGCCTACCAACATCGTTGTGCAGTGCCAGAACGAGCGTTCCCAGCACAAGAACAAAGAGCGGGCAATGAAGATGCTGCGGTCGAGGCTCTACGAATTCGAGTTGGAGAAGAAGCGGGCGGTTACCCGCAAGGTTGAAGATTCGAAGTTGGAGATTAACTTCGGCTCCCAGATCAGGTCTTATGTGCTACAGCCCTACAAGATAGCCAAAGATGTTCGCACCAAGGTTGAAGTCGGCGATGTCGACAAGGTGCTGGACGGGTATTTGGAGCCGTTTATTCGCGGGTATCTGATGATGCGGCGGCAAGGTGGCGTTCCGGCAGCGCCAGCCAATGCGGACGATGATCTATAGCGTCGTATTCAGGCCTGCCGCTGTTACACATTGATAGCGTTGACCAGGATGGTGGCTGTGGCGGCTGGAATATGTAACATTCGTCGTAACTTATCATCGGGCAGGAGCCGCAGGTCTTTGCTAGCTTTCGGTACCCTGGCAGTTTGCGCGTTGGCGGCCTGCGGGGCTGCTTCACAGGAAACCGCGAAAGACCGGTTCAACACGCCCCCGGTGGTCGCCCAGCATGTCTCCGTCGCGCTGGTGTCTTCCCGCGACGTGATTCATCCCGGGGCGAGCCTCGACGCAGGACTTTATTTCAAACTGGAAAAAGGCTGGCACGTGTATTGGGTAAATGCCGGCGACTCTGGCGAGCCGCCGCGCGTCCGCTGGACGCTGCCTGCTGGAATAACAGCCAGCCCAATGCAATATCCCGCACCGAAGCGCTTGCCCCTCGGCCCCTTTATGGACTTTGGCTATGAGGATGAGGTTTTGTTTCCTATTGCTCTTCATGCAAGCGAGGGCTTGGCGCCTGGCACGGCCCTGGACCTCAGTGCAAAGGTGGACTGGCTGGTGTGCCGCGATGTTTGCGTTCCCGGCAAAGCGGCGCTCAAATTACCGCTCGCGATTGCCGATGCAGCAACGCCGGGAACGGAGTACGCGCCGGGCCTGATCGCGGCTTATCAGGAGAAGCTGCCGCGGCCTTTACCTGCGGGACTCAAGGCTGTTTTCGCGCCTACGACCGCCGGCTACGCGATAGGGTTGGAGTTCACAAATACGTTGTCCACCCACCTCGGGCCCGGCAACGCTGCAACACCAGGCGCCTCACCCGAGTTTTTTCCCCTCGACCAAAACGTCATCAGCAATCCGGCGCCGCAGACTGCCGGCACCGTGTCCAACGGCCTCCGTTTGGACCTCAAGAAAGATCAGAGTCTCGCCCGCTCGCCCAGGGAACTTCATGGCGTCCTCATACTTGCCGGCACGCCATTTGAAATTCACGCTACGCCGGGAGTCCTGCCTGCATCGACCGCGATGGTAAGTTCTGACTTACTTAGCATATTGAAAGCGTCGGGTCTGGCGTTTGTTGGCGGCCTGATTCTCAACCTGATGCCTTGCGTTTTTCCCGTGCTGTTTATCAAGGGACTCGCCCTGGTGCAATCCTCCGGTGAAGAGCGGAGCCGGATGCGCGCACACGGGTGGGTATATGCGCTGGGCATAGTACTGTCGTTCTGGGCGGTGGTGGCAGTGCTGCTGACGTTGCGAGCGGGCGGGCATCATCTGGGTTGGGGATTCCAGTTCCAGTCACCCACCTTCCTCGCCGTGATCGCCCTGCTCTTGTTTTTTCTGGGGCTCTCCCTCGCCGGTATGTTTGAGATTGGCTTGACCCTGACGAGTGCGGGAGGCAGCCTCGCCGACCGCCAGGGCTACGCCGGCAGCTTTTTCACGGGCGTGCTGGCTATGGTAGTGGCGAGCCCCTGCGCCGCTCCTTTTATGGGCGCAGGAATCGGGTTTGCGCTGGCCCAGCCCGCAGGTGTGACGTTTGCCATCTTTACCGCACTCGCCGCCGGGCTAGCCTTGCCCTACCTCTTGCTATCATTCAACCCCGCATGGACGCGCCTGCTCCCACGCCCCGGCGCGTGGATGGAAGTGCTAAAGCAGGCTACATCATTGCCAATATTCGCGACGGTGATCTGGATGGTGTGGCTCTTTGCGATGAATGCGGGCGACAATGCACTCTTCGGTCTTCTTTGCGGATTCCTGCTGCTCGCCGTCGCCGGATGGGTGATGGGTCGATGGCCAGCGCAGCGCGTGCCTTCGCTGATCGCAGCGTTCGTGGTGATCGCCGCGGTCGCACTCCCGGTCTATGCTCTGCGTAAATTTGATGTCCCGTCTGCGAAAGCAGGCGCGGGAGCAGCGTCGGCTGGCGGGGCGAGCGCTACAGTATGGGAAACTTTTTCTCCCGAGTTAGTAACAAAGTATCGTGCCGCAGGACGTCCGGTGTTCGTCGACTTCACCGCCAGTTGGTGCCTAAGCTGCCAGGTGAATGAGCGCGTGGTGCTGGAACGCGCCGACGTAGAGCAGAGGTTGCGAGACAGCGGGGTCGCACTGCTGAAGGCAGACTGGACCCGGCACGATGACGTGATTGCCCAGACGCTAGCATCGCTGGGGCGCAGCGGCGTGCCCGCCTACGCCATGTACCCCGGAGACCCTAACGGCGTGCCTGAAATGCTGCCAGAGGTGCTGACGCCGGGGATCGTATTCGACGCGCTCGATCGAGTAAAGATGCCGGCCAAGCCGATCAGCACTTCCGCCTCAAACTAAACCCTGAAGTCGCTGCGCCTCCACCTGCCAAAACTGTTATCGCTCCCGCCGCAAATCAGAAGCAGAAATTTCTCCTCACGAAGTTGTGCGCTTTCGTTCGCGCAACTGGCGGATTTCCTTCATACGCTGAGCTAGCAATTTCTCGCGACCTTCGCCGGTGGGATGGTAATAGCGCCGGTCGCGCAAACTCTCCGGCAGACATTCCATATCCGCGACCCGACCCTCTTCATCGTGCGCGTACTGGTACCCCTTGCCGTAATCGAGCGACTTCATGAGGCCGGTTGGCGCATTGCGCAGGTGAAGCGGTACAGGTTCGGCACGAGTCGTCTCAATATCGCTGAGGACCGCGCCGTACGCGGTGTAGAGGGCATTCGACTTCGGAGCGAGGGCAAGATAGACGACGGCCTGGGCGAGCGCAAGGTCGCCTTCCGGAGAGCCGAGGAAGTGCATCGCATCGCGAGCGGAAAGCGTAATGTGCAGGGCTTCAGGGGAGGCGAGCCCGATGTCTTCGACCGCCATGCGCACGACGCGGCGGGCGATGTACATTGCGTCCTCCCCAGCCTGCAGCATCCGCCCCAACCAATAAAGCGAGGCATCCGCATCGCTGTTGCGCACGGACTTATGCAGAGCAGAGATGAGGTTATAGTGCTCTTCGCCGGATTTGTCGTAGAGCAGTACCCGCTGCTGGAGCGCCTCCTGGGCCACTTCGAGAGTGATGCGTCTATTTGTAACAGTGCCGGTGGCGTTAGTGCCCGCTCCGCTAGCGATCGCCAGTTTCGCGGCGAGTTCGAGGGCGTTGCAGGCATTACGCGCGTCGCCGCTCGAATAGGAGGCGATCATGGCGAGCGCCGCGTCGTCGGCATCCACCTGAAGCGAGCCCAGGCCGCGGACGCTATCCGCGAGCGCACGGCGCAGCAGGGTCACGAGCTGTTCTTCGGTCAGCGGACGCAGGGTGTAGACGCGGCAACGCGACAGCAGTGCAGCGATGATCTCGAAGGACGGATTTTCGGTGGTTGCGCCGATAAGACGAATGGTCCCGCGCTCCACATAAGGCAGGAACGCATCCTGCTGGGCCTTGTTGAACCGATGAATTTCGTCAATGAAGAGGATCGTGCGCGAACCGTAGCCGGACGCCTTCTCGGCATCGACCATCACCTGCTTGATCTCCTTGATGCCGGCCATGACGGCCGAAAATTCGATGAAGCTGGAGCGAGTGGTCTCGGCGATGATTTTGGCGAGGGTAGTCTTGCCGACGCCGGGCGGCCCCCAAAAAATCATCGAGGTCGAATCGTCGTTTTCAATCTGGAGACGGAGCGGTTTGCCAGGCCCGATCAAATGCTCTTGACCTACGAACTCAGCCAGGCTGCGCGGCCTCATGCGTTCTGCAAGCGGTGTGTTGGCGGCTGCGCGGGAAGAATTGCGGTCGAGTTGAGGGATGCCGCCGAAGAGGCTCATGCTGGCTTCCTTCGATGCTCAATCCGGTCGCCGCGCTGGCGGGCAGCTTCGTAAAGCAGGATACTCGCCGCCACCGCCGCGTTGAGCGATTCGACCGGGCCGGGGCAGGGAATAGTGATGCGCTGGTCTGCCGCTTCGATCAGCGACGCGGAAAGCCCGGCGCCTTCATTCCCGATAAGAATTGCCATTGGTACCGTCAGATCGAGAGACGCCGCAGACGCTCCGCCGTCGACGGTCGCAGCCAGTATCTTAAGGCCGCTGGAACGAAGCCGCGAAAGGGCGTCCGCCTCGGATGCAGCCACCGCCGGCAGACGGAAAGCAGACCCGGAAGAGGCGCGGAGGGCCTTGGGGTTCCACTGGCTGACGGTGCCGGGGAGAGCGATGAGGCCGGTCCCTCCAAAAGCCTCAGCCGAGCGGATTAGAGTGCCGAGGTTGCCAGGGTCCTGCAACGAGGCCGCGACCACGACCAGGGGCGTTGTTGACGATTCAGCGTCGCTGGCAGAAGGCCCCGCAAACACATCGTCGAGCGAAAATATCGGCGGCTCGACAAGAGCGGCAATCCCCTGGGGCGATTCGGTTTCGGCGGCGCTCGAAAACACTTCGGCAGGTATCTGAAGAATCTCAACCGCTGACAAATCTGCATCAACGATCGCTGCGAGTTTATCGAGGAAGTCTTCGCTACCGGTGCGAACGAAGATAGTTCCGACCCTGAGGCCCGCACTGAGGGCCTCTTCCAGCAGATGAAAGCCCTCGATGCTTATGCTCTCGCCGACAGCGCGAGTTCGGGCGCTGTTCCCGCGAGCAAACCCTGCGCGCAATTCCTTGACGCGACTATTTTGCCGACTCTGTACAATTCGAATGTGCGGGTGGAATGAGGCCGGTGGCATTGGTGCGATTTTACCGCCCCGACTGAATAGGCGGTGCGATAGCCGCCTGATCGATCTATTGACCGCCGCCATTCCTACTGCCATCTTCTATTTTTGGAGCGATCTTGTCTGCGGAAATCCTGCGCGTACATCCGGACGAACCTGAAGCGGACCGGGTGGAATACATTGTTTCGTGCCTGAAGACCGGCAAAGTTGTGGGCATGCCCACGGACACTTTTTATGGGCTGGCTGTCGACCCGTTCAATCTGCGCGCGGTCGAGAGCATCTACGAGATCAAGACGCGAGTGCGACATAAGCCGCTCTCGTTGTTGATCGGCGACCTAGCGCAGGCGTATGAACTGGCGCGCGATATCGGTCTGAACTTCGACCGGCTCGCAGAGCGCTTCTGGCCGGGACCGCTGACGATTATTGTGCGCGCTGGTTCGCGTCTGCCCCTGCGGAGCACCGCTGGCACCGGCAACGTCGCGATGCGGGTGCCAGATGCGGCAATCCCGCGCGCGGTGGTGAAATTGTTTGGGCTCCCCGTGACCGCGACTTCGGCAAATTTGCAGGGCGCTCCGGAGTGTACCTACGCAGCCTGCGTGCGCGATCAGATCGGCGATCGCATTCCGCTGATTGTCGACGGCGGCCCCACTGGGCGCAGCGTGGCTACGACCATCGTCGATCTTTCCCGCGGCGAGAATACGTGGCAGGTCTTGCGTGAGGGCGCGATCTCTACGCACGAGATTGCGATGACCCTGCAGGCTTGATCTATAAACCCTTTGTCACTCGGTCGACCTCCTCGTTGAGATAGTAGCTCTCGATACGCTCTAACAATGAATACTCCCGGTAACCCGAATTCGCGTTATTCACGAAGCGGCGCCAGACCGACTGCCCCAGGGCGGATGCTGCGGATAGCGGGCCTCATGCTGCTCTTCGCGGCTGCGGGATGGGTTGGTTGGGTCTATCAGCAAATTCGCCACTACGCGACGCTCGACGAGGCACGACCCGCGGATGCAATCGCGATCTTCGGCGCGGCCGAGTACGACGGACGCCCTTCGCCGGTACTGAGGGCGCGGCTTGATCACGGCCTCGCACTCTATCAGCGAAGCATTGCGCCGCTGCTGATCACGCTGGGCGGCGAAGGGGACGCGACCCACTCTGAGGGCGGAGTTGGCAACGATTACCTGCGCGGGCACGGCGTGCCTGAGAGCCGCATCATCGCTGAGACGCAGAGCAGCAATACAGAGGAGTCAGCCGAGCGGCTGGGGCTAATTGCGCGCGCGAATCATCTCCGCAGCATCGTCGTGGTCAGTGACGGAACGCACTTATTCCGCATTCACGCAATCTGCGCTAAGGACGGCCTGCTCGTCTATACTTCGCCGCGTGCCCTGGGGAAAGATATTTCAGGCCGGGATGAGGCTCAGCGATTGCTCCATGAAATCGCCAGCTACACATTGTGGCGACTGCATTTGCATTGATTCTCTTAACACAGTTAAAAAACGTTGGGAGGAAACCCTGGGCGAGGGCGTCAGCGTTTAGCGACGTGGTTTAGGAGGTGAAAGAATTCAGGGAAGGAGATCCCGGCGGATTCTGCCCCCCGGATGAGGGTATCTCCCTCGGCCCGAAGCGCGGCTACGGAGAAGGCCATTGCGATGCGGTGATCGCCGCCGGAGTTGATGATGGCGCCGTGGAGGGTCTGGCCGCCGGGGACGTCGAGGCCGTCTTCGAACTCCTCTACTTCGGCGCCCATGGCGCGGAGATTAGCGGCCACAAGGGCGATGCGGTCGGATTCCTTTACGCGAAGTTCTTTGGCGTCGCGGATCCTGATGCCGTTGGCCGTGTAGGGGGCGATGGCGGCGAGAACTGGAAGTTCGTCGATGAGCTGGGCGGCGAGCGCGCCGGAGATGGTGGCGCCGCCGAGGCCGGATGCGGGCGCGTTGATCTGGACGGTGCCGGTTAGTTCGCCATGCTTTTCTTCGAGATTGATGACGCTTATCTTCGCGCCCAGGGTGGTGAGGACGTCGAGTAGGGTGGCGCGGGTGGGGTTGAGGCCGAGTTCGTCGAGGACCAGGTTGGAGTCGGGGAAGAGGGCGGCTGCGCAGAGAAAAAATGCGGCTGAGGAGAGGTCGCCGGGTACCGTGGCGTCGATGGCGGTTAGGTGCTGGCCGCCGTTGATGGTGACCGAGTCGACGGCGCGGGTGAGTTTGGCCCCGAAGGCGCGCAGGGCGAGTTCGCCGTGGTCGCGGGTGCGGATTGCTTCGCGAACCGTGGTAGTACCGGTGCCCTGGAGTCCCGCAAAAAGAACGGCCGTCTTGACCTGCGCGCTCGGGACCGGAGTCGTATAGTCGATTGCCCGGAGGGGCCCGCCCGTGATGTGAATCGGTGCGTGACCCGCCTCTGAACCGGTCTGAGTGAGTGTGATGTCTGCACCCATGGCTGCGAGCGGCTTGCGGATACGCTCCATCGGTCGGCGGCTCAGCGACCAGTCCCCTATAAGGGTGTAACGCCCCGGCTGAGCTGCGAGCAGCCCAGCAATCATGCGTATAGTCGAACCCGAGTTTCCGCAGTCAAGGTCCTTTATTGGCTGGTGGAAGTGGCCTGCGGCGCCTTTGATCTCTAAGGTGCTGTTTTCGGTGTGGGTTATGGTGGCGCCTAGCGCTGCGGCGCAGGCGAGGCTGCTGGCGCAGTCCGCTCCGGTGGAGAAATTTTGCAGGCGGGTCGTGCCTTCAGCTAGCGCGGCTAGCAGTGCGTAGCGGTGGGAGATGCTCTTATCGCCGGGGAGGCGGATGCTTCCAGTCAGGGAGCGGGCTGGTTGAATGATTTGCTCGGTAGCTTGGGCGGGGATTGTGATGCTTTCGGGCAAGAGGGTCTCCGTGCGTTCTTGTCCATCGTATCTATTTATCTGTTCGGGTCAAAGGCTTCGGAGTGAGTGCGTGCTCTAGTGCTCAGATGTGGATGCAACGGCTTGATCCCACTATCCGGACTATGTCTATCGTATGAAGGGGTGCCCGTCACCAGGTGGCAGCAAGGTGCCCGAGAGGGAAGGTGTGCGTGCATAACCGTTAGGCATTCACCGGACGGAGCCATCTTCCCAAGCCGAGAAATGGGCATCTGGGTTTGAAGGGGTCGCGCATGCCCTGATCCCACTCATGAAGGCGATACGTTGTCATCATGAGTGGGCATCGAACTTGACTATCGCGCTCTCTGCCGAGCGGCTGGAGTTGCCATTACTCTGGCTGCGGCGGCGTCTTACTTCGTGAAGATGTCGTTGCTGCTGTCGTAGCCGTGTTCTGTGTTGCCGGCGCGCTCTGCTGCCTTCTCAGCCACGCGATTCGCTTTTTCCCTTTCGTTCTTGACCGGGGACTTGATGTCCTCCTTGGCAGTTGATTGAGGTTCTTGGGTTGGCATTGCCATGTTGTTTTCCTCCTGTAATTTTAGGATGCGGATTTCTCCAGGGTGGATTGAACTCCATCCCTTGTCATCTTGGACCAAGTGCTGTCCGTAATAAACGGTCACTGTCTCGATCGCTTGGTTGTGAGACTCGGTGCTACCGGCTTAGCCGGAGGGCTAGCTGGATCACTCGAGGGTCGGTGGTGGTGCTGGTGATGCTACCGAAGGCTGGGGAGCCGTAGCTTCCGTTGGGTTGGGAGAAGGCTGGGGTGTTGGTAATGTTGAATATTTCGCCGCGGAATTCCATTGCGGTCTCGCCGGGCAGAGTGAGGCGTTTTACGAGGGCGATGTCGAGGTCGCGGTAGGCTGGGCCGCGTACCGGGTTTCTTGATGCGTCGCCGATGGCGAACTGCGGCGCCGTGGCAAAGGCGGCGGTGTTGAAGAAGTGGAGCGGGGTCCGCTGGTCTGGCGAGAGTGATGGCTTGCCGACGAGATTTGGCCGCTGCAGTGAGAATCCGGCGAACGCATTGTTGTTGGTCGCCTGGGTGACGGTGACCGGCATTCCGGATTGCAGCGAGAAGATCGTGTTGAGGGTCCATCCGCCGAGCGCGGTGTTGGCGATGCCGTTTGATGCGAAGCGATGGCCGCGGCCTGCGGGCAGTTCGTAGATACCGCTGAACGAGGTGACGTGGGGCATATCACCGTTCGAGGAGTCGCGTTCGAGATATGGCCGGTAGGTGTCGGCAGCGATGAGGCTGCTGGTGTTGGGTGAGGAGAGGACGGTCGAGGAGAAGACGGACGACGCGTCATCGATGAGTTTCGAATGGGTGTAGGCGAAGAGGAAAGAGACGCCGTGGGCGAAGCGCTGTTCGATCTTGGCCTCGACGGCGTTGTAGTTGGAGGCGCCGCTGTTGTTTCGGTAGGTGGCAACGTTCAGATATTCGGGATAGGGCTTGAGCAGTTGCGCCTCGGTGATCGTCTTGCCGCCGATGGAGCTTGAGGTGGGGATCTGCCCGTAGTACGGATTGGCCATCTTGGTTAGCAGCGACGCGCCTTGTGCGAGTTGCGCCGTCGTGAGCTGGTTGAGATTTGCGTCGGGGATGCCGACGTGGACGATGTGCGAGCCGACGTAGGCGATCTCCGCGGAGAGATTCGTGGTGACGGCGCGCTGCACGGCGAGGTTCCATTGCTCCACGTATCCGGAGCCGGCAGTGCGCCTGGTGGTGTAGACGCTTTGACCCAGGCCGGCTGTCGGGGTGAGCGGGATCGGCGCTACGAACGGGCCCTTGGACAGGAGGAATGCGGGTCTTAGACTGTCCTGCGTTTTTTGCTGGACGTTTTGAATGAATGGGTATTGCGGGGTCGTAAACGGGGTCGTGATGCCGGATTGGTCGATGAAGACGATACCGAATCCAGAGCGGACTACGGTTGCCGGAGTGAGGAGCCAGGCGAAGCCAAGGCGCGGTGCGACGTTGCCGTAGTGGAGTTCGCGGGCGCTGCGCGAAAAGCCATTTTTCCCG
>DASWUZ010000345.1:0-7516 GCA_036401395.1 Acidisarcina sp.
AACCTGCCCGGCCTCGAAACCAAATTCCCCGGTGTAGACCTCGTCATCATCCGTGAAAATACCGAGGGAGAATACGTAGGCCTCGAGCAGGAAGTAGTCCCCGGCGTCGTTACATCGCTCAAAGTCATCACCGAAAAAGCCTCGACGCGCATCGCGAAATTCGCTTTCGAATACGCCCGCAAACAAGGCCGCAAAAAGATCCATGCCATCCACAAAGCCAACATCATGAAGATGTCAGACGGCCTCTTCCTCCGCTGCACCCGCGAGATCGCCAAAGGCTTCCCTGAGATTTTCTACGGCGAACATCTCATCGACAACACATGCATGCAGCTCGTGATGAACCCCTATCAATACGACACCCTGGTTATGGAAAATCTCTACGGCGACATCCTAAGCGACCTGTGCGCGGGCCTTGTCGGCGGTCTCGGACTTGTGCCCGGCGCAAACCTCGGCCACGAGGCGGCGATCTTCGAAGCCGTCCACGGCTCCGCCCCAGACATAGCAGGCAAAGACATCGCCAACCCCACTGCGCTTTTGCAATCCGCAGTCTTGATGCTGCGCCACATCGACGAGGGTACCGCTGCCGACAAGATCCAGGCGGCAATAGAAAAGGTCTACTCCGAAAAGAAGTCTCTGACCCGCGACGTCCACGGCACCAGCGGCACTAAAGCCTTCGGCGAAGCCATTATCGAAGCGATGTCCTGAGCGCAATCGCAGCACGGTTGGATGTGTCAGTAATGCGGGCCCGCTTTCCAGCGGGCCCACTTAAGAGAGGCATATTTGGAGGGATTCGTTTTGGGTACTACAGAGGTCGCTCGCGAAACGAGCGAGACAGAAAGGAGGAAGTTTCAGGAGGGTAAATCTGTGTAGCAGCCTCTTATCGTTGACCAGTATGATGCGAGCCGGGCCTCAAAGGGTTTTACTTTAGTTAAATTTTCTGTCCGCAAGAGGTTTCTCGATTCTATCCAAGAGGCGTACCGGGCGAGGAAGCCTTGCCGGCCACGCGCCTGGCACATCAAGGTTTTCCCGCCACGCGTCCTCGCTACTGAGCGGCGGCAACGCGGTACAAAGCGCAGGCGTGCGGCTCTAGCGTCACCTTCAAAGACCTTTCCGCCCCAAGGTCCTTCCGCTCCCACAAGTCGCGTACCTTATAAGCGGCTGCCGGCAACGTAACATCCTTCCACGCGTACTCCAGCGTCTGTGCACTGTCGCCGATGTTGAAAACCGCCAGGTAGTATCCTTTGCCCGCATCTGCCTTCGCCAGCCACACGATAGCGCTATCTGTATGAATCACTGGATGGTTTCCGGTAGAGTGCTGGTCCACGGCGATCACCTCAGGGTCAGTGAGCAGTGAGGTGGTGAAGTCGTCCATTTGAGTCAGGTTCGCGCCCAGCACCAGCGGCGACCGAAAAATTGACCAGGCCGTCAGCAGAGTTCGCTGTTCATCATGGGTAAAGCGCGTGTCCCGCACCTTGCCGTAGCCTGGATTAGGCCCGATGTGCCCGATCGGCAGCATGTCGGAATCAGGCCAGTGTCCGGGAAGCACGTGGCTCGACCAGGCCGCAGCATTATCGAACTGGTTCTTCAGTCCCTGCGGAAACGTGTTGCTCGCGTCCGGCTTGCTCCAATAGTCCCAGAAGTCGTCCGAGATACGCCACATCTGCGCATACTTCACCACATCGTCCGCCTTGGTCACCGGAGTAGGTCCCGGCGATAAACTCAGCACAATGGCGCGCCCCGAACCCGCCAGCGCCTTGCTCAGCATGTGGATCTCAGCATCATGGTAAGGCTGCGAGATGCAGTCAACCTTGAGGAAGTCGAGCCCCCAACTCGCATACAGCCTGGCCATGGAGTCGTAATAAGCCTGGCCTGCCGCATTGTCATTGATGCCGTAATTGTCCGCGTTCCAGCGGCAGATGTCCGACTTATTGGCCACATCCTGCGCATGATAAGGAGAGCCGGCCACCGGCAGGTTCTTATCGACGACTTCGCGCGGGATGCCGTGGACAATATGAAGCCCAAATTTGAGCCCCCGGGCATGCACCCAGTCCGCCAGCGGCTTGAATCCCGCTCCATTGGCGGCATCGGGATACCGCGCCTCGTCTGGCATCAGCAGCCCGTGGTCGCTGATCGAAAAAATGTACGCCGGCTTGCCCCCGCTCGCCGGATTCTTGAGGTACCAGCCCTCGTCAATCACGGCGTAATTCCAGCCGTACTCCTTCAGATGAGCATCAAGCCATTCAGCATTGGCCTTAAAAGTGGTCTCGTCAATCGTGAACCCATACGAGTCCCAGCTGTTCCAACCCATTGGGGGCGTGGGAGCCAGGAGGCCTCTATGCGTCGGCTGAGCCGGCAATCCTGTGGAAATGAGAAGAGCGCCGAAAACCAGCACCGGAGCAAGACGAGCATGACGAAACACTAAGCTAAGCGAACCACGAAACATGGGCTTTCATCCTGAGCTGAATTCTTAAAAGGAGTTAGAGTCGCGCCGTAAGTCTACCTCAATCCACTTCGCCACGGCTGCGCTCCCTCCGCGTCAGCCGATGTTGGGGGGCGGGCTTTGCATTGGCGGACGGACTTTGTGGTCTAAACATTAGTCGGGCTGGCGCTCCCTACCCTCGCAGCAGCGGCGCTCCCTACCCTTGCAGCTGCCCTGAAGGGTAAGCAAATGGAGCTGCGTAATTTGTTCCACTGACAGAAGGCGCCAGAGTGGCCCAATAGGCGGCAAGCGGCGACTGCGGCGTCTACGAGGCACCCTTGTCCGCCGCCGCGCCGTGCTCGCCGCCGGCACGATCCTGACCCGCGGAACGCCGGTAATCCAGCCCATGAGAGAACTAGATACTACGTAGTCCGCGGCGAAGTCCTACGCGCCGAAGGGCGACTGGCCTCTAGTCATCCCCGAAGGAGCCGTGGTAGTCCCCGGCGCAAGGGCAGTAACACCGCCCTAGAAGACCTCCTGCCGTGAGCCTCGCGCCTGAAGTTGTTCGTATATCATGTTACGATATACCGCATGAGAGTGCTGGTTGACGTATCGCAGGAGCAGCTAGCTGCCCTGGCCGACTTGGCAAAAAAGCGCAAGCTCCCGCGCGCCGAGATCATCCGTCAAGCCCTCGAAACATACGTCGTCACGAATCGGGCACCGCTGGCTTCCTACGTCGGCCTGTGGGCCAACAAAGGCAAGCTGGACAATCCTGAAACATCAGACCCCGAGGCCTACGTCGCCAAGCTGCGTTCTGAATGGGAAAGATGAGGTACATCGTCGATTCCGACGTCCTCATTCATGCCCTGAACGGAACGAAACCATCTACAGTCGCGTTTTTGAACAGGGAATCTGACGACACACTTGCCATCAGCCTGATTACGTGGATGGAAGTAATGACCGGAGCGACAGATAAGAACCGCGCCCGCACCCGGGCTTTTTTATCTTCGTTCCAAGAAATCCATGGCATAACTCCAGCCATCGCAGAAAAAGCTGTAGAGATGCGCCAGACCATGAAGCTGAAGCTCCCCGATGCCATCATCTACGCGACAACCCTGTTAACGGGAAGCGTTCTAGCTAGCTACAACACCAAAGATTACCCACGCGGAACCCCGTCGGTGCATACTCCGAGATGAACGCCCCCGGACCTCATTTGCCCCCACTTTTATGATTTCTCGAAAGGCGATTTAGCACTGAGGTCGCACCGAGGCAAACTGGTAAAATGATCCCTACTCCACCACTCAACCATGCTTCTACAGGCACCTACCGCGGTCTTTACAGACCCAAACCGCTACCCCCAACGTGCTAGCATTAAGGTTTCATGGCTGAAAGTAAACTAAAGATCATTCCGCTCGGCGGATTAGGCGAGTTCGGAATGAACTGCCTCGCGCTTCGCTACCAGGACGACATCATTGTCATCGATGCCGGACTCATGTTTCCCGAGACCGAACTGCTCGGCGTAGACATCGTCGTACCCGACATTACCTACCTCGTCGAAAACCGCGCCTCCGTCCGCGCCATCATCCTCACCCACGGCCATGAAGATCACATCGGCGGACTTCCCTGGATCCTCTCCGAGCTCAACGTCCCCGTCTACGGCACCGAGTTCACCCTTGCCTACGTCGAGGGCAAGCTTGAAGAGCACAAGCTCCTCGACCAGACCGAACTCATCGAGATTGCGCCGAACCAGAAGTTCACCATCGGCCCCTTCATCGTCGAGCCCATCCGCGTCACCCACTCGCTCGTCGACTGCGTGGCCCTCGCCATTGAAACCCCCGTCGGCATCGTGGTCCACACCGGCGATTTCAAGATTGATCTCTCGCCGCCGGACGGCAACGCCTTCGACCTCCACACCTTCGCCGAATACGGCAAGCGCGGCGTCCTCGCCCTTCTGCAGGACTCGACCAACGTCGACCGCCCCGGCTACACGCCCAGCGAATGGGCCGTAAAACCCCGCCTCGACGAGATCGTCTCCCGCACCAAAAAGAAGCTCTTCTTCAGCTGCTTCTCCTCCTCGATCTACCGCATCCGCATCGCCCTCGAACTAGCCCACGCCCACGGCCGCAAGGTCGCCATCGTAGGCCGCTCGATGGTCGAGTCGTCGGAGATCGCGCAAGACCTCGGCTACCTCGAAATCCCCAACGGCCTCGTCATCAATCCCGGCCAGATCAACGACTTCGCCCCCGAAAAAGTCATGATCATGATCAGCGGCACCCAGGGCGAGCCCATGAGCGCCCTTTCCCGCGCCGCCGTCGACAACCACAAGTTCGCCCACATCGTGCCCGGGGACACCGTCGTGCTCAGCTCGCGCGTCATCCCCGGCAACGAGAAAAGCATCTTCCGCGTGATCGACCACCTCTGCCGCCGCGATGCCAACGTGATCTTCGATGACGGCTCTGCGGGGCTCATCCACGTCAGCGGACACGCCAGCCAGGAAGAGCAGCGCCTGATGATCAACCTGCTCAAACCGAAGTTTTTCATCCCCGTACACGGCGACTACCGGCACTTGAAAAAGCATGTCGAGGTCGCCCTCAGCACCGGCGTCGTCGAGACTGCCATCCTGCTCGAAGACGGCCAGGTGCTTGAACTAGGCACCACGACTGCACGGACCGCCGAAAAAGTCACCGTAGGTCGCGTATGCATCGACTCCGGCGGATCGAGTACCGACGTCGTTGAAGACCTCGTCATCCGCGACCGCCGTAACCTCAGCGAAGACGGCATCGTCCTCCCCATCATCACCATCAACAAGCACACCGGTAAGGTCGAGGGGCGGCCAGAGATAGTCACGCGCGGCTTCGCTGCCACCGAACAGGGCCTGATGGACAACGCCCGTCAGGTAGTCACCCGCACCCTCGAGCAATCCAGCGCCGAAGAGAAAGCCGACTACGGCGTAATCAAAGAAAAAGTCCGCATCGACCTGAAACGCTTCATCCAAAAAAACACCAGCCGCCGCCCCCTAATCATGCCCGTCATACTGGAAATCTAAAACTTAGAATAAACCGTCCTTGCACACCTCAAGCGAGCGGTTATGCCTGGCGATCTACTTGTCGCCCGTCGGGATAATCCCTGCATTCTCGACCATCAAAATCACGGTGCGCTCCGGTGCCGTCGTCCGGCGGAGTATTCCTTTTGGCACCACAAACCCTTGCCGAGGTTTGAGTTCGACCACTTTATCTTCCAGATCGATTAGCAACTTGCCCTCGACAACATAAAAGAACTCGTCCTCGTCGTCGTGTTTATGCCAGTGGTACTCTCCCTGAATTACACCCAATCGCACCACCGACGCATTTACCTGGCACAGCGCCTGGTTGTACCAGATGTGCGGGGACGCATCCAAAGTTCCCTCTCGTTGATCATCTCCAAAGGCCCGTAATGCACGTTGAGCCTGGTGTCATAGGGATATTTTGCGGGGTGCTCATCGTTTTCTCTCCTGTCTCTCGTTCGAGGGCGTCAACATCATAGACGGCCTGAGGCAGCGACCCGCCGGGCCATTTCCGTGCAAAAAAACTGTCGTAGGTCGCCACGTCAACTAGTTTACTTGACAAAAGCAACTAATCGCGATGATATGTGTGTCATGGCGATCGCCCTCGCACCCACCCCAGGCTCGACCAGCGAAATCCAGAGGTTTCGACGCTTCAACAGGATGCACACGCAGTTCATAGGGACCCTCAACGAAAGTCTTCTGAACACTGAATTCAGTCTGGCGGAAGCGCGTGTCCTTTACGAACTGGCGAACAGGGCCGACCCCAAAGCGAGCGAAATCGCTGAATCACTCGGAATAGACCCCGGATACATGAGTCGCCTGCTGGGAAAGTTCGAACGCGATGGCCTGCTGCGCAAAAAAGCCTCGGTCCAGGACGCCCGCTATGCCGAACTCTCGTTGACGGCGCGCGGCAAATTCGCATTCAAAAAAATCAATGCACTTTCCGACGAACAGGCGCGAACCACGCTCGAAAGTCTGACACCGGCGGCGCGCAAGGATCTCCTCGAGTGCATGCAGTCCATTGAAGCCATTCTCACTCAATCCGGCAGTCCCCGCATACCCCCCGGGGTACCTTTTGTCCTGCGCCCCCACCGTGTCGGAGACATGGGGTGGATTGTCTACAGAGAGGGCGTAGGCTATGCGGAGCGATTCGGATGGGACGAGACTTTTGAAGCGTTAGTCCCCAGGATCGTCCACGGGTTCGTCACCAATTTCGATCCGGGGTGCGAGCGATGCTGGATAGCCGAGATGAACGGGCAAAGCGTCGGACACATCTTTCTGGTCAAGCACCCGAGTCAACCCGCCACGGCGAAGATTCGTCTGCTGTTTGTCGAGCAATGCGCCCGCGGCATGGGCCTGGGCGATGCGCTGGTGAACGAGTGCATCAGGTTCGCTCGCACGGCGGGCTACAAGAGGGTCGTGTTGTGGACGCAGAGTATACTCACCGCCGCTCACCGCATTTACGCGGGAGCAGGCTTCCGCCTGGTAAAAGAGGAGCCCCACCACAGCTTCGGGAAGGACCTCATCGGGCAGGAATGGGAATTGGATTTGCTTTAGGAGTGGGACAGCGATCCGACTAAGGCCAGTTACTGGGTCATCAACCAGAGAGTATGTCAAAGTGCGATCACTTAGGAGTGACCTGTACCACATTCGCCCGGCAGGAGCGCACCCCAACACAACTCTCCGGCTGAAGGCTCTTACTCAAACAAACCTCGACCGCGGTAAGCCGGTTATTCCCGCAACTAAGCGCAATACTCCCCGAAGGAAACCCCGGATTCGCCCGCGCAAAATCCGCCACCAGCTGATCGGGAGCCTCGCTCGCACCACCGCCGCCAGCGCCAACGTCCCCCGGAACCTTCACCGCAGCAAACGCCTTCCGCACCTCCGCAAAGTAAGCGTCTGCCGAAAGCCCCGAACAAGTCCCATGCGTCTGCCACTCATGCTCGACCAAAGACGCGGTAGCAATAATGTCCGTGTAAGCCCTAGGATTCGCAGGCCCCGCAGCATCGCTACAATCCTCCGGATAAGTCCCGTCCTCATTCTGCGGCCAAAGT
>DASWUZ010000346.1:0-1533 GCA_036401395.1 Acidisarcina sp.
GCATTCCGCAGCCTGCTGCGCTCCATAGACCGGAGACAACTCGCGCAATCTCGCCACCGCCCTCGGCACCAGGTCAATGGCAAAATCCACATCTTCCGCAGTTGCGTCTTTCAGAAGGCTGAACCGCAAACTGGCTCGCGCTCGGGCCGGTGATAGACCCATCGCAGTCAAGACATGCGAAGGCTCCGTGGCTCCCGACTGGCAGGCCGACCCACCCGATACAGCAAGCCCCTTGAGGTCGAGAGCTATCAACAGCGCCTCTGCCTCTACATGATCGAACCACAAATTCGTCGTATTGCCGACCCGCGGCGCCACCCGTCCTTCCGGGCCGGCGGCGTTGATTCCCGCCTCATCGACGCCTGCTAAAATGCCGGCCTCAAGCCGATCTCGCAGGGCAGCCACTCGACTTGCGCTCCAGTCTTCAAGGCCTTCAGTCGCCATTTCCGCCGCTCTGCCCAGACCAACAATACCTGCAAGATTCTCAGTTCCGGCGCGCCGCTGGCGTTCGTGGGAGCCGCCATAAAACACGGGTTCAAGCTGCGTTCCGCGCCGGACAAACAGCGCACCCACGCCTTGCGGGCCATACATTTTGTGTCCCGTAATCGTCAGCAGATCGCAGCCAATAGCCTTAACGTCTATAGGCACCTTACCCGCTGCCTGCACCGCGTCCGTATGAAAATAGATGTCAGTCTCGGCAGCGATCCGGCCAATCTCAGCGACGGGCTGCAAAACCCCCGTCTCGTTATTGGCCATCATGACGCTGATCAGCCGGGTCTCGGGCCTTATCGCGCGCCTGATCTCCTCGGGATCGACGATCCCTTCGGAATCGACCCCTATAAAAGTAACCGCCAATCCGCGGTCGCGCAGCTTTTCGGCCGCGTTGAGCACCGCGTGATGTTCGATTGCCGTTGTGATGAGGTGGTCCCTCGGCCGCATCATTCCAAAGAGCGCAAGGTTGTCGCCCTCAGTGCCGCCGCTTGTAAACACAACCTCAGCAGGACGGCAATTCAACAACGTAGCGACCTGGCCACGTGCATGGTCAACCGCGGCCCGGGCCTGCTGGCCATGGAAGTGGATCGAAGACGCATTGCCAAACTGCTCGACGAAAAACGGGCGCATCGAGTCGAACACTGCCGGAGCCAGCGGTGTCGTAGCGTTCGCGTCCATGTAGATCCGCCTCATTGCGCAGTAATTCCCTATTACCATTCTACGTCTCAAGTCCTTAGTGCCCCTACCCGCGCGTGTTTCCTGGTGCGCGGTCTGTTGCGTTCAGGCTCTTACGTTGCAGCGAGCTGGCGTGTCGAGATGGCATTCGTGGTCTTAAGTTAGCGTTTACTGTTACGATCATCCCGACAGCCAGCGTCACGTTCAATGAGGTTGCGTTCGCAAGTTCCAGTCCCAGGAGCACATTCATGAAAAAAGTCTCGCCCGGTCTTGTCTCGATCATCTTGGCGTTTTGCGCGAGCACATACACTGCCGCCCAGCCGGGCCCACCCAACCCCGCAGACTCCATCCAGACCGTCACCGTCGCGC
>DASWUZ010000347.1:0-3187 GCA_036401395.1 Acidisarcina sp.
GAAGATGCGAAGGTAATCGTTCGTTCGAATGGCACGGTGACCTACGTTGGGAAAGACATCGCTTACCACCTATGGAAGTTTGGCCTGTTGGGTCGCGACTTCGGCTATCAGCGCTTCTACGACTACGCCGATCGCACTTGCTGGATTTCGGCGGAGACGGGTGAGGCGGGCCATCCCGAATTTGGCGGAGCGTCGGCGATTTATAACGTGATCGACAGCCGGCAGGCCGACCCGCAGAGCAACGTGATCGAGGCGCTGCGCGGCCTGGGCTACGCCAAAGAAGCGGCGGCCTATACCCACTTCTCCTACGAGATGGTTGCGCTGACGCCGCGATGCGCGCTCGATCTCGGCTATGACGTTTCAGACGAAGACCGCGCTCGCCCTTACATCGAGGTCTCTGGGCGGAAGGGTTTTGGGGTCAAGGCCGACGACCTCATCGACAAGCTCATCGAGGCTACGCAGAGGGAGGTCGACAGCCGTCATCCGGAACTGGCCGAGGCGGACCGTGAGGCGATTGCGAAGGACATTGCGGTAGGGGCGCTGCGTTATTTCATGTTGAAGTTCACGCGCAACTCGGTGATCGCTTTCGACTTTCGCGACGCACTCAGCTTCGAGGGCGAGACGGGGCCTTACGTTCAATATGCAGTGGTACGGGCGCGGAATATCTTTCGCAAGGCCGGGACTACGGCGGCGGAGGTGCTGTCTGCGGCTGCTTCCGTAGACTTTGGGGTTTTTCTCCGGGAGGACGACGGCATCTGGCCGCTATGGCTGCGTTGTTCGAAACTGAGTCTCCTGCTTGAGCAGTGCATCGCTACCGCCGAACCTGCCTACCTGGCGAAGCACGCATTCCAGCTCGCACAGGAGTTCAATAATTTTTACCACCGGCACCACATCCTCAATGAGGCGGATGCGGCGCGGAAGACATTTCTGCTCGCGACCGCGGCCGTGGTCGAACGTGAACTCGCGCAGTCTCTAAAATTGCTGGGAATCAAATCGCCTGAGGTGATGTGATCTAGTGGTCGCGTGAACCAGTCATGCAAGTGCGCGATGAACGGGGCATCCGTCCACTCTATCGACTGAGCAGGACCGTCATCATTCCCTCAATTTCAGGGAAGAGCCTGTCCGTCCGCGCTCAGTTGCGAAATCTGCCAAATATCGTACTTCTTCACTTGATCAGGCAACGGTGCATAAGCCATCGTTCCGGCAACAGTCTGACCGTCGAAGATTATGTACTTGATGAAGTCTTTCAGCGCGCCCCGCTTAGCCTTGCCCGAGCCATCCTTCGGCACGAGGAGAAAAGTCAGCCCGGTGATGGGATAGGCGTCGGCAGCCGAAGCGGGCGGGTTCACGATCGGAGTGCGCGGGTCTCGTAAAAGCTGCTCGCTGAAAGCCTGAATAGCAGCCGTAGTACTCGCCGTGCTTGGCAAAACATATTTAGCAGCAAGGTTGCCGATTGCCGCCACAGGCAGATTATTCTGCTGCGCGTAGGTAAGCTCAACGTAGCCGATCGCCCCCGGAGTTTGGCGAATCTGCCCGGTGACTCCTTCGCTGCCCTTGCCCCCAACTCCGACCGGCCAGTTCACCGCCGTACCTTTACCGACCTGCTGCTCCCATTTGCTGCTGATGACTGACAGATAAGTCGTGAAAATGGCCGTGGTGCCGCTGCCCTCCGCGCGATGCGTGACCACGACATTAATTTTAGGAAGTGCGACCCCTGGATTGTCACGTTTGATGGCCTGGTCTTGCCACGTCTTCACCTGGCCGAGGAAGATCAGCGCCAGGGTCTCCCCTGAGAGCTGAAGCGGCTGCTTGAGGTCGGGCAGGTTGTAGGTGATGCAAACCGGGCCTGCGGTCTCCGGGATTTGGATCACAGGCTTCATAGCGGCGAGTTGCTCGTCTGTGAGCGGAGCGTCGGTCGCCCCAAAGTCTACTGTGCCGCTTTTGACTTGCTGAATGCCGCCGCCGCTCCCGATCGATTGGTAATTGATTTCGACGCCGGGATGAGATTGACGGAAGGCTTCGGTCCACTTGCCCATAACGGGATAGACGAAGCTGCTGCCGGCGCCGGAAATAATGATGGGTGAGGCACCCGGCAAAGAACTGCCCGATTTGCACGAGGTGATCGAAATGCTTGATATGGCAAGACAGAGCAGTGCAGGGCCCGAAGATAGCTTCTTCATTACGTACTTGTCTCCTGCTTGGAATCAGAGAGAACTTGAATGCAGTAGAAGATGAGATGCCGTCCGCCGGGTGAAGAAATTGAAGCGGCAGATCCCCGAGCAACGCCCTCAGTTAAGGGGCTGCAACTGGCAACGATCTACCGCCGTTCCACCTCTTAAATGATAGGGAACAAGCGAATCCGCGTATAAACTGCGGCTTCGCGAACCATCTGAGTTGGGGGAATTATGGCGGTATTGAGAGGTAAGAAAATCGCATTTTTAGTTGCGGACGGCTTTGAAGAGATAGAGCTGACCAAACCCAAAGAGGCGCTTGAGAAGGCTGGAGCGAAGACGGTGGTTGTCTCGTTGAAGCCGGGAAAAATACAAGGTATGAACCACGACCACAAAGGCGACAAGATCAAGGTCGACAAAACGGTTGACGAAGTGAGCGCGGCCGACTTCGACAACCTCGTACTGCCCGGAGGGGTGCAGAACCCTGACTACCTGCGGGTAAACGAGCAGGCTGTAGCCTTCGTAAAAGACTTTTTCGATGCGGGCAAGGCGGTGGCGGCTATCTGCCACGGCCCGTGGACGCTTATTGAGGCAGGGGTGGTTAAGGGTCGGACTATGACTTCATGGCCGTCACTCAAAACTGACCTCACGAACGCTGGCGCGAAGTGGGTAGACGAGGAAGTTGTTTCGGACAACGGCCTCATCACAAGCCGGAATCCGAGTGATATTCCTGCCTTCAATGAGCAGATCATCGCCGAGTTTTCCGGAGAATCCAAACTGAGACAGGCCAGTTGAGCCCAGTCTCTCAGGGTAAGATGTTTAAATGAAAAGCGCGCCGAATTTGGCGCGCTTTCATTGTCCCAGGTCAGCCGCTTCGAGGCAGCTTCACGGGCAACCTAGGCGTAGCTCCGCACCCATTCAATGATTGTGCGGACGGACGTGCCGGTCGGTCCCTTCGCCATCCAGGGCTTGCCGTCGTCGACCCAGGTGACGGCTGCAATGTCGAGGTGGATCCA